>CAMKMD010000006.1 GCA_946413815.1 uncultured Ruminococcus sp.
CGTCTCTTACGAGTACTACGTTTGTGAGATCCTGTCCGTCCTTTGCGGTAACTGTCAGCTTTGCTCCGGGGAGCTCTGTGCCGGCGCCCTCTGTTGCATCCTTCTTGCTGATCGAAGCTGTTATTGCCTTATCAGAAAGCTCTGCTGTTGAAGGTCCTTCTGTTACCTTGCCCTTGTCGATCGTGAAATCGACTGTGGACTCTGTTACGAGATAGCCCTCAGGTGCTGCTACTTCCTTCAGTGTGTACTTTCCGTCTGTGAGCTTGCCTACTGTTACTGTCTCGTCCCCTGTGATGAATGTGAGCTTGCTGCCGTCAATTACGTATACGTCGTACTTGTTCTCCTCTGTGATCTTATCGGCCTTTGTTCTGCCCGATACTGTCACGTCGGCTGACATATTTCCGTCGTTCTTGATCAGTGTGAGCTCTGCGCCCTTTACCTGCTTGCTGCCGTTGGTTGCATCTACCTTGGAGATCACCATTTCGCCCTTCTTGGTGTCGAGCATTGTGATCTTGCCGCCGGCTGTTTCCTCGTTCTCCTTCGTATCTGTTACGTTTGCGGCATTCTTAACCTCTGTTATCTTGCCGTACTCGTCGATGGTGAAGGTGATGGTCTCAGCCTTGTTGTACTCGTCGCCGGGAGTCTGGATCTCTTCCAGTGAATACTTGCCTGCGGGAAGCTTTGAAAGAACTGTGTCTGTTGTGCCTGAGATGAAGCTGATGCTGCTTCCGCTCTGCTCAAGCTTTGTCTTGTCTGAACCCTTGCCCAGAGTTACCTTTACGTCCTCCAGTGATGTGCCGTCCAGATTTGTGATCGTCAGCTTTGCGCCCGGAAGCTCTGCTGTTCCCTCACCTGCGATCTCTACCTTGCTTATGGTAGCCTCGATCACCTTATCTGTGAGATCAAGCTTCTCAAGTGCTTCTTCATTGACCTTAACTGTACCGTCCTTTTCAAGTACGAACGGAATAGAAGTGGTCTTTGCATAGCCCAGAGGTGCTGTATCCTCGATCAGCTCGTACTCGCCTGCCGGCAGTCCGCTGAGCTTGGAGTCCTCTGTTCCTGAAATAAATGTTACTGTCTTTTCGTCCTCGTCAACAACATAGGTATCTGCTGTTACCTTGTCGTCCTCAGACTTTGTAAGGCCTTCGATCTCTACCTTGCTAAGGTCGATGTCATCAGTGCCTTTGTACTTAACTACAAGTACTGCGCCCTCGAGATTCTCACTCTTGCCGCCTGTTACAGCAGTCTTGCTTATTACAACGGGAGCGACCTCGATAGCCTCAGCATCAGAAACGACAATAGAAGACTTACCAGTGATCTCCATTGTGCCGCCTGTTGCTTCGTCAGTGATCTTCTGTACTGCTGTGATCTCGCCGTCATTAACTACGAATGTCAGAGTGCTCTCGATTACAGAGTATGTTGTTTCGCCGACTGTGAAGTCATCGCCTGTCTCCTTGAGCTCGTATGTGCCGTCAGGCAGGTTGCTGATGACCTTCGCATTATCTGTTGATGTCCACTCTATGGACTTCTTATCTTCAGAAAGGTCCTTATCGAATGTCTTTGAAAGATCTGTAACGCCTTCAGCGGGCTTGGTAAGTGTGAGCTTGAGTGTTGCTCCGGGGAGCTCATCCTCGCCGCCTACTGCCTTCTTGCTGATCGTAACAGTCTTTGTCTTGGCATCACTGATCTTGATAGAAGAATCATCTGTGCTCTCGATAGTACCGTTCTCGTCCTCCACCTTTGTGGATTTTTCAATAACACCGTTGTTGACTGTGAACTTGAACTCGCTGTCGATTACTGTGTATACAGTACCATCATTAACGAATTCGCCGCCGGTTTCCTTCAGTGTATAGTCTCCATCGGGAAGTCCCTTGATCTCTACAGGCTTGTCAGCAGATGTATACTTGATAGTATTTCCATTTACTGCAGTTTCTGTGATATCTGTCTCACCCTGGAGAACCTTGATGTTTTCAAGTGTTGCGTCTGTAACAGCTGCCTTGTCCAGTGTGATAGTGATCTCAGCACCGGGAAGTTCGCTCTCGCCGTTCACTGCGCTCTTGCTTACAGAGATATCAGAGATATCATCTGTGATTGTGATCGTTCCGTCTGCAGCCTTTACAGTTCCGCCTGTTGTTGAAGCAGTCAGTACTGTAACATTGCCTTCATCGTCGATCTTGAACTCAAACTCAGATACTACCTGGTATCCATCGGGAGCAGCCTTCTCTTTAAGAGTATATGTTCCAGCCGGAAGGCCTGTGAACTCTGCTGCTTTGTCTGTGGATGTCCATGTAAGTGTCTTGCCGTCTGTGCTTACTGCATTAGAAGCACCGTTAGTAACTGTAACATTTGAAAAATCGATTGCAGTCTGTGTTTCGCCCTCGCCGGTAACACCGGTAAGTTCAAATACTGCATCGGGTGCCTCTTCGCCGCCGCCTACTACCTTCTTGCTGATGATAACAGGCTTCTCTTCAGGCTTTACTGCATCACCGATCTCGATAGAAGTTGCAGATGTTACCTTTGCAACACAATCGTTAGACTCGGATTTAGCCTCAGCATCCAGTGTTGAGATAACACCGTTTCTGATTGTAAAGCTGAGTGTGCTGTCAAGCACGCTGTATGTTACAGCATCTTCGCCTTCACCTACTGTGAACTCTCCGCCCGTCTCAGCGAGAGAATATACACCGTCGGGAAGTCCGTTGATAGTTACAGGAGAACCGCCGGATACATACTTGATAGTCTTTGCAGCCTTATCAAGTGCTGTGGCTGTGATGTCTTCTGTACCTCTTGATACCTTTACGTTTGTGAAATCGCCGTCATTAGATGTGATCTCACCGTCATTATCGCTATCCTTCAGTGCTGATACAAGTGTAAGTGTCAGCTCAGCGCCCTCGAGTTCCTCAGAACCGTTGATTGCCTTCTTGGAGATATCGATAGTAGAAATGCTGTCTGTGATGATAAGTCCGTCATTTCCATCTGTTTCCTTAGCGCCTGTTGTCTCAGCGTTTACGAGAGCAACAACGCCGTCGGTAACAGTGAATTCGAATGCGGATACTACTGTGCAGCCGTCAGGAGCTGTTTTCTCCTCAAGTGTATATGTACCGTTGGGGAGGTTGATAAGCTCTGCTGCTGTACCGGTGGATGTCCATGTGATGTGATCTGCAGGTCTTGTGCCCTCAGGAAGTGTTGCATTCTTGACTGCGATACCTGAAAGATCGATGGACTGTCCGTCTTCCTTAACTCCTGTCAGCTTGAACTCTGCACCGGCTACCTCGTTGTCGGAGCCTGTGATCTTCTTGCTGATGGAAGTTATCTTTTCTTCTTTGGGAACCTCAGCATCGCCGACCTTGATAGTTGCTGCGTCGGTGATATAATAGCCGGGTTCAGTACCGAGTGATTCGTATGTTGTTCCCTCTGCTGTGAAGTCGGTTGTTCCTGTCTCATCAGTCTTGCTGATGATCATGCCGTCCTTTACAACGAAGGAAGCAGAAGATGTGATTACGGAGTATTCCTTGCCATCAGGAGTTCTGAATGTGTCACCAGTCTCCGTGATGGTGTAGTTACCGTCGGGAAGGTTACCGATCTTTACAGGATTGATACCGTCAGAAGTGAATCTGATAGTACTGTTCCATGCACGGCCGCCCGGGTTGGTAATTGTTTCTTCTCCGCGCTTTACAATAACGTTTCTGAGTGTTTTTCCCTGTCCGCCAAAACCAACAGCAGGAGCATAGTCATCATATCTTATCTCGATATTAGCGCCAGCGATCTCAGTCTGTCTGACAATATCAAGCTTGCTGACTGTGATATACTTTCCGTCACCAACAACAATACTCTTGCCTGTTGTTGTATAGTAACCGGGAACACCTGTCTGTACTGTGTCGTAGGAAGCACCCTCAGCTGTGAAATCTGTGGTGACATCGCTGCCCTCGTCATCCTTCTCAGTCTTGCTGATGATAACACCATCCTTGACCTCAAAAATGAACTCGCCGGGGATAACTGTAAATGTGTCACCCTTATCATTTGTGAAGTTGTCTCCAGTCTCCGTCAGCTTATACTTGCCGTCCTTGAGACCTGAAACCTTCACGTTTACCTTGCCGTTAGTTACAAATTCGATCTTGTCAGGCTTTACAGCATCGGC
Organism: uncultured Ruminococcus sp.; assembly: GCA_946413815.1. GTDB lineage: Bacteria > Bacillota > Clostridia > Oscillospirales > Ruminococcaceae > Ruminococcus. The sequence goes on from CAMKMD010000006.1 coordinate 4,136, forward strand.
AGTAAGGTCTGCTGAGCCCTGCTTTACTGTTACGCCTTCGAAATTGATTCCAGGGCTGACGGGTTCGATCGTGAGTGTTGCACCAGCTATCTCTGTCTTACCATCGGTAATGTCTACCTTGCTGAAGGAGATGCTGTTGTCATCCTTCTTAAGATCCTGGTAAGCGTAATGCCACTCACCGCCGTCGTTGTGGAATGTGCCGCCGGAAACCATCCAGCCGCGTGATGTGCCGCCGAGAACTGCATCAGAGTCTGTTCTGGGAACAAGGAAGATACCGGTTGCACCATCGATCTTAACATCCTTACAACCATTAAGGTTATAAACAATGTGACGTGCAACTACATCTGATGAACCATTCTCATCATCAGTAATAGAAACCTTGTTGCCTTCATTAATGACACCGTCTTCACCAGGAATCAGATACTTTATCGGACCTAATTCAACAGACTCAGTTGTCTTGAAGTTGAAGACTATTGTCTGATCAGGAAGCTTCTTTACTGTAACACCTTCAGATCCCTTAAAGCAGCCAACATAATCATCTGCATTAACGTAGATCGTTGCATCATCAGGATAACCTGTTGTGTCAAGCTCACACTTATTATCACCTGTCATAACAGGCTTAGCATTTGCATTCTTGGAAACAAGTTCCTCAGAAATCTGCTTCATATGATCAAGTATCGGTGTGATTTTTGCCGTTATCTGATCAGCAGACTCTTCAACGATAGTATAATGATCCTGTCCTTCGCCGCCTTCGGTACCTGTTGCCTGAACACGTGTTTTGTCAGGAGTATGAATGACTGCGTCAAAGGTGTTACCGCCAAGTCTGATTCTATCGGTGTCATTTACTATATTAGCAACATAGAAATGGCCGCCGAACTTCTTATCGCTACCTTCTAACCTTGAAAAATCAGGGTCAGCATTGATGTTCTCCTTATTGGAGAAATTGATTGCAGCATAGTTTGTCTCAAGGTGGTTGGTCTGATTAAAGTTCTGTGCAGTGATACCGAATTCAACAGCATCACCAAGGATAGAAAGATAATCATACTCATTCTCGACACTTAAAGGAGTGAACTTGATGTAATCAGTAAGCATTGTTGCTTCCTCTTCAAGATCGGGAACTGACTCTCTCTCCTTGCCGGGAATGCTTACGGTATATCCCTTGAAGATATCGCCGTCCTTGATCTCAACACATCCGCTGAGCTGCTTGGCATTGCTGATACTAAGATTGTTCTGGTTAGCGTTGCGCTGTAGAAGTTTGATCGTTATGTTCTCGCTTCCGGTAATACGCTCACCTGCGATAACATTACCGTTCTGATCACCCCAGGAAGCATTTTCAGCGTCCTGGAACACCAGGGTATCGCCATTATACGGAGACAGAGCATATGTGTCGGAGCTTGTAGCGTGCTTAACCTCAAGGAAAATATACAATCTGTCAGCATCAGTGATCGAGATCGGTTTTTCACCTTCGGTTTCAGTTTTAACTTCATAGCCAACGCTGTCCTTAACAAAGTTAACAACATCAGTGTTACCTTCTCTTCTGACAGTATTAGCACGGAATCCGGGGATATTATCAGCACCGGACTGCTCGAGATTTACGAGCTGGCGATCGTTTGAAAGATCCTCGTTTGAGAGATACACTCTGTAGAATATATCATACTGATCAGGATCAAACGCTATAGTAGTGATATTAGAGTCCTCCGAACCGGATTCTCTGAATTCACTGCCGTATGGGATCGCAAACTTGGATGTTTCTTCATTCTCAGGATCGAACTGCTGGAACTTATATCCAACTGCATTCTCTCTCTTGGGGCCTGCGCCCTTGGGAACGAGATACTCGTAGATCCAGTACTTCTTACCTGTAGATGGTGAAACGGTCGTAGGTGTTTCTTCGTCATAGCGAAGAATGTTCACCTGAAGTGTTCTGTCATCAGCACTCTGTGCCTTGATCTCTGCAGTGTCATTTGCCGTGCCGGGTCTTTCTCCGGTCTTTGCTGTCAGTGAAGTGGCAGTATCGACGCCGAAATACTTTGTCTCAGTGCCAACGGTTGCAGCGATGCTGGTTGCTGCAAGTGTATCCTTCTTTTCAATCGCGTCATTTTCATCAAGTTCAACTGACGGATCGTTATTCTCAAGGAGCGTACCCTTGAGAGAGGTGGGAGTGACCATTCCGGGTCCCCACATACCTCCGCCCGCTCTTAATACATCAAAAGAACGTGGCGCAGATACCCATGAGCTTGCGTCTGCTACTTCAAGCTCAATAAGCTTTGCACCTGTTACCTCACTGGCCTGGCCCATCATTCCCGGCTGCGTGCCGGTAGCCTCGACAAGGAGATAATAAGTGTTGTCCGGTAATGTGACATTAACAGCCGCGCCTTCAGGATCTGTGAACGAGATGTTCGCATAGATATCAGCTAACTGCAACATTCCTGCACCCAGGCCGGTGCCGGTTCTCAGATCATCCTGATCAAGCGAGAAACCGCTCGTAGCCGGAGCTGAATCCCCGGTCCCAGCCGGGAGGGCAACCGCAGTAAGCTGTGAAAGCGTAAGGCTCGTCGCCGTCATTACCGACGCTGTCAGAAACGAGGTGATTCGTTTCCTCAAGCTAATCTTCATGGCTTTTCCTCCTTTATAATAAGATAAAGAGTAATGCGAGGAAAAGGTCTGATTAGGACAATGTTTTGTTGTTTCTTACGGATCACTATTTTTATTATATATAGTTCTAAAGATTCTAAAGCTTCGTCGTATCAGCCAATTCCCTCTTTAGAGTTTGAACGCATAGATATACTTTGATATTATCTTCCGCTTGCGACTCGGCCTGATAATGGCATATCTATACAACTATATTATACCCCTTTTTTAAAATATTGTCAATAGATTATTACCATATTATTTCGAACTTGATCATTTTTATTTCAAAAAAGAACAAAAATATAATCATTTACCGAGATTTCTTGTACTAATTCAAATCTTTTACACTATCATACTGTGCAGCACTCATTAAACAGCAAAACTGCGCAAGATCAAACTTGCGCAGTTTTAGTTAATTTATCAGTTTTTATGGATTGCCTTGGTCGGGCAGACATCTGCACAGACTCCGCAGCCGGTACATTTGTCGTAATCTATGAACGAATGATTATCATTTACAGTGATCGCTCCGTTTGGACATTTCTTTTCACAAATTCGGCAGCCGATACAGCCGTTCTTGCAGCTTAGCTTTGTCTGTTTACCATTTGCAGCGGATGAACAGAGAACATCCACTTTAGCAGATTTCGGCCTGATGGTTATCAGCTTGTTTGGACAGGCTGCAGCACACTGGCCGCAGGCTCCGCACAACTCAGGGATGATGCTTGCTACTCCGTTCTTTATAACAACTGCGTCATGCTCGCATACAGCAGCACAGTCGCCGAGACCGATACATCCGTACTTGCAGAGACCGTTTCCGCCATAGAAACGCTTTACCGCCTTACAGGATTGAACTCCGTCAAAGTCAAATGCTGTCTGAGTCGCTTCACAGTTGCCGTTGCAATGTACAACAGCAGCCATGGGTATCACTTCAGGAGCTGCAGTGCCGAGTATCTCAGCTATCTTCCCTGCCGCATCAGCTCCGCCGGGACGACAGAGGTTTGTAGGTGCACCGCTGTTGACGATCGCATCAGCATAATCTGCGCATCCGGCATATCCGCAGGCACCACAGTTTGCCTGAGGGAGAGAACCGCTGATCTTCTCAACTCTCTCGTCCACTTCAACATAGAATACCTTTGCTGCAACAGTAAGAAGTACAGCTGCAAGGAGTCCGCACACGCCAAGTATTATTACAGGTATAAGATAAGTCATGGCCGCACCTCCTTAGTTAAACAGTCCGGAGAATCCCATGAAGCTCACGGACACGATGGAGGCGGCTATCAGTGTTGCGGGGACACCCTTGAAGGTCTCCGGGATATCGGCATACTCCAGCTTTCTGCGGACACCTGAGAAGATCACCAGCGCAAGCATGAAGCCAAGTCCGGCACCAAGTGCATTGACAAGAGACTGTATAAAACTGTAACCGTTGTCGATGTTAAGTACTGTTACACCAAGAACCGCGCAGTTTGTTGTGATGAGCGGCAGATATACACCCAGCGACTTATAAAGTGAGGGGATGGTCTTTTTCAGTGCCGTCTCAACGAGCTGTACGAAAAGTGCGATGACCAGAATGAATACAACAGTATCGAAGTATTCAAGGCCGTTGGGGACGAGAAGTCCGTGATGGATCGGATATGTAACTGCCGTTGCACATATCATAACGAAGGTTACGGCAATGCCCATACCTGACGCACTGTCAAGCTTCTTTGAAACTCCGAGGAAGGGACAGATACCCATGAACTTTGAAAGAACAAAGTTATCGGTAAGCATTGCAGAGAGAAGTATTATCATCATGCTTTTCATTCTGACTTTTCCTCCTTTCCTTCATTGCAGCTTCCTGCCATAGGGCATTTCTCGCAGCCCTCGCCGCCGCAGCTTATCTCGGCAGGCGGTTTTCTGTTAGCAAATCTGTTTACTACAGCTATTATCATTCCAAGCGTAAAGAAGCCTCCGGCAGGCATGATAAAGAGCAGCATGGGATTATTATGCAGAACAGGGATATCCATTCCCATCCACTGGCCCGCACCGATTATCTCGCGTACAGAGCCCATTGCGAAGAGGGCAAGAGTAAATCCGATTCCCATTCCTATCGCATCAAAGGCCGAAGCGATAACTCCGTTCTTGCTTGCAAACATCTCTGCACGTCCGAAGATTATGCAGTTTACAGTTATAAGTGTGAGATAGATGCCAAGGCTTGCATACAGTGAAGGCACAAAGCCTTCAAGCAGGAATCCTATAAGAGTTACGAAACTTGCTATGATAACGATGAAAGCAGGTATCCTGACTTTATCAGGTATCACCTTTCTGAGTGCGGAAACAACGATATTAGAGCCAAGGAGAACGAATGTCGTTGCAAGGCCCATGCCGATGCCGTTCATTGCCTGGGTTGTTACGGCAAGTGTAGGACACATACCGAGGAGCATCACAAGTGTCGGGTTTTCCTTGATGATGCCTTTGGTCAGTTCCTGTGCAAGAGTCTTTTTCTCAGCCATTGAGTATCGCCTCCTTGTTGTTATTGTATGCCTGAAGTGCTGTTTCCACAGCCTTCTTCATTCCCTTTGAGGAGAATGTGGCGCCGCTGACAGCGTCAAGTGTGACCTCAGGACCTGACTGTCCGTAGAACTGCTCGCGGAATGTCCCGATATCTCTTACCTTTGAACCGAGGCCGGGAGTCTCTCCGAGGGAGACGAACTCGATACCTGATACAGCACCGTCCGCATCGATTCCCACAAGGATATTGATACCGCCCTTGGAATAGCCGTCAGCCACTACCTGTACAGCCGTTCTGCCGTCAGATGTGACTGCGATATTCTCTATCCCCTCTCCAAGATCACCATCAAGAAGACGGCAGTCTACCTTGCCGAAAAGAGATTCAACACTGGTGCTGAATTTAAGAGCCTTCTGTTCTGCTATCCTGTCCTTTGTAAGTTCATAGGCAAAGGTCAGCAGCAGAGCAGCTGCTATACATATTATAGTAAGAACAACAGCAGGCTTGATATTATCCCATGCTCCGCTCTTTGTTTTTGCTTCACTCATTCTTTTGCAGCCTCCTTTGCTCCGAATACCTTGGTCCTTGTGAGCTGCTCAATATACGGCGTGAGTACATTCATAAGCAGTATGGAGAAGGATACGCCCTCCGGATATGAACCGAAACGGCGGATAACAAAGGTTATGATTCCGCATCCGAGGCCGAATACTATTTTTCCCTTTTTGGAAATAGGTGTTGTGGCATAATCTGTAGCCATGAAGAATGCTCCGAGGAATACTCCTCCGGCAAGGATCTGTGCTACAGGATCGCAGCCTGCTATCAGGCAGAGCACGAAAAGGCTTCCGATAAAGGAAAGAGGTGCTGCAAGAGAGATCATCTTTCTTGCTGCAAGATAAAGTCCACCGATGAGAAGTGCAAGTGCACATGTCTCACCGAGACATCCGCCTGTGTTTCCGAGGAAGAGATCCATCAGCGATGGCTGACCTGCTTCATCTGTACCTATATAAATAAGAGGAGTTGCACTTGAAACAGCATCGGCAGTCTTGTACCAGAAAGGCTTTACCCAGTTTGTCATAGCCGAGGGGAAACTTACCATGAGAACGATTCGTGCTGTTATAGCCGGATTGGCAAAGTTCTGTCCCAGGCCTCCGAAAAGCTGTTTTACTATCACTATAGCTGTAAAGCTGCCTATCACTGCCATCCAGAAAGGAAGAGTGACAGGAAGGTTCATTGCCAGGATAAGGCCGGTCACTACAGCGGAAAGATCACCAATGGTATTTTCGCGTTTCATAAGCTTACGGCTGAGGAATTCAAATGCAACGCAGCTTACGATACATACAGCTGCAAGTGCAAGCGCCCTGAGGCCGAAGATCACGCAGCCTGCTATAAATGCCGGCATAAGGGCAAGTATAACATTGAGCATGATATGCGATGTCTTGAGATAGTTCTCGTCGTGAGGTGACGGAGAAACGACCAGTTTTCTGTTTTCCATACTCATTACCTCACTTTCTCGGGATCAGCATCTTGGCGAGCTGATTGGTCTCTGCCAGTTTTCTGTTGGCAGGACAGACATAAGTACAGCTTCCGCAGTTCATACAGAGCATGACCTTCAGCTTCTTCAGATCTTCTATATCCTTGATCTTGTATGCACGGTCTATCTCAGTAGGCATAAGGCCGAGGGGACATACATTGACGCAGCGTCCGCAGCGGATGCAGGCTGTTGTTTTTCTGTCGTCATAGGTCTTGAATGCAAGAACCGCATTTGAGGTCTTTACAACAGGCATATCCATATCAGGTATAGACATACCCATCATGGGGCCGCCGCCGATGAGCTTGATGACTTTATCTGTCTCTGTCTTGCAGAATTCAAGTATCTCACGGAAGGAAGTGCCGATGACAGCTCTTACGTTCTTGGGCTCACCGACAGCATTGCCGTCAATAGTAAGACGGCGTGTGACAAGAGGCATACCGGTCTTCACATATCTGTACAGGAATGCGATGGTGGATACGTTTATAACGATAACTCCGGTATCAGCCGGGAGAGTTCCTTCCTCTACTATACGGCCTGAGGAGTTGTAGATGATGACCTTCTCAGCACCCTGAGGATAAACTGAAGGAAGTGTTATTACATCGATGCCGTCGATCTTAGCTGTAAGCTCGGTATACCTTGCGATGGCCTCCGGCTTGTTCTCCTCGATCGCCAGCTTTGCTACCTTGATCCCAAGGTACTTCATCACCATTTCGATACCGCCCATTACAGATTCTGTATCCTCTGTAAGCTCGCGGTAATCGGCTGTTATGTAGGGCTCACACTCGGCTCCGTTGATAACAAGGGTATCGACCTCGTTCTTGGGGTTCAGCTTTATGTGTGTCGGGAATCCGGCACCTCCGAGTCCGCAGGAACCGCTTTCACGGACCGCCTTGATGAAGCTCTCCTTATCAGTTACGACGGGCGGATGCACCTCATCTGATACCGTCTGGAGACCGTCAGTTTCGATCTCGACTGCCTTGCAGACAGCACCCATTGCCGTCTGATAGTCACTTATTGCCGTTACTTTGCCGGATACGCCCGAATGAACAGGTACGCTGAACGGAGCATCGCAGTCGCCGATCTTCTGTCCGACAGCAACAGTATCTCCGACCTTAACCAGCGGCTGACACGGTACGCCCATGTGCATAGACATCGGGATGCGCACCTTTCCCGGTATGGGAAAGTCAACTGTAGCACTGTTTTCCGTATTCTTACGGTGCTTCAGTTTTATGCCGTTGAGTCTTTTCATATTATTCTCCTCTCCACTTTAGTACTTACTAACGATTTAACCGCAGATATAATTATTATACTATATATCTTCAGATAATTCAAGCATTTTTTCGCTTTTTCTTATTTAAATATAATAATGTAACACCGGTAAAATGACAATAAAGGCAAAAAGCTGACAGAAATGTACTTTAATGCCCCTCCCCTGCCGCATATTGCGGCGGGGAAGGGGCTCTATTCTTCGTCTTATTGCGCATATTGATGAATCTGTATGAATCTGAGAAAACAAAAAACCGCCGTGCTTGAAACGGCGGTCTCGATGTTTATTTTATCTTTTAGCAGATCTTCTTGAACCTGACTGCGGGAAATATGTGTCTTTGTATTCCTTCGGCGTCAGTCCGGTATGTCTGCGGAACTGCTTGATGAAGTAGCTCTGTGAGCTGAAGCTGAGGTGATTGCTTATCTCAAGAGCAGTATAATCAGAGAAGCGAAGCATATTCTCAGCTGCTTCTATTTTCTTCTCCATGATATATGAGCTGATGGCAACGCCTGTCTCTGCCTTGAACAGTCTCGATATATAAGGTACGCTGCAGCCTGCATGAGAAGCTATATCCTGAACAAGAAGCTTATCGTTCAGGTTATCGCTGATATAGTCAAGAATGACTGTCATTGTTCTCGGGTAGATGCGGCCTGTGCTGATCTGTCTCATCCTCTTGGTAAACTCGATAACGATCTCATAGTAAACTGAGTTGATCTCCTTCTCGTTGGTACAGAGCTCTGCACGCTGGAGATAGGCATCACTGAGAGCCTGTGCCTCGTCCTTTGACATACCGCTTGAGGAGCAGTAACGTGTAAGAAGGGCGATAGTAACTACCAGATGATACTTCAGATCCTTGAGGTGATCTTCGCAGAGTTTGCCGAATCCATCCTCTCCGAGAGGGGCGAAGAGGGTTTTTACGGTCTCCAGATTACCGGAACATACACCTTTGCAGAATGCCAGTTCCCTTTCGATCGGAGCAAGATCTTCAGCAGTGTTGTTCACACCGGAACGGCAAGATCTTACTGTTGAATTATTTTTCATACTATACCTCCTGTGATTTGTATATGTATATTTTACACCTTGTTTTAGTATGATTCAACCCCAAAATTGAATTTTTAGTGCCGAAAATGAAGAAAACCTATTGCAATTAGAGTAATATTATGATATATTATTAAATGTATGATAGTAAATACTTATCCCGTAGGAGGTGATACCGTGAAGAATCATATTGATATCGGCATCATAACTGCACAGGCAGCTGATTCTGAACAGCGTCAGATTTTATGCGGTATCATCGGAGAAGCTCAGAAGCTGGGAATGAATTCCATCGTTCTTTCCAACATCTACAATTCTTCTGAATATTTTGCCGATGTTGAAGTAGAGAACCGTATCTATGATCAGATACTTTCAAAGCAGCTCGACGGTATCATCCTTACGGCTGAATCCTTCCTCAATCAGGAGCTACAGGCGCGTATCAACGGTCTTCTTAAGCAGAGAAGCGATATCCCGGTCATTGTAACCGGAGCCGAGATAGAGGGATTTGAGTGCATAAACAATGATGTCCGCGCCGATACAAAAGATATCATCGATCATCTTATCGAAGCACACAGCTTCTCCAGGATCGATTTTCTCACAGGTCCGGCTGAATATGATACCTCCATCCTCAGAGCCGAAGGATATAAGGATTCACTGTGCGCCCACGGTATACCATTCAGGGAGAACAGGGTAATTTACGGAGATTTCTGGATGAACTCAGGTGAGAAGCTTGCCGACGAATACATAAGCGGAAAACGACCGCTTCCGGAGGCTGTTGCCTGTGCAAATGACTACATGGCATACGGCCTTTGTGACAGGCTTATGGAGAACGGTATCAGTATACCTGACAAGGTGACAGTTACCGGATATGAATATATCGGTTCAAGGTGCTATCATAACCCTATACTGACAACCTATCAGCGAAACAGAACTGCGCTAGGCGCCCGGGCTGCTTCCATTATCTACAGCAGGATCACGGGAAAACAGACTTCTCTTCCGGATATCAGCGGGCACATCGTGCTCGGCGACAGCTGTGCCTGCTGTGCAGATGATACTACTCTTTGTGCAGAGCTTTCGGCCATCCGAAGAGAGATGTTTTTCAGCCGGATGAACCTCACCGGAAACTTTGAGCAGCAGCTGACCATCTGCCGTTCTGTAAGCGATTATGTGGGTGTATTGCAGGAATTCGTCTATCTGATACGTGATATCAGGGGGCTGTATCTTTGCCTGCACGACAACTGGTGTAGCATGGAGCAGACTAAAGATCCCATGTCAGCAGAAACTGGTGACTCCATGATATGCTATACTATCATGCGTCCTGACGGCAACTGTCCGAAGCCCGTCGTATTCCGCACTCTTGAAGAATTGCCGCCTGTTATCTGCCAGACAGACAAGGAGCTTGTATTGTATAACTGCCCTATATTCTTTTCGGGCAAGTATTTCGGATATTTCATCCTGCAGTATGACCACGCGGACAGCTATGATATCATATTCCGGGACTGGCTGAAAACAGCTGCAAGCGCTCTTGAACTCCTGCGAATGAAGAATGACATCAACACGCTGCTTGAGTGCCGTGATCTTTCCGTTCAGCATGACTCAACTACGGGTATGCTTAACGAAAAGGGGCTTGAAAACGAGCTGCGCCTTATGCTGAGCAGAAATCCGGACGATCAGTCAATTGCGTTTGTTCTTATACGTACTGCAGCCTTTACAGATGACATCAATATAGATTCAAAAAGAGCAGGAATAGAACTCGACCGCAAGATCGCTTCTATCCTGACTTCACAATGCAGCATTTCCGATCTGTGCGGAAAGATCGCTGACAAGACCTATGCTTTCATCAGGACTTCATTAAAAGGCGAAGATGACTTCAGGATGCTGCCCGACAGGATCTCCACTCTTATTGTATACTCGGAGCAGTACCGTGAAAACTTCGGCCATGATTCTGTTATTATGTGCAGCCGGCAGTGCTGTACAAAGGACTTTGACTATAATACCATTCTCAGGGAACTGCTGGATGAAGCTGATGACAGGCTGTATACAAGCTCACTCCTTCACAGGAATCCCTATTACTCCGTATACTCCGGAGTGAGGGAGCTTATCTACAGCACCCCCTCCATAGATCACAACTCGGCAGAAATATGCAGATCGCTGACTCATAGTGAGGGTTATTTCCGCTCTGTATATAAGGAGCTGTTTGGCATCAGCTTCCATCAGGACCTTATCAGGAGCCGAATCTCACTGGCTAAATACCTTATACTCACCTCTTCCATGAGCATAGAGATGATCGCGGAAAGCTGCGGTTATGTTGATACAAAACATTTTTACCATCAGTTTCGGAAACTGACGGGAGTAAGTCCGAGAAAATACAAGCTCTCGGATCCTTCCGTAAACATAAAGGAGGGTTGATATGGAACTCAGACCTATAAAAAGAGGAACTATAGACGAAAAGAATGCTGAGGAGGTCAATATAGAAGCCTTCCCGGAAAACGAATATGTCCCTGTATCCGACCTGCTCAATTCAGTAGAGAATGGTGATATGGATATGCTGGCCATATATACGGAATACGGGTTTTCAGGCTTCCTGATGACCAGAAAGTGGACAGACTTCATATATCTGTGCTTTTTTGCAGTAAAGAAGGAACTCAGGAACAAGGGCATCGGTTCTGAAACGCTACGTAAGCTGAAGGAATACTATAACGGACTTGAGATCACCGTGGACTACGAAGCGCCTGATGAGAGCTGCGACAACAACGAGCAGAGGATAAGTAGACGAGGTTTCTATAAGCGTTGCGGATTCCATGTGACCGGCTGGTACCAGTACTACATGGACTGTGAGTTTGAGATTGCAAGCACTCAGGTGCCGTTCAACAAGGAATCATTTGAAGCGCTCAACGCCTTCATACATTCAAGGGTGCCTGAGTTTGACCCGCATCTATACCGTAAAGACTGAAAAACCGGACAGATACATAAGGTATCTGTCCGGTTTGTTTTGCACAGAACTATTCTTTTCGGCAGCCGCTGCACTTTGAACAGTCACCGCAGCAGGAGTTTCCGTTTTTACGCGACCGGATGATCTGTCTGACAGCCAGCAGTACAGACAGCACTATCAGTATAACGAGGATGATATCAAGCCGGCTCATAACAGTTGTCCTATCAGATTGACTATTGTGGCTGCCGCCCATGCTACGATACACTGCCATACAACAACGAACAATGCCCATTTTTTTCCAAGCTCACGCTTTATGGCAGCTATCGCTGCTACGCATGGTGTATAGAGGAGAGAGAATACAAGCAGTGCAGCTGCACCGGATGTAGTAAGCGCGTCAGCAACTCCTCCTGCAAAGAGGATTTCAAGAGTTGACACAACGCTCTCCTTAGCCATGAAACCGCTTATAAGAGCTGTTACTATACGCCAGTCCGCCAGTCCGGCAGGCTTCATGAGTGGAGCGATCATGCCGGCAAATGCCGCAAGCATACTGTCCTTTGAATCTGTTACTATATTGAGACGGAAATCGAAGCTCTGGAGGAACCACACAACGATGGTGGCTATAAGTATGACTGAAAACGCTCTCTGGAGGAAATCCTTTGCCTTATCCCAGAGAAGACGGGCAACATTGATAAAGCCGGGAAGACGGTAATTCGGGAGCTCCATTACAAATGGTACTGCGTCACCTCTGAACTTTGTATTCCTGTAGAGAAGAGCAGCAAGTATGCCGGTCACTATACCGAGGAGGTAGAGACCCGTCATTATGAATGCTCCCCTTCCCGGGAAGAATACGCTTACAAAAAAACCGTATATCGGAAGCTTTGCTGTACAGCTCATGAAAGGGGTAAGAAGTATTGTCATCTTTCGGTCGCGCTCACTGGGCATTGTGCGGGTGGACATGACTGCGGGAACAGTACAGCCGAAGCCGATAAGAAGCGGCACTATGCTCCGTCCGGAAAGGCCTATCTTACGGAGCAGCTTGTCCATGAAGAAAGCAACTCTTGCTATATACCCGCTGTCCTCGAGCAGAGAAAGGAAGAAAAACAGTGTGACGATTATAGGGAGGAAGCTGAGAACACTGCCGACTCCGGTAAAGATGCCGTCAATGATAAGACCGTGGATGACATCGTTGACACCGGCTGAAGCAAGGCCGCGGTCAGCAGCTGCTGTGAGCTTGTCTATGCCTGATTCGAGCAGAGACTGCATCCATGCACCTATGACATTGAAGGTGAGAAAGAATACAAGCGCCATAATAAGTATAAAGGCAGGAATAGCCGTATACTTGCCGGTCAGAATCTTGTCGATATGACGGCTGCGGATATGTTCCTTGCTTTCATGCGGACGTATTACTGTGTCCCGACAGACACGGTGTATGTATGAAAAGCGCATATCCGCTATAGCTGCGCTTCTGTCAAGCTTTCGCTCCTTCTCCATCTGCAGAACGATATGCTCAACCATCTCGGTCTCATTCTGTTCAAGCGAAAGCTGTTTCAGGACAAGCGGATCTCCTTCTATGACCTTGCTTGCTGCAAATCGGACGGGCAGTCCTGCTGCTTTGGCGTGGTCATCTATAAGGTGGCTGATAGCATGAAGGCAGCGATGAACTGCTCCTCCGTTCTCTGTGGCATCACAGTAATCCTGCTCGACAGGCCTTTCCTGATAATGCGCGATATGGATGGCATGGTCGATTAGCTCGTCAACACCAGAATTCTTCGCGGCGGATATGGGAACTACGGGAACACCGAGCATCTTTTCCATAGCGTTGACATCAACAGAACCGCCGTTTGCGGTAAGCTCGTCCATCATATTCAAAGCCACTACCATAGGGATATCCATTTCAAGAAGCTGCATGGTCAGGTACAGATTTCTTTCGATATTGGTAGCGTCAACTATGTTTATGATAGCATGAGGCTTCTCGTCAAGGACGAAGTTTCGTGATACTATCTCTTCACTGCTGTAGGGTGACATAGAATATATTCCCGGCAGATCGGTCACAAGGGTATCGTGGTGTCCTGTTATCTCACCGTCCTTGCGGTCGACTGTAACTCCGGGGAAATTTCCAACGTGCTGGTTGGAACCGGTAAGGCGGTTGAAAAGGGTCGTCTTGCCGCAGTTCTGATTGCCTACAAGTGCAAACTTCATTACAGTACCGTCAGGGAGCGGATTGCCGCTGCCCTTGGGGTGGAACTTGCCGCCCTCACCAAGTCCGGGATGCTCTGTTTTACGCTTCTTCCGGATGTCTGAATGAACAGCTGATGAAGTTTCGACAGGCTCTACCATGATCTTTTCGGCATCAGCAATCCGAAGTGTAAGCTCATATCCTCTGATCTGAAGCTCCATAGGATCGCCCATAGGAGCGTACTTAACGACCTTGACTTCCGCTCCGGGTATTATACCCATATCGAGAAAATGCTGTCGCAGTGCGCCTTCACCGCCGACCTCCAGGACAGATGCTGACTTTCCGATCTCAAGTTCCTTAAGATTCATATTTCTTCCTTTCAAAACTACAAAGATCCCCGCCGGCACATCCGACTGGGGATCTTTTTATACTTTATACCGGTTTGTTTTACTACGCTAATGTTATTGTAGCACAAGCATACTTATTTGTCAACACCGATATTATTGTAACTTATTTATTTTTCTGTACAGAACTCTACCTTTTCGCCGTTAAGTATCATGTTGGTTGTTCTTACAGCACACATCTTACCGCACATTGAGCATGTATGACGTTCTGCTATAGGTGTGCTTTCGTAGTAGCGGCGTGCCTTTTCGGGGTCTATTGCTACCTTGAACATAGCCTCCCAGTCAAGTGCATGACGGGCTGCTGCCATTTCATTATCTGCATCTGTTGCATGAGGTATTCCCTTTGCGATATCTGCGGCGTGGGCTGCAATACGGCTGGCGATAATTCCTTCCTTTACATCATCAACATCAGGAAGTCTGAGGTGCTCGGCAGGAGTTACATAGCAGAGGAAGTCCGCGCCGTTTGCGGCTGCAATAGCGCCTCCGATAGCTGATGTGATGTGGTCATAGCCGGGAGCGATGTCTGTTACAAGAGGGCCGAGTACATAGAAGGGGGCGTTGTGACATATACGCTTCTGGAGCTTCATATTGGCAGCTATCTCATTCATTGCCATGTGACCGGGACCTTCTACCATGACCTGTACATTCTTTGCCCAGGCTCTCTCGGTAAGTGCGCCAAGTTCGATAAGCTCTGCGATCTGACCGGCATCGGTGGAATCATCGATACATCCCGGACGAAGCGCATCTCCGAGGCTGATAGTTACGTCATACTCCTGAAGGATGTCAAGAACCTCGTCGTAGTACTCATAGAAGGGGTTTTCGTTTCCGGTCATCATCATCCATGCAAAGAGAAGAGAACCTCCGCGGGAAACAATGTTCATCTTTCTCTTGTCACGCATGAAGGCCTCTACTGCACGGCGGTTGATGCCGGCGTGTATGGTCATGAAGTCAACACCCTCTTCTGCGTGGGCTCTGACCACCTTGAGGAAATCCTTTGCTGTGATCTCGAGAAGATCCTTGTCAAGATAACCGATAGCGTCATACATAGGTACAGTGCCGATCATTGCAGGTGAGCGCTCTACAAGTCTCTTTCTGAATTCGTTTGTCTTTCCGTAGTTACTGAGATCCATTATGGCTTCTGCGCCGAAACTTATAGCCATATCCACCTTCTTCATCTCGATCTCATAATCCTTTACATCACCGGAGATACCAAGGTTCACATTGATCTTGGTACGCATACGTGAACCAATACCCTCAGGGGATATGGACTTGTGATTTATGTTGCAGGGAATGGCAACCTCTCCTCTGGCAACCAGCTCACGGAGCTCCTCGGCGGGGATGTATTCCTTCTTTGCAACTGTTTCCATTTCGGGAGTGATGATGCCGAGCTTGGCTGCTTCCATCTGTGTTTTATAATTCTTCATATATTTATTCCTTTCGTTATTTCGCATATATGCTGTTGATATCGTAGGTATGATCAAGGGGGCCGCTGCCTTTTCCAAGATCAAGGCCGGCTTTTATGGCTCCTGTCAGGTATTCCTTTGCAAGCCTTACCGCCTCTTCAAGGCTATGGCCTTTGGCAAGGTTTGATGCTATGGCACTTGAGAGAGTGCAGCCGGTGCCGTGGGTATTGGGATTGTCGATACGTTCTGACTCGAACCATCTTATTCCCCTTCCGGTAGAGAGTACATCTGCTGCGTCGCATATGCTGTGGCCGCCCTTCACAAGGACTGAACAGCCGTATTTACTGTGGAGCATTAAAGCAGACTCCTCCATATCCCTGCGGTTCTTTATCTCTTTTCCGGTAAGAAGTTCAGCCTCCGGTATATTCGGGGTTATGACTGTACTTATCGGAAAGAGCAATTGTGTCATTCCGGCGACCGCCTCTGAGGTGCTGAGCTTTGATCCGCTCGTGGCGACCATTACCGGATCAAGCACGATGTTTGCAGCCTTATGCCTGTTAAGGCACTCTGCAATGACCTGTATCAGCACAGGTGAAGAGACCATACCGATTTTTACTGCATCTGGAAAGATGTCTTCAAATACAGCATTTATCTGATCGCGGAGAATATCAGGAAGTGTCTCCTGAACAGAACGTACTCCTGTGGTATTCTGTGCTGTAAGAGCTGTGATAGCACTCATGGCAAATACGCCGTTCATGGTCATGGTCTTGATATCCGCCTGGATCCCGGCGCCGCCGGACGAATCGCTTCCGGCGATAGTAAGAGCTGTCCTCATCAGCGGATACCTCCTCTTGTAAGAAGGGAAACTGCAGCTTTCAGATTCTTCGCTGCTGAGCGGATATCTTTCGCTCCGAAAAGCGAGGACACTACTGCGATCCCAGCCATACCGCCCCCCGACAGATCCGAAAGATTGCTCTCTGTTATACCTCCTATGGCTACTGAAGGGATATCAACACTGCCGCATATCTCACGCAGCTGTGCTGTTGTGATCCTTATTGCATTTGTTTTTGTCGGCGACGGAAAAACTGCACCAACGCCAAGATAATCCGCACCTTCATTATATGCTTTCAGTGCCTGTCCGGGAGTTTTTGCCGTTGCTCCTATGATAAAACTCTCCCCGGCATAAGCTCTTATCTCAGTTACTGCCGTGTCTTCTATGCCTACATGAACTCCGTCTGCACCGGATTCAACAGCAGCTTTATAGTCGTCATTGATTATCAGGGGTACTCCGTACTCCTCACAGAGCTTTTTTACTCTGTATGACTCCTCTGTTAACTGCTCAGTAGTTAGCCCTTTTTCCCGGAGCTGAAGTATTGTTACTCCCCCTTCGAGCGCCTCCCTGATGCAGGAGTAAAAATCTCTGTCACCTATGCACTTCCTGTCTGTGACAGCATACAGAAGGAGCTGTTCACGTTTTATATTCATTCATACCTCTCCTTAATCCGGCAATATATCCGGCTTCATCTTCACTTGTCATAAGACTGCTCATCACGCATATTCCTGCTGCACCTGCTTCAATTATGCTCCCGGCATTTTCGGGAGTTATACCGCCTATGGCATAGACAGGTATGCTGACTGATGAGCAGACCTCACGCAGGAAGCTGAGGCCTCTGCCGGGCAGGCCTGCTTTGCAGTCCGTTTCAAAAATATGGCCGGCTGTCTGATATGTCGTGCCGAGGGATACTGCCTCCTGCGCCTCTGCCGCCGAGTGTACAGATACACCTAAAACCGGATATCTGTCCCTGTCTGCAAACTCTCTGAGAAGCGGCAGCGGAAGATGCAGCGCCCCGCCATAAGACGGGTATGTATGACTGACAAAACTGACGCCTGTACCGGCACATATTTCAGAGATACGCTTTGCAAGCTCTTTGTATTCAGCCGGCGGAAGATCCTTTTCCCTTAGAATGACCGCATCTGCTCCGGCTTCACATATTCTTCTTATACGCCCGGTAAAATCGTCCCTGCAGAGCAGACGGTTTGTTACACATATTATCTTACACATAAAGGTAATCATTCAGGACAGGCTGTAAGCCCTCTTCGGACATATCCTTGTACATCTGTGCAAAGCTTCGGCTGTCGTTTATCTCGAACTGCTCATCGCCCTCTGCTTCGCTCTCCTTACCGGTGTATTTGCTCTCATGGTCTCCTATACCGGTTGATACACCTGCACTGATCTTAGTCGCGGCTATCTTAACTATTCCGTTGCGGAACTCCTCGCTCTCACGTGAGGAAACGGTTATACCCGCAAAAGGCAGGAACATCCTGTATGCGCAGAGGATCTGGCAGAGCTCACGCTCGTGCACATCAAGAGGATTTATTGTCTCGTTGTTTATGATAGGTCTCAGTCTCGGACAGGAAAGGCTTACCTCGGCATGAGGATACTTGCGCTGGAGGTAGTATACATGAAGCGCAGAGGCAAGAGCATCCTTTCGGAAATCTGACAGACCGAGAAGAGCCGAACAGGCTATACCGCGCATACCGCCCATGAGAGCTCTCTCCTGAGCTTCAAAACGGTAGGGCCATACTCTCTTGTGGCCCGCAAGATGGAGCTGTTCATATCTAACCGGATCATAGGTTTCCTGGAAGACTGTTACATAGTCTACTCCGCATTCATGCAGGTAGCGGTAATCTTCTGTATTCATCGGATATACCTCTATACCCACCATGCGGAAATACTTCCTTGCAAGCTTGCAGGCCTCGCCAATGTACCTGACATCGCTCTGAGCACGGCTCTCACCAGTCAGAAGAAGTATCTCCTCCATGCCGCTGTCTGCTATCACCTTCATCTCATGCTCGATCTGCTCCATGGAGAGCTTCATACGGCGTATATGATTATAGCAGTTGAAGCCGCAATAGACACAGTAGTTCTCACAGTAGTTAGCGATATACAGTGGGGTGAACAGGTAGACGGTGTTGCCGAAGTGCTTACGTGTTTCAAGCCTTGCACGCTCTGCCATCTGTTCGAGGAACGGTGCTGCAGCCGGCGACAGAAGAGCTTTGAGGTCATCAACAGAGATATTCTCATGCTGAAGCGCCCTGTGTACATCAGCGGCGGTGTACTGCGAGTAGTCGTAATTCTCTACCTGAGACATCACCTTATCACGGATATCGGATGATATCTGCTCCATGTCCGGAAGATAGGCCATATGATCGGTACGGCTGGACGGATCGGTCTCCAGACGGTGCTTTCGTTCGAGGGCTTCGGATGAAAGCTCGTCCGAGTCTATATAGAAATGATTCTCCATAGCGCTCACCTCAGTCCCTGAGGAATCCGGTAAGAGTATCAGAGGGGGCACCGCCGCGCATGAGAACTCTTCCGAGGCCGGAAAGGTAGGCCTTTCTTCCGGCTTCGACAGCCTGACGGAAGGCGTCCGCCATTACGGGAAGATCGCCGGCCGTGGCAAGAGCGGTATTGCACATTACTGCAGCCGCACCCATCTCCATAGCCTCGCAGGCCTGTGAAGGACGGCCTATGCCTGCGTCCACGATTATGGGAAGGTCTATCTCGTCGATAAGTATCTGTATGAAATCCTTTGTTGCAAGTCCCTTGTTGGAGCCTATAGGAGATGCAAGAGGCATTACAGATGCAGCTCCGGCGTTAACAAGGTCGCGGGCAGTATTAAGGTCGGGATACATATAAGGCATTACAATGAAGCCTTCCTTTGAGAGTATCTCTGTAGCACGGACAGTCTCTGCGTTGTCAGGAAGAAGATACTTTGTATCCCGCATTATCTCGACCTTGACAAAATCACCGCAGCCGAGCTCTCTGGCAAGACGGGCTATACGCACGGCCTCGTCTGCGTTTCTTGCACCGGAGGTATTGGGAAGGAGAGTAACTCCCTCCGGGATATAGTCAAGGATATTCTCATGCTCTTTTGTCTGTGCACGGCGTACTGCTAGAGTTATAAGCTCCGCTCCTGCATACTTCACTGCCGCTTCGATAAGAGAAAGTGAATACTTTCCCGAGCCGAGAATAAAGCGGGAGCTGAATTCATGCCCGCCTATTAAAAGTTTGTCGTTTGTGTTCATTATTATCCTTCTTTCATTGATTCAGCATTCAGTCTCGCCGGATATCAGACGTATTATCATATGAGCCTGATGTGCGGCGCAGACCAGCACTCTTGAAGCAAAAAGGCCTTCGCCCTCTGCTACACCATTCACTTCGTCGCCGCAGAGATAAAACCTTCCGGCAACTCTGCGTGTATGTATCAGGTTTGCCGAAAAGGTTCCGGCCATACCTGACCCGGCTACAATATACTTGTCCGGGTAAGTCTCCAGTACGGTGTTGACGAGCATCGCTTTCTGGTCAGCTTTATCAAAGGCCTCACAGATGAATTTCTCGTCTTTCAGCATAGACGGGATGTTGTCCGGAGTGAGCTTTACTGTGTCTGCTGTTATATGGCAGTACGGAGCTATCCGGGAAAGAGTCTGCTCAAGAGCCTCCGTTTTCGGTATGCCTAACTGGTCGGGGAAATACTGCTGCCGGTTGAGGTTTGAGATATCGACCTTGTCAAAGTCGATGATGTGCAGTCTTCCGACACCCGCCCTTGCAAGCGCTATCGATATGTTGGAGCCGAGACCGCCGAGGCCGCATACAGCAACAGAGGCCTCTGAAAGCTTCTTCTGCATATCAGTTCCGTGCCGTTCCGCAAGTGCTGCGAACATTTCTTCTTTTGATGGTATCATATCAGCCGCCTCCGACAAAGCCTACTATCTCAACGCTGTCTCCATCCTTTACGACAGTATCATTATACTTTGCTTTAGGGACGATATCAAGATTCAGCTCGACAGCCACTCTTTCCGGCTTATATCCGCCGTCAAGAACGAGCTGTGCTATGGTCTTTCCGGCCGCTTCATGCTCCTTGCCGTTTATCTTTACCATATTCTACCTCCTTTACACAAAAAGGCGGAAACTGCCGGGATATGGCAGCTTCCGCCGAAGTTACTTCTTTCCCTACGTTGGCATTATCCAAATCAGGTTACAGGTCGGAGACTCATTCGTCTCCCTCTCAGCCCGTCTACGAGCTCCCTTTATATATAGGTCATATACCGACCTTTGAATATTTTACCACAATCATAACAGAATTGCAATAGCCGGCAATATAATTTTTTCTTCAAACTATTTACAGACCTTCTTTTCCATATAGTCATAGCACAGCTTGTCACCGTTTTCGGTATCTATCATGAAAAATCCGGTAGATGTATAGCCGCGTTTCAGGTAGATACCCTTCGCAGGCAATGATGCGGAAAGCTCTATCCTGTCGTACTCAGCTGTTACAGGTGCTTCTGCATGGTCAAGAAGTTCTCTCCCGTAGCCTCTCCCCTGGTATTCAGGCAGGACAAACAGACGGTTTATCTCACAGCCGTTCACAGTAACAGTTCCGGCGTATGAGCCGTCCCCGGTCACAAGCAGCCAGACATTTTCTTCTTCGATATCTTTTACGATATGCTCCTGTGAGTGATGGGCAAGAAAGAAACTTACCGCACCCTCAGGATAATAATGCGGGTAAACTGCTGAGATAGTCTCTGCTGCTATCTTTTTTACGATATCTGCATCTTTTAGTTCTGCTTTAATTATCATTTACAATCTTTCTTCTTTCCCTTCTCTCAAAGAAGGCAGCTGCTGCCTTGGCTGATACAGTGCCGAGTACAGCGCCGGCCAAAACATCTGTGGGGAAATGGACATAGAGATACATACGCGAGAATGCTATGAGATTGGCAAGTACCATTGCGGGGACTCCGAGCATCTTGCTGTAGTGGAGAAGGGCTCCTGCTCCGGCAAAGCTCGCAATGGAATGGCCGGAGGGAAAAGAATAATCTTTCGGTATCTTGACAAGCATATCCTCCAGCGGGTCTATCCAGCAGGGGCGGTCACGGCGGATAAGGTTCTTCAGTACAAGGTTTCCGGCTACAAATCCTCCGGATATTGCAGCTATCATAACTGCGCCCGCTTTTCTTAGTTTCTCGCTAAGAAGAAGCATAGTGCTGAATGCCAGCCAGAATACGCCGAGGTCGCCAAAGCGTGTGACCCAGGGAATGAGCCTGTCCATGGTCTGACTGCGGTAGTGTTTCTGTATATAATCAAGTATGCCGAAATCGGAATGCTGTATGTTGATCTTCCTGATCATATCAATCCTCCGTCATGAGAAATGCTCTGCAGGGTGCTCCGTCACAACCGGCAAGGTTCAGCGGCGCGGCACTAAGGAAATATCTTCCTTCTGATACTCCGTCAAGACAGAGCCCTTCGAGAAGAACGATGTCTTTTGAAAGAAGTATCACATGGACCTCCATCGGGGCACCCTCAGGTCCGAAGCTCTGGGAATCTATGCCAAGCAGGAGAACTCCGCTTCCAGCAAAGACTCGTGCGGCACCGGCAGTAACAACTGCTCCCCCTGCAATCAGTATGCGATCACCGGCTGAGAGCTTACGTGCTTCGGAAACGATATCCTCTGCATCTGCTCCCGTAAGATCACCTGTTCTTCGGCAGACATAGCAGGGGCCTACAAAGCTTTCAAGAGGTATCTGCTCGACTGTTCTGCCGTCACGCAGAAAATGAAAGGGAGAATCAATATGTGTTCCGTTGTGGACGCACATTGAAAGCTCAGACAGATTGTACATATCGCCCTCTGCTATACTCCTTGCAACATTCCTCTGTGGTGAGGGGTCTCCCGGATATACGACGCAGGAAAAAACCTCCTGTGAGATGTCGATCAGCATACCATACCTTCTTTCATAGTTTTATACTGATATTATACACCAAAACAGGAGGTTTTGCAATAGGTATTATTTGCTCAGGAACTCTACTGCCTTTGCAAGGAGATAGTCCTCGTCTTTATTGAAGACCGCATCAAGTGCCTCCTCGTCAAAGGGAACTCTGATATCAAGGCTGTTGCCTGAGATACCGTCTTTTCCTGAATCTACGAAGGGTGTCCCGTCTTCGTCCAGCATCATGGCGCCGGACATGTAAATATAGTATTTTTCAAGCTCTATACTGGTAACTCCTTGTCCTGAGCCGTTAGGCTTGGTAAAGCCCATAATGGTCACATTATCCATCTGACTCATAACGTGTACAAGGTGATCTGCTGCGCTGATGCTTCCGGCATTGACAAGTATCACTATCCGGCCGTCATCAAGTATGCCTTCACTTTCAAAAGTGTTTTTCTTTCCGAGAAGGAATTTTCCTTCCGAATCTGTCAAATAACGGCGGTTTGTCCTGTCCCATACGCCGTTGTAGTTATAGAGGTGTTCGCCCTCTGTGCCTAGAACCTCGGCTATGGCACGGATGAGATTGCCGGAGCCGCCGCTGTTGTTCCTGAGGTCGATTATAAGTTCGTTCATGCCGCTTTCCTTTGCCTCGTTTATATTCCTGCGGATGCTTTCCTTCATTTCGACATAGGATTTTCCTGAATACTTTATCTCTCCGGCATCGCTTTTCGAATCAAAAAACATACTCTTGATGCGGAGAACAGGAATACTGCCTTTAACCTTGCTCCACGAGAAGTTCGCCCCCTCAATTCCGCTGTCAAGTCTTTTCATAGCTGCATTAAGACGTAAATAATAATCACCTGAGGATGCAAGCATAGTTGTCTGTTCACTGCCGTCATCTGCTATATAGCCAACTTCGACAGAGTCGCCGCCTGTACCGGCAAGAAGAGTACTGCGATAGAAATATCTGTTGTCCGCATCAGCTGTATTCATCATATAGCCATCGGAAAGATTGCCATATACCGGCACCTCTGCTGCGGCTTCTTCAACGGGCTTGCCGTTCCATAAGGTGATTATCGTTCCGTTACGGATGCCCTTTTCAGCAAGTGCCTTATCGACCTGTACAGCAACAGTTCTGCCGTCTTCAAGGTTCATGAGAACCAAACCGTGATCCTCGCCATAGAGTTTTGAAACTATGGCGTATTCCTCGCTGGAGTACTCGTTCATATAGCTGAAACCCACATGGCCGTCGTGAAATTCAGAGAGAAAAGCTTTCATTGCGGCATAGTTTGCAAACTCGTCGTGATCCTTCTGTGCCTTTTCAAACATAGGCTTATACTTGGCATAGAGTTCATCGTAGTCTATACCCTTCCATTCGGAAAGAATGTAGCGCTGTCTGAACACCCTGATTATCTCGTCAAATTCCTTGCTGTAATCAGGTGAACGATAGCCCTTGTAAAGGAGACACACCGGCACCGCTGCAAGCGTACACAGAGCTGATACTAATGAAACAAGTCTGCGGAAAGATAGCTTGTCACGGAAAAACCCAAGTGCGCATATCACAGCGCCTGTGTAGACAGGTATCATTGACTTATCTGTTCCTATCGTGGATGCAACTGCCAAAACAGCAACTGCAGGAAGAAAATACATCAGTCTGAAGGCAGGCTTAAGATTCTTTGCAGCATAACCGGAAAAGAAGAAACAAAGAACACACAGAACTGTGCCGAGGCAGACTGAAAAAATATCATAGTAATACATAGATCTGCCTCCTTAATTGAGATCGTCTGTGTGGAAGTAGACATAGCCAAGAAAAAGCATCAGTGCTGATACTGCAAGGGATATAATGACAGAAAAGGTCATTTCAGGCACTTTGAGCGTTACATCCATTATAGTATGCATATCAGTGTCAAGACCATAGATCTGCCATCTGTCACAGGAATTAAGTATCTTCATTACTGAGGCTAATCCAAGCACATCTGAATCATGATTGATAAATGAACTCCACACGTATTCACCGAATCCTACAAGTGCGACAAAAAATGGCCTTTTAAGAATGAATGATATGAATACCATAGTGCAGATGATACGAAGAAGCGGGGCAATAATCATAACATAGCGTATCATGAAATCCGAAACGCTGAAATATGTGCCCCAGCCATGCTTTGCCGCGATGACAGCGGGCATGGCTATAAAGAGTAGCATTGAGCCTATAAGAGTAAAGATGATCGCCGGTATAACTCTTCCCCAGTAGACCTCGCTTCTTTTCTTACCACTCGTAAGTTCATAATAGAGTGTACGGTCGTGAAAATCACCTGCACAGATATCGCCGACAGCAAATGCGATGAAAAGAAGAACTAATCCTATCATTTCATTAAGAAAACCTTCTGAAAGCCACTGGCTTGCACTGTGCTCGTCACGCTGAAGATCCCAGAACTCGTTACCGTATGTAAATGCCCTCATAAGTCCGATAAGAAGTATAGCAGCCCAGACAATGAACTTCAGCTTTGAAAAGAAGAACTGTCTTATCTGTGAAACAGCTATTGCTGTTGTATTCTTTAGCATAATACGTCCCTCCATTTCAGTGTATATCTGATTTGCGGAAAACTGCATATCCTGCAAGCAGATATACAGCTGTGCATACAACAGCCATAACCGACATCAGCATTGCTGTATGTGGTTCGATCCGGTCAGTAAATACAATTATATCGCTGCCGAGGACATAGTCTGAGGTATAGTTTTCAAATGATGACACTTCACTGATACTTAGACTGGAAACGAGCCATGAAAATGTGTGCATCTCCTCTGTTTCGATATCAGCAAGCCCTGTCACCATCAGAGGAATCAGACCTGCCGCAAAGCCCGCAAACGCTCCGGCAACGTTGCTTCTTGCTACAAATGACATCATTATGACGAAGGCCATCAGTCTTACAAGTTCAAGAGTGATCAGAGCATAGCGCAGGATCATCTCTCCGGCGGGAACGCTCCAGCCCCAGCCTAATATGATGGTCGGGATAACCACAGCAACCACAACGACTACTGCTGACCTTAATAGGCCTGAGCATATTCCGACAATTGCACGTCCGAAGTATACAGATGAGCGCTTATGGCCGTAGATGACTTCATAGTTAAGAGTTTTGTCCGTAAAATCCCATCCGGCGATTCGCGAGGAGAAAAGGACAGCAAACAGGAAAAATACAATAGTCATATCGCCTGTCATAAAAGCAGCGATAATGCTTCCTGTGAGTACTTCTCCCGACAGGTATCCCTGAAATGTTTCTATAGCAATAACAGAAAAATACATCAGCGTCAATGCTGTTGCCCATAGATAGTAGATGTCACGCTTCATTATGTAAATCTGAGATTTTATTATGTTCAGCATCATGATCACCTACCATATTCATATAATATTGTTCAAGATTTGCTTCATGTACATACATTGAGAGCGGTATAACTCCGTTTTCATAGAGAGTTTTTGATATCAGCCGGATGTCGTCAAGCCTTTCCCAGAGCCTTATACTACCGTCCGTGTCTGTATCAAACTGCGAGACAGAGAGTTTTTCGGAGAGTACAGCTGCGGCGAGAGGATCATTGTCGGTATGTATGTAGAAATAATCGCTGCATTCCTTCCTGAGTTCTTCGGCTGAACGGAAGCATATCATCTTTCCATTGTTGATGAACATATAGTCAGTACACATCTGCGAGAGTTCTGAAAGGATGTGTGAGGAAATAAGTATCGTAATGTGGTTTTCACGGTTGAGCCTCAGAAGAAGCTCGCGCACCTCTATGATACCCTCGGGGTCAAGTCCGTTTACAGGCTCGTCAAGCACCATTATCTCCGGCTTTGTCAGAAGTGCTCCTGCAATGCCAAGGCGCTGACGCATACCGAGAGAGAAGTTGCCTACCTTCTTCTTTCCCGTATCTCCGAGGCCGACGATCTTAAGCACCTCATCGATGCGCTTAGTATCGGGAACGCCCTTTTGAAGACACTGCTTGGTAAGATTCTCCCTGGCGGTCATCTTCTCCTTGGCGTATGGAGTTTCGATCATAAAACTCATGCGGCTCCTTGCATGGGCAAGCTCTTTCTCACCGGAACCGCCGTAGATCTCGATAGTGCCGGCCGTTGGGATGACAAGTCCGCCGAGCATCTTCATGATAGTCGTTTTTCCCGCACCGTTTGGTCCTATCAGTCCGCATATCATTCCTTCTCTGATAGAGAATGATACATTATCCACCGCTTTCTGTTTCATGAACTGTTTTGTAAGGTTTTGAACACTGATGACTGTTTTATCCATAAGATCATCCTCCTGTGGTTTTTCTTCTGATTTTATCATAAAACACAGTATTAAAGAAATCCTTAAATCCATAATTGTTTACAAAATGTTCACAATCAAAGTATAAATAAAGGAGTGCCGGAGCACTCCCTATTTTATGCTTTTCGGAAACGAAGACTGATGGTCAGTACACCGTTCCTTATCTCCGCCTGCGCCGTTGCTGACTGCTTGGCGGCAAGCAGCCGGACTATGTATAGCCCGAGACCAGCGCCTGTCCTGCTGCGTGAACGGTCTGCTCTGTAGGTGCGGAGAAAAAGATTTTCTGCATCCTCCTGTGCAAGTTCAGGGGCCGGATTGGAAAAACAGACAGCGACCGTCTCCGCTTCTTCTTTGACAGAGAAACGGAAAGAACCTGCCGAATACTTTATAACGTTGTTCAGCAGGTTTTCAAGCATTCGCGTCAGCAAGCGTCTGTCAGCCATCATACAGATAGTCCTGTCAGGCAGCTCGATTTCCGGTTCAAGGTCATTCAGCCGAATAACTGCTTCATGATCAGCTATGAACTGGGCCGCTTCATTGACTGCATTCACCTTTTCAAGAGGTACCTGGTCATTATCGCTTTCAAGTACGGAAAGCTCAAAAAAGCTGTCAGCTATCTCTTTGAGTACATCAGCCTTCTCCCTGCATACACTGAGGTATTCCCGGGATCTCTCTGTCAGATCTTCTTTCTCTAAAAGCTGGAGGTCACCTCTTATTACTGTCAGAGGTGTGCGGAGATCGTGGGCAATATCTGAAACGGATTCCCTGAGGGATCGTTCGGCTCTTTCTCTTTCATTCTTCAGCTGCTGCTGATAATCAAGTGTGCGGTTGACCTCGGCGGTCGTTTTCATTACCTGCTTATCTATGGTATTCACGGTTATCCTTCTGTTGTAGTCACCCTGACGGTTGAGCTCAAGCTCCTTTGATATTGTTTTCAGGTCGGCGTGGATAACGGAGAGCCGGAAGAATAATATCACTGTCACCGCAGCGAGTACGGATATTACTGCCCACAGCATATTACTCCCCCTTCATACGATAGCCTATTCCCCATACAGTTTCTATAAAATCCTCTCCGCAGGCTTTTTTCAGTTTGGAGCGCAGATTGCTCATATGCACGTTTATGGTGTTGTCCTCGCAGATATACTCCTGCTCCCACACTGATTCGTAGAGATTTGCCTTGGTAAAGGTCTTGGTCGGGTATTCCATCATCAGCTTTATAAGCTGGAGTTCCTTTAGTGTCAGAGTGACAGGAGTGCCGTTATACGTCAGTCTGTTCTCAGCGGAGATATATTCAAGTCCTCTGAAGGATATGGTCTTTGCCGGTTCGTCCCTTCCGGAGCGTCTCAGCACAACCTCTATACGCACCTGCACTTCCTTGAGATCGAAGGGCTTCAGAATATAATCGTCGGCGCCGAGTCGCAGAACTTCAAGTCTGGTCTCAAGCATTGACCTTGCTGAGAGTACGATTACAGGTGTATCCGAATGGGCTCTCAGCTCACGGATAAGCTGTTCCCCAGGCTTACCAGGCAGCATAAGGTCCATCAGGATAATGTCGTAATCAGGATCGGCAAGCTTTTCGGCAGCGATATTTCCGTCCGCCGCCTGATCAGTGATATAGCCGCAGCCTGTAAGGAAATCTGTCAGCATTTTTCTTATATCGGGTTCGTCTTCTACTACAAGTATCCTTATATCCATTATATGCCTCCTATACTACTGTCTTGTAAAATCTGATATCGAACTGTGCTCCGCCCTCCGGAGCATTTCTGGCCTGTATAACACCGTTATGGAGCGCAAGCATACGGCGGGAGAATGCGAGTCCGATACCGTAGCCTACGCTCGGTGACTGTGATGAGCGGTAGAAACGGTCAAATATCCTGTCCTGATCGCCCTCGGGGATGCCGCTGCCGGTATCTGTGATCAGTATCCCGGTATAGATATTGTTATCTGCGATCTCAACTGTGATACTGCCGCCTTCCGGAGTATGCTCCATGCAGTTTTTGAGTATGTTTATCAGCGCCTCAGTGAGGTATTTCACATCGCCTTCTATGGAAGGCTCACCGCTGACCTTCGTTATGAGTTCTATACCTTTGAGCTCCATTGATACCGATACCGGCTCCCCGGCAAGTCTCAGCAGTTCCCGGCAGTCGATACGCTCACGGCGCAGGGTCACTGCACCGGCATCTATCCTTGATATATTAAGGATGGTCTCTATCAGCCACTGCATCTGTGCAAGCAGGGACATCAGTTCACGCAGACGGCCTGATATATCAGAGCTTATATCCATGCTTCGCATATTGCTGAGTATGAGTATCATAGACGTCAGAGGAGTCCTCAGCTGATGGGAGATATCCTCAAGGGATTCTTTCATAAGGCTTTTTTCATTCTTCAGTGCGGCATTCTGTTCGCGTAGCCTTACTGTCATCTTCTTTATCTCGGATGTGAGGATACTCAGTTCACCCTCGGAGTACTCGTTGAGCTCGAAGGTATCGCACCCGTGGAGAACCTTTTCGATACTGTCGCATAGGCGTGAGATCTTGCTGAGCTCTCTTGAACGAAATATGAGATATGTTATGGTAATGAGCAGACCTGCGGCTGATACTATCATAGCCGCCCTTGCATCTATAAAGAAGCATCCTGCAGCTGCGGCTGCCGTAATCATCAGCGTCATGAGTATGAATACCCTGACTTCGCGCTCTCTCAGGAGCTTCATTTGTCCACCGCCTTGTAGCCGAGGCCGCGTACTGTAAGGATTATGGAAGGATTCTGCGGGTCATCCTCTATCTTGTCGCGAAGTCGCTTCATATACACATTAAGTGTATTATCCGAGACGAACTCACCGGAAAACGACCATAGCTCATCGGCTATCATATTCCTTGTAAGCACCTGATCCTTATGCGTAAAGAAGACAAGCAGGAGCCTGTATTCAAGCGCAGACAGGAATAGTTCTTCTCCGTTTTTCGTTACTTTTCCTTTCGCCTTGTCTATTGAAACATTGCCGCAGGAGATCAGAGATGAGACAGGCTTATTCCTTCTCATTGCGTTTTTTATCCTTGCGGCAAGCTCTCTCGGACGGAATGGCTTGCTGACGTAATCATCCGCCCCGACGTCAAATCCGGCGACTGTGCAGGCTTCATCAGCCTGCGCTGTAAGAAATATGACCGGGACATCGGAATCCTGCTTGATCCTTGCGCAAACCGAAAAACCGTTGCCGTCACACAGAGATATATCTACAAGGACGCAGTCAAATCTGCCGTTCTCAAAAAGCGCAAGTCCGGCTTCCTGTCCTGTGGCATGGGCAGTTGTATAGCCCTCACTTCTGAGGAATTCCATTAAATTGCGTGCAAGCTGCTCGTCATCTTCTACCAGGAGTATAGCTGCCATATTCTCACCTCTGTTTATTCATTATGTTTCTATTTTCAATACACAGGAACATTTATAGTATAACACAATTGATCAGAGTTCGCAAGTCCGGTAAAGTGACATTATTGTAATGAAATAGTAATAGAATAGTAATTCTGATATGATATTATAATATCAGAAAAGGAGGTATGATCTATGGATCTGCTAAGAATAGAGAATTTATGCAAAACTTACGGCAAGGGCGATAATGAAGTTAAGGCTCTTGACGATGTATCATTCACTGTACCCAAGGGACAGATGTGTGCTGTCATCGGTGCCAGCGGTTCGGGAAAATCAACTCTGCTGCATATCATCGGTGCTGTAGACACACCTACTTCGGGAAAGGTCTTCCTTGAGGATCAGGATGTATTCAGCCAGAACAATACAAACCTTGCAATCTTCAGGCGCAGACAAGTAGGCATGATATATCAGTTCTACAATCTCATACCGGTTCTCAACGCCGAGGAGAATATAACTCTCCCGATGATAATGGACGGCAGAAAGCCGGACAAGGCACACCTTGAAAAACTGCTTGAACTTCTCGGACTGAAAGAACGACGTCTTCATCTTCCTTCACAGCTCTCCGGCGGACAGCAGCAGAGAGTCTCCATAGGACGTGCGCTGTTTAGCTCACCGGGAGTTATACTTGCGGACGAGCCTACGGGAAACCTCGACAGCAAGAACAGCGCTGAGATCATGGAGCTCCTGAGAAAGTCGAACCATGAGTTCAATCAGACGATGCTCATAATCACACATGACGAGAATATCGCTTTGCAGTGCGACCGTATCATCACTCTCTCTGACGGAAGGATAATCAATGACCAGCTCACAGGCTTTGCGGAGGTGAAGCGTCATGACATTTGAGACCCTTCTTGCAAAACGTTACATTTTCGCTCAGAAAAAACATTCGCTGCTGACTTTAAGCAGTATCGCCGTTGCGGTAACGCTTATGACCTTTCTGTTCTGTGCATTTACTACATACATCAACTGCATAGCTAAGGGGGCACCTTATCATATAAAGCTTGTCGGCGCTACTACCGAACTTGCGGATTACGTTAAAGATTACCCCGGAGTAAAGGAAAGCTACCCGGAAAAGCTGTCTGACGGCACTTATGAAATAAGGGTATTCTTCGACAAAGAAATCGTGAACCCTTTTGAAATGATACAAGATATCGAGGTCTTACTTGAAAAAGAACCTGACAGATTAAAGCTTGATCCTGATAAATTCAGCTATAAGGATAATTTTGTATACATGGCTTTTGATATGATCGGTGACATCGGCAAAACGGCTATGGCACAGTACGTTGCTTTGTTTTATATCGTTATCCTGTTCCTTGCCTTTGCTCTGAGACTTATCATTGACACTTCATTTGAGGTCTCTGCAAAGGAAAGAGAAAAGCAGTTCGGAGTGTTGCAGTCTATAGGCGCTTCTCCGAAACAGATCGTTGGTATCATAACATTCGAGGGACTTCTTCTGTCGGCTGTAGGAATTCCTGTCGGTCTGATTCTCGGTATCGGTCTGACATTCCTAGCCTTCAGGTTCATTGCATCCACAGAGCTTTTTGAAACATACGTATCAGACCCGAAATACATAGCAGATATGGGTGTTTCTGTTAAGCCTCTGCTGATACTTATCTGCGCTGTTACCTGCCTTGTATGGGTGCTTTTCTCAGCATACGGCACAGGTATGCGTATAATAAAAAAGAGCCCGATACAGGCGATAACCGAGCGAAGCAACACAATCAAAAAGGTACGCAAAGGCAGTCTCTGGGGACTCCTGTTCGGCTGGACAGGCAAGATGGCCACAAGAAACAATCACCGTCAGCCCAAGAGATATATAATCACTATACTCGCTCTGACACTTTCGATCACTCTGTTCACAGCATTCAGCCTTATACTCAATACGGCGGACAATATCGTTGAGCAGCAATTTGATATGATAGGAAGCGATATCGTACTTGATTCCTATTCCACAAACTACGAAGAATCTGACGCAGTAAATCAGAAACTGGTTTCATCAGGTTATTTTAAGGACTGCGGTATGAGCATCAGCTTTAATTTTATTTCAGAGATCATCGAAAAGGGCGACCGCAACAGATACGGTATTATCGAATATGTAAATCGTGAAGCATATAACAGCACCTTACAATCCCGAGGCGTTGAAAACACATTTAGCTATGATGAGCTGCTCAGCAGCGGACAGTACCTCATGCTTGATTATACTGATGATATAATTCCGGAAGGAAACTCGATAATCGGCAAATCTGTTACTTACATTGAAGTTGACGAAGAAGAGTACAACAGAGAGCACGATAAGGAAGGTAACAAATATATCTCTTCATCTTCGGATTCAGAAAAGTATTACAAAAAAGAGATGAAAGATATAACCTTGCCAATAGCAGATCGAAAAGCTGTAATTCAGAGAATGTATGAAATAAGAGGAGCTGTCTTCATAGCTCCGATAGAAATGTATATCAATGATACAAGAGATATTCTCGGAGATACAAGATGGGGTGCAAACTTTAGTCTGAACTATAAGGATTATAAGCTTCATGATCAAGCAGTACACTGGCTTGAAACTGAGCTTGGAGCAGGAAAAACCGACTACTATTCCGGCAATATGGGATCACTTTCATATGAAGACTATTATTCTGACAGGCACAGGATAAATACAACTATCGTAGCGGTAAAATATTCACTTCTCTTTGTAGGTTTTCTCATCGGAGCTATCGCTCTCGTTAATATGATCAACATCATATCCACAGGTATAGCCAACAGAAAGAGTGAGATCGCTTCGATGCTTTGTCTCGGAATGACTCCAAAACAGCTTTACCATATGTCATTTATCGAGTGTCTGCAGTATGCATTCAGTTCGGCCTGCGTTTCATTTCTTTTAAGTACGGGAATAATATTCATTCTCAGGAAAATGATATCAAGTATATTCTTTGATGCGGATATTTCGAACAGCACTGAACTGAGCAGTATGATGATCAGGTATACAGAGCCCCTGCCGACTATACTTATAGCATCGATAGCAGCACTTGCCGCTGCCCTTATCACCTCATATATCCCTCTGCGGCGTATGCAGAAAGAATCCCTTGTCGATCAGATACGCTCAATAGAATAACAGTATGAATAAAGCCCGGAAACGTTCTCAGAGGACGCTTCCGGGCTCTTTATGTATTATCAGTCGTAACGCTCGTCTATTACACGGGCTGTCTTCTTCTCGCTTCTCGGGAGAACGCCTACCTCTACGACCTTTACGATAGGTGTGAAGCCTATGCGGCTCTTGACCTTGGCAGCGATACGGTTCGCTACATCGTTAAAGTCATAGTCGCCTGTTGTCTCAACGTAGATACGCATCGTATCCTTGCCGTCAAGGTGTGAGATACGTATCTGATACTCGCTGGAGATCTCATGGAATCCGCCGAGTACCTCTTCGATCTGGCTCGGGAATACGTTAACGCCCTTGATCTTCATCATATCATCTGTACGTCCCTTGATGGTATCTATGCGGGGATAGCATCTGCCGCAGGAGCACTTCCCGGGAATTATGCGTGAAAGATCATGTGTGCGGTAACGGATGAGCGGTGCGCCTTCCTTTACAAGGGTGGTTATTACTATCTCACCGGGCTCGCCGTCGGGTACGTTCTTGCCTGTAACAGGGTCGATTATTTCGAGGTAGAGGTAATCGTCCCAGTAGTGCATACCCTCGCCGCCGGGACAGTTGATACCGATACCCGGTCCGTATATCTCAGTTAGTCCGTATATATCAAAGAGCTCTATGCCAAGCTGATTTGCTATGTTGTCACGCATCTTCTGGCTCCATCTTTCAGAACCGATAACGCCCTTCTTCAGCTTGATCTTGTCCCTGATGCCGCGCTTTTCTATCTCCTCGCCAAGGAGAAGAGCATAGGAAGAGGTGGCACAGATAACAGTGCTCTCCATATCCTGCATCATCTGGAGCTGCTTGTCAGTATTTCCGGGACCCATAGGTATTACCATTGCGCCCAGTCTCTCAGCGCCGTTCTGGAAGCCGATACCGGCTGTCCAGAGACCATAGCCGGGAGTGATCTGGATCCTGTCTTTGTTGGTGATACCTGCTGTCTCGTAGCAGCGTGCGAACATTATAGCCCAGTCCTCAACATCCTTTGCTGTATAGGGTATAATTACGGGTGTGCCTGTTGTGCCGGAAGACGAATGGATGCGGACTATCTCCTCCTCCGGTGCTGTCATAAGTCCGAGAGGGTATGCCTCGCGGAGGTCGCTCTTCTCTGAGAATGGCAGCTTTGCAAAATCCTCCGGGGAATCTACTCTGCTGATGCCTGCCTCCTTTAGCTTCTTTCCGTAGAAGCTTCCGGCCTTTTCGAGTGCAGCAATACGGCTGTTAACAAGCTCAAGCTGCTTTTCTGTGATCTGCATGGTTTTCTTTCCTTTCGTATTATTGCTCAGGCTTCGTATCTGAGCGCCTTTTCATTGAGTTCTATAAACTGAGGCTTGACGCTGCGCTTCATGGCCTCAACTGCGTCATCTGTTGTAAAGGGGAGAACGCCGGACTTTACCGCTACTCCGAGAAGTATCATGTTCAGTGCTCTCGGTGAGCCAAGCTCACGGCATATCCGGTCACCGTCAACTACTGTAAGTTTATTAACCTTGCCGGCAAGATAATCGAGCATTTCCCTTCCGTTATAATCTGAGCCCCTGAGTGCAGCCGTTACAGGCATCACAGGACGGCTGTTGACTATCACTGTACCGCCCTTTTTAAGATAAGGCAGCATACGTACAGCCTCAGCGGGCTCGAATGCTATGATGATATCAGCCGTACCGGTGCCGAACATAGGTGTGCATATCTCCTCGCCCTGAGCGGTGCGGAGGAAGCTGAATACACTTCCGCCCTTCTGTGCCATACCGATAGTCTCGGCACTCATTACTGAGAATCCCTTTTCCATTGCGCAGGCTGCTATGAGCTTTGAGGTAAGGACAGTACCCTGTCCTCCCACGCCGCAGAGAAGAATATTATTTATCATATCACTCAGACCTCCTTTTCACAGCTTATTGCGCCAACCGTACATACCTGGGTGCAGAGACCGCAGCCTGAACAGAGTGAATTATCGATCTTTACGCTGCCGTCTGAGATGATGATACCGGGACAGCCGAGGCTGTTTATGCACTTGCGGCACTGTATACACTTGTCAGGATCGATGACCGCAGGCTTATCAGGTTTGATGAGAACAGCACACGGTGAACGGAAGATTATTGCCTTAACGCCCTTTTCAGCGGCTACACGCTTTACTGTCTCAACGGCCTTATCAAGCTGCAGAGGATCAACTGTCTCCACTGTTGTCAGACCTACACCGCGAAGAACGGCTTCTATATTCACCTTGTCAACTACCTGACCCATCATGGTACGGCCTGTACCGGGATGAGGCTGATGGCCGGTCATTGCAGTAGTAGAGTTATCGAGCACGATCAGAGTCATATCCGCCTGATTGTATACTGCGTTGACTGCACCTGTGATAGCAGAGGCGAAGAAGGTGGAGTCACCTACGAAGGCAAAGCACTTCGTGTCCGGTTCTATCTTGCCTACGCCCTGTGCGATATTAACTCCTGCGCCCATACATAGGCAGGTATCTACCATATCAAGCGGCATGGCATTTCCGAGAGTATAACAGCCGATATCACCACAGAATATGGTCTTCTGTCCCTTCATGGCCTGCTTTACTGCATAGAAGCTGGCACGATGAGGACATCCTGCACAGAGTACAGGCGGACGTACAGGCAGCTCCGGCGGAGTGTCCTGAACTTCGATATCCTGAAGCTCGGCATCATCAAGTCCCCAGCCCATAAAGAAGGAGATATCCCCTCTTACGCTGTCGCAGGTATTCTCGCCGGCGGTCTTTACATGGCCGGTAAGCTTGCCGATGATGCGGGTATTGAGGTGGTACTTGCCGCATACATAAACGAGCTCACGCTCTATGACAGGGTCAAGTTCTTCGATACAGAGCACCTCGTCAAGGTCTTTCAGGAAGTTTACAGCTGCCTTCTCGGGGAACGGGAAGGGTGTTGATACCTTGAAGAGTGCGGGAGCTTCCCTGTCTCTGAGCACTTCCTTTACATAAGTCCAGCTGATACCGTGTGAGGCTATACCCTTGCGGCAGCCGGGTTCGGAAGGCGGAAGTACGATATTCCTGCCATATCCTGAGAAGATATCGGAAAGTTCAGCATTGCGCTCCTCGATATTCATATGGGCGTTGTAGGAAAGACGCGGGAATATGACCCAGCGTGAGGAATCCTTTACAAAGCCCTCGGGCTTGTTCTCCTTATACTCCTCCCTGTCCTTTACGTCTATGGAAGCATAGGCATGACAGACTCTTGTTGTAGGTCGGAAGAATACAGGGGTATGATACTTCTCAGAGAACTCGAGGGCCTCCTGTATCATATCATAGGCTTCCTGTACAGTAGAGGGATCAAAGCAGGGCAGTTTTGAGAAAGAGGCAAAGTGGCGGGTATCCTGCTCAGTCTGAGATGAGATGGGGCCGGGGTCATCGGCTACCATTATTACCATACCACCCTTGACGCCTATGTATTCAAGGCTCATGAGCGGGTCAGATGCAACATTCAGACCAACCTGCTTCATAGTGACCATGCTGCGGGCTCCGCAGTAGGCCGCGCCTGCGCCGAGTTCCATTGCAGCTTTTTCGTTTACAGACCATTCTACGTATATCTTTCCGTCATTGTTCTTTGCGGTCGTCTCCAGAACCTCTGTTGAGGGTGTGCCGGGATAGCCGCAGATAAGATTGAGTCCGGCAGCTATAGCGCCTCTGGCTATTGCTGCGTTTCCCATCAGGAATTCTTTGTGCATAATAATACCTCTTTTACGGTTTCTTGCTATAGTAGTATTCTACTACATTCATCAATGGTTGTCAATAATATACGGATGCCCTCCGGCGAATGCCGGAAAGACATCCGATGATCAACAGACGGCTCAGCTGAGAGGTCTGTCCATATACTGGATATTAAAGTCTACGTCGCCTTCGATACCGGCTATCCTGCCGTAGGCGCTCTGCTGCCATACTGCGAAATCGCCTTCGTAATTGGTCTCGTCAACATAGTGTGCGAGCCATACAGGATGATTTCCGCGGTTCGTCCAGAAGTTGAGAAGGAAGTTACGGCTGCTGTAGAGCATACCGGTATATCCCGCCTTGCCAACCTCATCACAGAAGGCTTCAAAGAACTCGTTAAGGTCGTGGCTGTTCATGCCGTAGCGCTGGAAACGGCCGAATTCCTCCCAGTCAAAGACTATGGGGAATGCAAGCTTTCTTCCTCCGAGCTGCTCCACCATCCACTTAGCGTGCTCGCGCACCTTTTCCTCGGTGTTGTCGGTGCAATAGAAGTATACTCCCACATCAAGGCCAGCCTTGGTAGCTTCTTCCATATTGCGGTCGTAGTATTCGTCCTTGACAAGGTCGCTGTAGCAGTATCCCATGCGCATGAATACAAATTGCACGCCTGCCTCCTTGACAGCGTTGTAGTCGACGTTAGTCTGCCATGCAGATACATCTATTCCGTAGCGGACATTCTCATACGGATGTGCTGCCTTGAAATCCGCAAAATCTACGCGGGCATTGTTATCCTGGGCTTTCGGGATCTCGTCGAGGACAAGCACTGTCAGATCAAAAGATGTTGCATTTCCCGAGCTGTCCGTTACAGTTGCAGTAATGGGATAGCTTCCGTTTTCGGCTGTATTAACCTCTCCGGTGTATGTGAGCTTCGGGGCTCTGTCGTAATTGTCAACGTAGCCGACTATCTTGCCGAGGTCGAAGGCCTCGCCTTTTTTAGCGTAGGGCTCCCATCCGGAATTGAGTATGACAGGCGCCTGGGTATCAGTTACAGTATACGATATCTCTTTTTCAAACTTTATTCCGTCCTTAAAGAATTCAAGCTTTGTCGTCCGGGCACCGGTCTCTGATGTGTCGATAAGGGTATCCGGAGTGAGAAGCTCTGCGTTGTTATCTGTTATAAAGTCTGCTGCGCTTACTGTGGTGTAAACTTCAACAGTGGGCTGACACTCAACCTTGAAGTCTGCGGGCGGTTCTCCTGTGACTGTGGTAGTCGCAGATTCTGTTGTTGCGGTAGTTGTGGTAGTTGTAGTGGCTGTTGTTCCGGCTGTAGTCGTCTGGGGGCCAGTTACTGTTTCAGTTCCCGCAACTGTAGCCTGATTGTCTGGGTAGTCTGCTTTCTGAACTACTGTTGACCCGCAGCTTGCAAAAGCAACGCCGCAGAGCATCAGTATTCCGATGATAATACGCTTCATAGTTCTCCTTTTATTTGCTTAGTAATCTGTCAAGCATTACCTGCCGGCACTGCTTTTCTAATGTGTCATCAAGAGGGGCAAGCTCTCCGCTGCCCCCGTTTCGGCTAAGGCAGTAGGAGATCATATAGTCTGAAAGCTCAGGGTTCTTTGAGAGACATGGGCCGTGCATATACGTAGCTATGACATTCTTCTCCATGTAGCCCTCGTACCGGCTCTTTGAGCAGTTTCCGTTGCCGAAGAGCACCTCTCCGAGGGGCGTCTTCACATCATGAGTCTGGCCGCCGTGATTCTCAAATCCGACTACATCAACAGGCTTGCCTGTGATGCTGGTGCGGATGGCGATATTGCTTATACAGCGCATCTTTCTGCTGGAGGGAGCGACTGTGTAATAATCGAAGAGACCGAGACCGGGAATATCATTTCCGTCTGCATCGCGGTAATACTTTCCCATGAGCTGATAGCCGCCGCATATGAGGAAGAGGAAGGTACCGTTATCGTAGGCGGCCTTGATACCGTCGCGGCAGCGAAGCAGGTCGGCTGAGATGTGCTGCTGCTCAAGGTCGGCTCCTCCGCCGATGTAGATGAGGTCATAGCTGCTGAAATCTGGCATATCGCCCCCGAGGGAGTAGGAATCGACAGTGCAGTCGATATCACGCATACGGCAGCGGTAGCGAAGTATCTCCATGTTTCCGCTGTCACCGTAAAGGTCGAGCATATCACCGTACATATGGAGTATCTTTATCATTTCTGCTCACCTCCGTGTTTCTCACTGTATCGCTTCAGGGCAGCTCTTGTGGGCTGGACTGCGGTATAGTTGGCGATGACGAATTTTCTGCCGGGAGTCTTTGCAAGCTCCTCAACTGCTTCGTCAAGGTCGGGGCGCACTACGATATTTGCCGCATCATAGCCTGAGCATTTGATACGTACAGCTATATCATAGGCTCTTGTACCTGAGGTCACGACTCTTGTTACACGCTCGAATATCGTAAAGTTGATATCGTATATCCATGAGACATCAAGTCCGTCTGCGATATTGTCGTTGAGGACAAAGAGAAGCTCCTTCTCGCCCTTCATCTCGTTCATTACTCTGAGAGTCATATTCGCACCAACAGGATTTTTGGCAAGATTGAGTGTTGCCTTGCGGTCGCCGAGCATGAAGTTCTCCATACGTCCGTTATTGACGGTATAGTTGTTTATGACGTTGTCTGTCACCTTCTGCTCTATGCCGTAAAGCTTTGCAGCTGCGGCCACGGCTGTCATGTTGTAAATATTGTATATGCTGTTGAGCTGAGGGCTGTAGGTATGGCCGTCAGCTGTGAATTCCGGCTTGTCAAGATCGATGCCGGAGGCTGTGATATAGGGTTGCTCTGACCCGAAACCGCATTTCCGGCAGCGGAATCTGCCAATGTGGGAGTACTGGTAATAGTCATATACCAGAGCTTCGCCGCAGAAGGGGCAGAAGCGTCCCTCGGATGCTTCGTATATAGTATCTGTCGCAAAGGCATAAGGCTCTGCATGGAAATACTTTACATTCTTGTTCTCCGGATTTGCTCTGCCGAGACGAGCTGTGTTCGGGTCGTCACCGTTGAGTATCAGGTTGCCCGTAAATGTCTTGCAGAAGCCGTTTATTTTCTGTATCAGAGTCTCCATTTCGCCGTTTCTGTCGAGTTGATCGCGGAAGAAATTGAGAACTACAAGAGTCTCAAGCTTCAGCTGTGAGTAAACGACCGGCACATGGCTTTCGTCTGTTTCGAGTATGAGAAGGTCGGCATCAACTTTTCCCGAACCGTCACAGTATTTAAGAAGCATGGAGCAGATGCCTGTATCAAGGTTATTGCCCTCGCGGTTTATTATTATCTTTTTGCCGGACTGCTCAAAAAGCTGTGCGATACAGTTTGTGACCGAGGTCTTGCCGTTTGTACCTGTCACAGCGATTATTGGGCAGTCCACCTTGAACATCTTACAGGCCTTGCCGCCTGTAAGATGCCAGAGGATTATTCCGGGGAGATTTCCGGCATTGCGCTTGAAAAGCCGGAGAAATCCCACTACGATCTTGCCTATGAGTATAAGAAGTCTGTTCAAATCTAATATCTCCCTTTTTTTACTTCTGTTCTGAGAAACTTACCTTTCCGTCTTCGCTGAATTCAATATATCCGCGGTTCTTTGCGGCCTTCATACCGAGTGATACGGCTTCGGTTATGGTGTCGGTAATGCGTGAGAAACCGAAGAGGCGAGCCGTCTCGCGGATCAGATCCTCGCGCTGCATAGCTACCTGCTCCTCCATGATAAGGCGGATTCCGTTTGCTATCTCCTCAGGCGCTATCTCGTCCATTGAACGCTTTGCGTCATCTGAAGCCTGCGCACGGCAGAGCGTATACTCATCAGGCACCTGTCCGGGCTTCCAGAGGAAGGCGTCTTCCCCTGCTGTTACTGCAACCGCACCGGATCTTGCTATAGCGGCATCAGCTGTCTTCTTCATGACTTCACCGGCTCTTGTTATGCCAAAACAGCTGAAGAGCTTCTTGCGGAGCACGTTCCTGCTTACCGGTGCTTCTGCTTCAAGGATATCATTTACGCATTTCACGATCTTAGTCTCGTTGTCCTCTGTGAATTTTTCAGAAGGACCGTATTCCTTGATCTTGAAGGGTGTGAACTTGTCACACTTGTCTGCAAGTGCGCTTACTTCCTCTGTTTCAAACACGAGCTCAGCAGACTTCTTAGGTTCCTCTTTGACTGTTTCTGCAGGGTTGCGGTAACGCTCAAGTGCTGCTGCGATCTCGTCCTCAATCTTCTTTATGGCCTTCTCCTTGTTGTCGAGCCAGTCAAGGATATATACCGTTGTGGTATTCCAGCCGAGGCCCTTTAGTACGCCGGCCTGTGCAATGTGACGTTCCTTGGACATACCCGTATTGTACCAGTTCTTTCCGCAGCAGTTGATAGCAAGCAGATAGGTCTCCGGCTTGTCAGGATTAGCAACGGCAACGTCGATCTTGTAGTCAGAGCAGCCGACTGAACAGTTTGCTGTATATCCACGCTTTCTCAGTTCCTCTGCTACTACCTGCTCAAAGCCTTTTCCCGCAGACGAGGAATTAGTACGTACATTTAGCGCACTTCTGCCCTTGGCTGCGAATTCAAGGAAGCCCTTCAGGCCTTCAACGCCGTCAGAGCGTGTGCGGCTGAGATCGATCATTTCCGGTGTAATTACAGAGAATACTATCATCTCACACTTTGAACGTGAGATCGCTACGTTGAGACGTCTCCAGCCGCCGTCACGGTTGAGCGGACCGAAATTCATGGAGACCTTACCTTCCTTGTCGGGGCCGTAGCCAATAGAGAACATGATGACATCGCGTTCATCACCCTGTACATTTTCAAGGTTCTTGATTATGATGGGTTCGTACTGCTCGTTGGCCCACTGCTCAAGCTCCGGACGGGCACGATAAGCGTCCGTCAGGAGATCGTCCACAAGGTTCTGCTGCGGAAGGCTGAACGTAACTACACCGATACTCTGCTTCCTGAGTACAGGATCCTCAAGTCTTCTTGTGATCTCAGCCACGATAGCCTGAGCTTCGGCCTTGTTTGTGCGTGTGGAGCTCTTGTCATAGTAACCGTCAACGTGTACCCAGCTGACCTTGGATATCTGGTCATCGGGAGACGGGAAGGTATAGAGCTTATTATCGTAGTACTTTACGTTGCTGTAGGCGATAAGGCTCTCATGCTGTGAGCGGTAATGCCAGAGCAGATGCTGCTGCGGCATTGAAAGCGCAAGACAGTCATCAAGAACGCTCTCCAGGTCTTCCTTCTCGTAGTTCTCCTCATCCACCTGACTTGTGCTGAAGAAGCTTGTAGGAGGAAGCTGCCTTGGGTCGCCGACAACTATGACATTCTCGCCTCTTGCAATGGCGCCCACTGCCTCACTTGTTGGAAGCTGTGAAGCCTCATCGAAGATTACGAGATCAAATTTCGGGTATGAAGGATCGATGTACTGAGCGACAGAGATGGGGCTCATGAGCATTACCGGGCACATCCTTCGCAGGAGGTTAGGAATGCTGTCAAACAGCTTTCTTATGGACATCATCCTGCCGTTGCTCTTTATAGCCTTCTGGAGTATGCCTATCTCGGAGCTTGCGGCGGAAGTGCCTGCTGCGGGCACCTTGGCTGAAAGCTCGGCAACGAGCTCATTGATGGTGAGCTTGGAGAAGTTTTCAAGAGCTTCATTGTATTTTCTTATAGTATCTTCAAACAGTACTCCCTGGAACTTGCTGAGAACGGGCTCGGAGCTGATAACTGAAGTCACTATCGCACGGCTGAGATCGCTGTCGAAGGCTTTTGTGAGCTCCGATGTGCTGACCTTGCCTGAAAGATAATTGTCTGCAATATTCCCTATACCGTAATCACGCAGTTTCTTACTGAGTGTTACGATGCCCGCCCATTCCTTGAGCTGAGGAAGAGCGCCTATGATATCATCAGCCTTGCGGGCGGCTTCATTCTCCCAGTCACTGCCGGATGAGAGCATTGATGTATCAATGGAGTAGTTCGTCTCCAGTTCTTTGAGTACGCTTTCAAGCTCGCCGAAGGATTCGTTAAGCTTGTCGGTCTCTGCCTTGCTTGCCTGCTTCTGTGAAGGTGTTCCGTATCTTTCACAGACTGCCCTGGACATCCTTGTCTTGTCATCACGGTCAAAAGCAGAGTTCAGTAGTCTGTTTCTTATACTTTCGGAGGAGGTCAGCGCCTTGTCAGCGATCTCCCAGTCGGTATCCTGAGACTGCCATATGGAGCCGAAGGCAGCAAGGACATCCGGTGAAACGGAATCGATGCTTTCTGAAAGCTCTCTGGCACGGATTATCTTTTCATACCATCCGGAGATGTTTTCTTTGTTGACAGTATCCCGGCTCTTGCTGTGTACAGCAAGCTCCTTCACGAGCTTCTTGCTCTTTATAGCTTTGGGCAGGAACCATTTCTCCTGTACGGCCTTCCAGTTCTGCTGGGCGGCAGCTGCATCGTAGGAAAGGACTGATGACTCGAATTTATCGAGAAGCTCTGTCTTCAGCGTACTGAGCTCCCTGCCGTTTTCTATAACCTTGAGCACAGCGGGCTGCCTGATATCCCAGTCAGTGCTGTCAACAAT
This sequence comes from uncultured Ruminococcus sp., assembly GCA_946413815.1. Classification (GTDB taxonomy): domain Bacteria; phylum Bacillota; class Clostridia; order Oscillospirales; family Ruminococcaceae; genus Ruminococcus. The sequence continues at coordinate 47,910 of CAMKMD010000006.1, forward strand.
GCCGGGGAGTATATATCCTCCGGACATAGCTTCACTTATGATGCCGGATATCTCACGGCACTGATCAAGAGTCAGTTCGCTCCTGCCGGAAAATCCGCTCAGGAAGGCCTTCTGAGTACCGGCCTTTGAAAGGGCGCTCTTCAGTTCTGAGAGCTTTGCTTCAAGGTTCGGCCTTGTCTGCGGGGTGCAGTTATCAAGACGGCAGCAGGTCAGAGGAGTTGCTGTCACATCTCCGAATTCCCTGCCGGCTGCAGCAAGGCTCTCAAGTGCCTCGTGCCATTTTGTATAGGAATCAGAGCTCATGGCGTTGAGCTGTGACTCTGTAAAGCTGAACTTTCCTCCGTATTGCTTGTTCTGTTCATACCTTACTGCCGCATCATACAGAGACATACCGAAACTGCGTACTTTATGGATGGCCTCCATAGTGCCGTTGAGCTCCTGTCTGAGTTCGCTGATCCTGTCAGCCTGCGCCTTGTATTCGGCAGGCTGCTTGATCCTGCCTATATTGAGAGTATCCTCCAGCTGCTTGAGAACATAGCGCTTCTGTGCCTTGTTGGAATGGAGCTCAAGACAGAAGGGTGCAAGACCGATCTTGTTGAGACGCTTTTCTACTACTTCAAGGGCTGCCATCTTCTCTGCCACGAAGAGTACGAATTTGCCGTGATGCAGGGCATTGGCTATCATATTGGTGATGGTCTGGGATTTGCCTGTACCGGGAGGCCCATGGAGGACGAAGCTCTGTCCGGAGTTTGCCGCACATACAGCGGCAAGCTGTGATGAATCGGCTGCTACAGGGACTGCAAGATCTGCAGGAGCGATCTTTGTATCAAGCTCGAGAGGAGGGATGTTCAGATCCTCAGCCTCCCATTCTGTCTTGCCAGACATGAGACTGGCAACGACCTTGTTTGCGGCAAGCTCATCCGCACGGTTGCGGATATCATTCCACATGATAAAGCGGTTGAAGGAGAACTGTCCTATAAAGGCGAACTCCTCTATCTCCCAGCGGGATTTCGCCATAACGCCCTTACGGATGGTACTGAATATCAGCGGGAGGTTTACTCCGTTCTCGTCCTCCGGTACGGGGGTAAGTCCTGAGATATCTATACCGTAGAACTGTCTGAGCATTTCAAGGAGAGTGATGTTGAACTGAGTGTCCTCATCGCGTACCTTGATGCTGTAGGAATTGTCCTGTACCTTGCGCGTGATATCAACAGGAATGAGCACAAGAGGAGCATAGCGCGCCTTCTCACTCTTTTCGGTCTCATACCAGCGCAGGAAACCAAGTGCAAGATAGATGGTATTCGCACCGTTTTCCTCGATGCTGACTTTGGCCAGACGTGTGAGCTTCTTCATTGCCTTGTCAAGGTCGGATTCCTTCAGGAAGGTGCGCAGGCGCTGATTCTTCAACTCTGCATCGGCAATGGCAGAGATCTGTTCCTTCTGCTCTGTAGGTTCGTATATCTTGCTCTCTGAAGGCTCAAGTGCCAGATCGTTAGGTACAGCCATGACCTTGAATTCAAGGCCCTTCGAGACCTCGTCCTCAATTGATCCGAGACCGGATGTCATGAGCTGCACGCTGAGAGCGGTCGCACGGAAATTCAGAAGGCTGTTCCGAAGACTGAGGTCAAGGAGCTTTCTCTCCCATATTACCTGCTTGGTGACTTCCTTAGCTTCCTCGGGACGGATATCGCCGATTATCTCAAGCTCACTCGGAGCGGAAGTTATATCATCTTTTTTGCGGGCACCGTAGTCAACTGCCTGATAGGAACCGTTTTCAAGGACACGGGCCGGCATAGGTCTGATACCGCTTGCGCGTGTACGGCTGATATCTATTGCAAAAACAAAGTTTTCAGGTTCATCGAAACAGGCGAGTGCATCTTTCTCGGCGTTGTCGAAATCGACGCTCTTTCCGGCTACAAAGTCTGTACACTCAACGGCGCAGAGGGCATTGACTCCTCTGGCCATTCGCTTTGTGACGGCAGACACGTCATATTGCAGGCAGTCCGGGAAGGTCTCCGCATCAAGCCAGCATCCCGCAAAGGCGTGTCCTTTGACAACAAAGAGTATAGGGTTCAGGCCTACAGCTTCAAGACAGGAGCAGAACAGGACAGAGAGATCAAGACAGGTGCCTGCCCTGCCGTCGATGACTGCATCGGGAGTGCGGATGCGCTGTGCAGTCTCGTAGCTGGCAGTGGGGGTTGTATAGGCTATATTCATTTCCTGGAGAGCCGCATATATGGCCGCTGCCTGATTGCGTACTATATTTGCGTTTCTGGTCTGATATCCTGTAAAGGCGGGATCTCCGCTCCACTTCTGCAGATACAGGCTTGCTCCGGAAACAACTTCCTGTACCTTCGGGTGATTCGGCATAACGAAAGCTGCTGCCATCTCCGGCATATTCTGTGAGCCTGTCCACTGGTCATAGGCAAGCAGTTCGACAGTACGCACCTCGGACGCTATCACCTCATCGCCCTGCAGTGCTTCAAGTGTTACGCTGCCGATCATTTTTTCTGTAAGGCTGAAAAGATAATCGGACTTCATCACTATCTGGACAGGTGATACCGTCACTGACTGACCCGCTTCAATATCTAACGGAACGGATTCAAAGAGATTTGCAAACTCCGGCTCAAACTTTATACGCAGCTTTACGCTCCGGAGATCCTCAGCGGAATTGTTCTTCATAACTACATTGCGGAATACCGGAACATAGTTCTGCTGAAGCGAAAAATTGATCTGGGCAGTCATTACCCCGTCAAAGGTTATCATGTTATCCATACGATCTTACTCTCTCCTTCCGGATAAAGATTTTTTCTCATACTTATTATAATAACATATTTTTCGATCCTTTACAATAGATTTCTGCTAATTTGTAAGTGAAGTTTTAGACTAAACATGGAAAAAACAGCCCCAGAAAAGTTTTTCTTGCCTTTTTTAATGATATATGTTATAATATTTTTATATGCTGATCCGTAAACAAGAAATTTCAGGAAGTGAATTCTGATGAAAAAGATCATTTCGATCCTTGCCGGACTCCCGTATATGGCCGTATTGTTCACCGTAGCCGTCTTCGGACTGATGGTGCTGCTCTGCGGTTCGGAGAAACTTCCGGAAGGACCGCTGACAAGAGATCTCTCAGTTATGGCGCAGGCTGCTCAGGAAACTACAGATACAACTGCTGAGACGACTGTGACAACGACCGAGACAACTACTGCAGAAACTACAGAGGAAACTACCACGGAGACTACCGTGACTACAGAGACATCCACCGATACATCCACAGATACCGGTACCGAGACCACTGCAGATACCTCAGACTCAACCGCATCCGGCAGTTCCTCCGGTTCAGACACGCATACCCCTGCTGTGCCTAACGAAATATACAACTTCGTTTCAGCCGGTGAATCCCCGAACAGTGACTTCTATCAGAGCAGACTTACCGTTATAGGCGACTCAATTGCCTACGGCTTCAACTGCTACGGCTTTATCCCCACAGAACACAACCTTGCTACCGAATCCGTTTCGATATGGAACTTCAACGAGTTCACCTTCGACAAGGGAGGCGGTACAATGAGTATCGTTGATGCTGCTAACTATGTTCACCCGAGCCTGATATACATATCACTCGGTCTCAATGACGTGAACAATCACGATCCTGCCGGTTTTGCTGCCACCTACAGCGCTATAATCAGTCAGCTGCAGAGCTATATGCCCGATGCGGTCATAGTTATAGGAAGCATAACTCCCGTTTCCGCAGACTGCTGGTTCACAGACAATGCTACAATTATGGAGTACAACAATGCCATCGCTGGAATGGCTGCCGGCTTCGCTTCACCGAGAGTGCTTTACTTTGACGCTTTCTCAGTTCTATGCGATCCCTATACAAACGCCCAGAACAGCGCACACGCCGGCGGAGACGGAATCCATCTCGGTCCGTCAGCCTACAGTCTTGTACTCTCATCGCTGTTCAATTTCCTCGACTATAACGGTGCGTCAGACCTTATATACTGACCGCATCTGATAAAGGAGTAATACTATGGAAAATGCTACTATTCAGGAGCTGTTTGATCTCAACCACACTCTGGCCGCTGATTACCTCAGAGGGTTTACCTATCCATGGGAGGCTTTAAAGGGCATCAGTGATTTCATAATCAGTCTCGGAAAAACCCTCAGCCCTGATGAATACGATCAGCCCTCGGAAAATGTATGGGTGCACAAGACAGCAAAGATATTCCCCACAGCTTATCTCGGAGCTCCCTGCATCATAGGTGCTAACACAGAGGTAAGGCACTGTGCCTTCATCAGAGGCAGTGCTCTGGTGGGTGAGAACTGCGTTGTGGGAAACTCCGTTGAGCTCAAGAACGTTATCCTTTTCGACAACGTTCAGACACCTCATTACAACTACGTGGGTGACAGCATACTTGGATACAAGTCACATATGGGTGCAGGTTCCATCACTTCAAACGTTAAGTCTGACAAGACTAATGTGGTTGTCAAGGACTGCGATGAGTGTATTGAGACAGGCATCAAGAAGATGGGTGCCATACTCGGTGACTATGTTGAGGTAGGCTGCAACAGTGTACTCAACCCCGGTACAGTTATCGGCAGATCGACTAATATATATCCCACAAGCTGCGTCAGAGGCGTTGTTCCCGCTAACAGCATCTATAAGACAGGCGGCATAATAGTTGAAAAGAACTAACATATAATAATGACCCGGAGTATCCTGTGACGTTTCTCCGGGCCATTTTTCTATGTACTGGAATATTTCAATCAGAAATCCGACAGAAAAAGCAATAATCCACTAAAATCTATTGACAAAAACACTTTGTATATGATATAATTAAATCACGTAAAACACTTTCTTCTTAGTGAAAGGGGCTGAACGCAATGGAAAAGAAAGAAAAAGATTCCTTCCGCAGCAAGCTCTCTAAGCGTATTATCCGTACACCAAGTCCGGCAGCAAAAAAAGCTTTCTTCTACATTCAGGAAACGGGCATACTGAAGACAGAAGACGCCGGCGCTTCACACCGAGAGGATATCGAATCGTTCCTTATCGCAGCCGTTGTGAAAGGAAGCGGTACTCTGAATGTAGACGGTGACATCCACAGTCTGAGTGCCGGTGACTGCTTCTTCATCGACTGCCGTGTACCGCACACCTTCACGAGTTCTGAAACAGACCCGTGGGAGATCGCATGGACACATTTCAACGGTGCGACATCCGAGCAGTACTATGAATACTTCCTGTCACAGAACAGAAACGTATTCCACCCGGTATACTTTGACAGAATAGTCTCAGTCATCAATGAGCTGATAGATATCAGTGAAAAGACGACTCCGGACTCTGAGATCGTAGCCTCCAAGCTGATCGTTGAGCTGCTTACACTCGCTCTTACTGTCAATATTTCCGGTGAACAGTACGACTCGGCTCTCAAACAGAAGCTCGCAGCAGTCAACAGCTACATCGAGGAGCACTTTAACGAGGATCTCTCCCTTGAACAGCTTTCCTCCCGTTTCTACATCAGTAAATTCTACTTAACTCGCGAATATAAAAAAATCTACGGCAACACTATCTTTCAACACATCATCACCGCCCGCATCAATTACGGAAAACAGCTTCTGAGATTCTCCGACAAGTCTGTAGAAGAGATCGCTCATCTCTGCGGATTCAATGATCAGAGCTATTTTGCAAGGCAGTTCAAAAAGGCTGAAAACCTTACCTGTTTCGCCTACAGGAAAAAATGGCGTGATTAACGGATAGTATTTTGCGGAAACAATACGGCTGTACAGCATAAAACTGTACAGCCGCTTTTCTTTGTCCTCTTATAATGTGAGCTGATTGCTGTCGCCAAGCTCCTTTGCAGGCTTTCCGGCTGCCGGAACTGACTTTGCACGGTACTTGTCATATCCAGGAGCATCCTCGGGGGTGAGAACCTCTGCTGAGGTAAGGGTATTGTTCTTGCGGAGGTTGATGACCTGAACGCCCTGTGAATCCCTCGTTGTCTTAGGCAGTATCATGCCGGTATTGAATACAAGGGCATGACCGCCTGAAGTGCGGAGCAGTATATCACAGTCCTCGCTGATGAAAAGTGCAGCAGTGAGGGGAGATTTCTCTGAATAGGCCTTCTGGAGCTTCTTTCTGTTGGTCTTGGTCTCGTATGCCTTCATGGGCACCTTTGCACACTTTCCGTTCTCAAAGAAGAAGAGCATATAGCCGCTGTAATCGGTAGTAGGCACCATGGTGCTGAGGCCTTCGCCTTCGTCAAAGCTGAGCTGCGCCGGGATATAATCGCCCATGACGCTTGCCTTGGTATCGGCAAATGCGCTCGCCCTGGACTTGTATGCCTGCGCCTTGTCTGAGAAGAATATAAGTTCGGTGCGGTTGTTGGACTCAAATGACTGCATGATGTAGTCTCCTTCCTTGAGCTTCTGTTCGCTGCTCATACGGAGAGACTGGGGAGTTATCTTCTTGAAGTAACCGCTTGCGGATACAAAGAGATGGACGGGATAATCAGGAGTATCGTCCTCGGCAACTGCCTCCTCCTCGTCTGACTTGTAGTAGAAGAGTGTCTTTCTCGGCTGGGCGTAGTTGGCGATGACCTCATTGAGCTCACCGATTATGATCTTTCGGATCTTTTTCTTGTCACGGAGTATCTCCTCCATCTCGGCAATGTCCTTGCGGAGCTGATCGACTTCTTCGATACGGCGTAGGATATACTGCTTATTGATGTTGCGAAGCTTTATCTCAGCTACGAACTCAGCCTGTATCTCGTCGATGCCGAAGCCTATCATAAGGTTCGGCACTACATCAGCCTCATTCTCGGTCTCGCGGATTATCTTTATCGCCTTGTCGATATCGAGCAGTATCTTGGACAGAGCTTCCAGGAGATGGAGCTTTTCCTTCTTCTTCTGCAGATCATGGTAGGTACGGCGCTGAACACATTCCTCACGGAAGGCTGTCCATTCGGTGAGTATCTCACGGACGCCCATTACCTTAGGAGTACCAGCGATAAGTATATTGAAGTTGCAGGGATAGCTGTCCTGTAACGGAGTAAGCCGGTAGAGCTTCTGCATCAGCTTTTCGGGATCTGTACCACGTTTAAGGTCTATGGCTATCTTCAGACCGTCGAGGTCGGTCTCGTCACGGATATAGCTGATCTCACGTATCTTTCCTGCCTTGACGAGCTCCACTATCTTGTCGATAATGGCTTCGATGGTCGTTGTATATGGTATCTGGGTGATTTCGAGACAGTTTGCAGACTTATCATAGCTGTACTTTGAGCGCACCTTGACACTGCCTCTGCCTGTTTCGTATATCTTTGTAAGCTCGGCCTCATCGTAGAGCATATAACCGCCGCCGGGGAAATCAGGTCCCTTGAGCGTGCTGAGGATGTCATGATCAGGATCCTTCATGAGAGCTATGGTAGTCTCACATACCTCCTGAAGATTGAACGGGCAGACATTGCTCGCCATGGATACAGCGATACCCGTATTGGAGTTTACAAGTACTGTCGGGAAAGTTGCAGGGAGCAGAGTAGGCTCCTGCATTGTGTTATCGTAGTTGGGAACGAAATCAACAGTCTCCTTGTCTATATCACGGAAAAGCTCGCTGCATATCTTCTCCAGTTTGACTTCGGTGTATCGGGGAGCAGCAAAGTGCATACGGCTTGAATACTGCTTTCCGAAGTTTCCCTTGGAGTCTATGAAGGGGTGGAGAAGTGCTTCATTTCCTCTTGTAAGACGTACAAGAGTCTCATATATAGCCTGGTCTCCATGAGGATTGAGTTTCATGGTCTCGCCCACTACATTAGCAGACTTAGATCTCTCTTTATCAGGACTGAGCAGTCCCCTCTTGTACATCATATAGAGCAGCTTTCTGTGAGAGGGCTTGAAACCGTCTATCTCCGGCAGTGCTCTTGATATGATAACGCTCATGGCGTAGGGCATATAATTGCTTTTGAGTACATCGGAGATCTGCTGATCAACTACACTTCCCGAGCCTTCGATATATGCTTCGTGTTTGAATACCGGCTTTTTCTTTTCTGTATCTTTCTTTCTTGCCATCTTTCTCTCTCCTCTCCTGTCAGCTTATATCTGCAAGGTCAAGATAATCTGCGCCGTACTCGGATATATAATCCTTTCTGCCCTGCAGGTCATCGCCGAGAAGCATCTCGAATATCTCTGCGGATTCTGTGATATCTTCAACAGTGACCTTGATAAGACGGCGGGTATCGGGATTCATGGTAGTCAGCGACATCATATCCGGCTCGTTCTCACCAAGACCTTTCGAGCGCTGGATAGTGTGTTTCTTGTCGCCGATGATATCAAGTATCCTCTGCTTCTCCTGCTCAGTATAAGCAAAGTAGGTCTTCTCCTTTGTGTTGATCTCAAAGAGCGGCGATTCTGCAATATACACGTAGCCTTCCTCGATGAGAGTAGGAGTCAGGCGGTAGAGCATGGTAAGGATGAGAGTTCTGATCTGGAAACCGTCAACATCGGCATCGGTACAGATAACTATCTTGCTCCAGCGGAAGTTGTTGATATTGAAGGTGGAAAGCTCCTTGTTAGCCTTCGTGCTTACCTCTACGCCGCATCCGAGCACCTTGATCAGATCAGTTATGATCTCGCTCTTGAAGATCTTGGAGTAGTCGGCTTTGAGGCAGTTGAGTATCTTTCCTCTTACGGGGATAACTGCCTGGAACTCCGCATTGCGTGCGAGTTTTACAGAACCGAGGGCTGAATCACCCTCCACTATATATATCTCACGGCGGCTTACGTCCTTGGTACGGCAGTCTACGAACTTCTCCACCATATTGGCAAGGTCGATGGTGCCGGTGAGCTTTTTCTTGACGTTGAGACGGACTCTCTCGGCGTTCTCACGGCTGCGCTTGTTGATGAGCACCTGCTCTGCTATCTTCTGGGCTTCATCCGGATTCTCGATGAAGTATACCTCAAGCTGATGGCGGAGGAACTCTGTCATAGCCTCACGTATAAACTTGTTGGTTATGGCCTTCTTTGTCTGGTTGGCGTAGGAGGTCTGAGTCGAGAAGGATGAAGACACAAGCACAAGACATTCTTCAACATCGGTGTAGGATATCTTGCTCTCGTTCTTCTGATAGCCGTTAATTGACTTGATATAGCTGTCTATCTGAGCCTGAAAGGCACGCTTGACAGCCTCTGCCGGTGAACCGCCGTGCTCGAGATAGCTGGAGTTATGATAATACTCTGTCAGCTTGACCTTGTTTGAGAATACAAGAGACACATCAAGCTTTACCTTGTACTCCGGCTTATCCTCACGGTCACGGCCTTTCTTCTCGGCTGTCCAGTGCTGTATGGAGGTGAGGGTCTGGTCACCTGCAAGCTCCTGTACGTATTCGGTTATACCGTTCTCGTAGAGGAATTCCTGCTCGTTGAATGTGCCTGCCACGTTCTCAGAACGGAACACAAAGAGAAGTCCCGGGTTTACCACGGCCTGACGCTTCAGGATATCACAGAAATACTCGTCGGATACTGCAATGTCAGTAAATACATCAAGGTCCGGGCGCCAGCGTGTCTTTGTACCGGTCTGACGACGCTTGCAGGGCTCTTTTTTCAGTCCGCCCACATTGTTTCCCTTTTCAAAGCTGAGATTGTACTTGAATCCGTCACGTACTACCTCTACATTCATGAATTCGGAAGAATACTGCGTAGCGCAGAGACCGAGGCCGTTAAGGCCGAGAGAGTACTCATAATCCGAAGAGCTGTCATACTTTCCTCCGGCATAGAGCTCACAATAGACAAGCTCCCAGTTATAACGCTTCTCGTTGTTGTTATAGTCCACGGGGCAGCCTCGTCCGAAGTCCTCGACCTCGATATCGTGATTACGGTAATGTGTGACTATTATCTTGCTGCCAAATCCCTCTCTTGCCTCGTCGATTGAGTTGGAGATGACCTCAAAGATAGAATGCTCACAGCCATCAAGGCCGTCTGAACCGAATATTACAGCGGGGCGTTTCCTTACACGGTCGGCACCCTTGAGCATGGATATACTGTCGTTATCGTATTCCTTTTTCCTTGCCATATCATCATGCCGCTAATGCGGCTCTCCTTTCGTATATTGATAAAACGAACATTCTTTTATATTGTATCACAGTCCGCCCAAAAATGCAAGCCCTGAAACGGCGGTTTTTCAGTATTTCACAAAAAAAGAGCACAAACGTTCTGTTTGTGCTCTGATGTATAGTGTCATATAAATACATAATCGGGCGAGCCGTTAAGAGGTCTGATGTGTCTGTCTACTGCCTCTGCGCTGACATGGTCACCTATAACAATGAGTACAGCCTGTCCGTCTGATACCGGGAGTAGCTCGCATTCCCCCGGAGTTGCATTTATTTTCAGCCAGCCGTTTTCCACGGGAAGAGCACCTTTGATACGATAAACCCTGCCGCACTCCGGGTCCGAGAAAACTGATCCGATCAGGGGCTGTATACTTTCCTCCGGAACAGAAAGGCGCATAAAATAGTGTACTCCGCTCAGCAGCTCGTCAGGAGAGTACTTCTTTACGTAGGATGAAAGTTTGTATCCGGCTGACATCAGTCCTTCGTAATCGTCAGCTGTAAGTGTCTTCCATTCCTTTGCCAGCATATCGTCTGAGGCGAAGCGGCGTGTACAGCCGATGCTTTCAAGAGCGGAATTCAGACGGTCTATAGCCTCCTCAACCTCCCCTGCACTGCCTGCGGACTTACTGAGTATGAGCCGGCCGCAGCAGGCTGCCTCAGATGCAAAGAGGTATTCCATCTGGTCTGTGTGCTGCTCTGAACCTGCTTCTATCACTGTCAGGATGCTGCCCGTCTCAAACCAGCGGTCAAGGGGCTCGTCACGGATTACGTCGAAGAATTCGTCCATATCAAAGATACCGGAGGGCTCTATTATGACACGGTCAAAATGCTGCATTCCAAGAGCGATGAGCTGTGTACGGAAACGGCGTCTGTGGCAGTGCTGGTCGCAGCCGCCGGAGACCATCTCCAGCTGGCAGTTTTCGCCTTTCAGCTCCTGAAGCAGCAGCATATCCACATTGACTGCCCCGAGGTCATTTACAAGCACTGCGATGCGAAGTCCCTTAGATATAAGGTATCTGGCATATCCAAACAGAAAAGTTGTCTTTCCGGAGCCAAGAAGCCCGGTAATCAGATCTACCTTAGTCATATATGTTCTCCTCCTTTTCCATGTTATTCTACCACGATTATTGCTTTGTGTCAACCTGAGACAGCTTTTTCAGCCCCTTTGTTATATCACGGAACACAGGTGCAGCTGATTCATTGCCGTATCCGCCGTCCTCTGCAAGTATGGTTATCGCATATTCCGGAGAATCAGCAGGATAAAAGCCCGTTATCCATCCGTGACATAATTCCTCGCCGTTTTCATCGTATCTGCCTGTCTGTGCTGTAGATGTCTTTGCACCTGAGCGGATGCCTCTTGCGTAGGCATTTGAACTCTTGTTTTCCCTCACCGCCGACACCATCATTTTTTTCAGATCTTCGGCAGTGTACCTGTCGATAACACGGATGCCGGGGAGCCGCTTTTCGTTTGTTACCGTCCTGCCGTCAGCTGTAAGTCCTTTCACCAGTGTCAGCTGATGCACTACTCCTCCGCCGGCTATAGCTGCTGTCAGCTGGTTTATCTGTATAGGTGTTGCTGTAAGCCTCCCCTGTCCGAAAGAGAAATTTGCAAGCTCAGCTGGTATGAGAAGCTCCTCCGCAGTGGGAAGGACACCTGCCGAGGAGGTCATGCCTGCGCAGAGCATATTCTCCCTGCCGAAGCCGAAATCAGAGGCAAGCTGCCGGAAGCGATGAACGTCAAGGTGGCTGCTGAGGTCTATAAAGTAGGTGTTACAGGAGTTCACAAGGGCATCCGTCATAGTCTGCAAGCCGTGACCGTCGTATTTGTGACAGTTGAAGAGCTGCCCGCAGATATTCTTGCTGCCGGTGCATTCGTATACGCCATTATCCCAGCCCTCCTGTATCCCCTCGCAGGCTGTGACAAGCTTGAAGACTGAGCCTACACTATAGGAATAGAGTGCTCTGTTTATAAGAGGGAGGTCCTTGTTTTCAAGCGCCGCTCCTATATCATCACGGCTGTACTGCGGAAGACTGACAAGAGCGAGTATCTCGCCGGTCCCCACCTCTGAGACTATTATCGCACCCTTTCTGATATCCTTGCCGCAATCCTCACAGAGAGACTGTATACGGCTGTCAATGGTCAGAACTACGCCTGTATCCTGTCTTCGGCTGCGTATAACCGTCTTTCCCCTGCCCATCATCACTCTTCCGGAGCCGTCAACGGCATAGGTTACGCTGTTCTCTGAGCCGTTTCCGCGCAGTAAGGCGTCGTAGGCATACTCTATACCGCTTACTCCTGTACCCTCAGATGTGTAGCCGATGATATGCTGTGCAAGCTGCTCTCCGCTGTACCGCACGGGTATGGTAAAAACTGTTATACCTTCTGTCTCCGTTGTATCCTTCCGACACTCATAGGCGAATGGTCTTCCCTTTTCGCAGCTGCTCAGAAAGGCTTCCCGGTCAAGTGCTGTGGTCGCTGCTTCCTCGCAGTCGATGGCTGACGGCACGGCTACGGCTATATACTTTTCTTCCCTGTTGACAAGCGGCTGCATATCCCTGTCATATATCGTCCCCTGACACTCTCCGGCTGAGACCGTAAGGTCAGAGCGCTGTGCTTCCACCTGTACGGCCTCCTCAGGCATATCAGATGCGAGGCGATAATAATTGGCGGTTGTTAGGACAAAGGAAAGATAGAAACACACAGTCAGGAATATGATACGATTTTCTCCGAATTTACACATAAAAAACACCTCCGTACCAGTATTGGCGGAGGTGCTGTGGATTATTCAAGTATAACGGTGAAAGGACCGTCATTCAGAAGCTCAACCTTCATATCTGCACCGAAAATACCTGTCTCGGTATGCTTTCCCTTGCTGCGGCAGTACTCTACGAAGTAGTTGTACAAGGCCTCGGCACGGTCGGGTTTAGCTGCCTGTATGAAGTTCGGGCGGTTGCCTTTGCGGCAGTCGGCGTAAAGTGTGAACTGTGAGACAACAAGGAGGTCTCCGCCAACATCGGTAAGAGAAAGATTAATCTTGTCGTTCTCGTCCGAAAAGATACGGAGATTTATCATCTTGTCTGCAAGCCGGCGGCATTCGGCTTCCGTGTCTTCCGCTCCTATACCGAGCAGGACAAGATAACCCTTGCCTATGCTTCCACAGACCTTGCCGTCCACGGTGACAGAAGCTGATGCCACTCTCTGCAATACTATCCTCATCTTACTTCCTCACTATATCAGTCTCGAAGGGGGCAAGCTCGAGATGATCCTTTCCTGTTGCGCTTATCAGGCTGTACATTGACTTCGGAAGGGATATCTCCGCAGGCTCCTCGGAATTGTTGAAGAAGAAGATAAACTCCTCCTTGCCGTTGGTGCGGGTCGTTACCTCAACTCCTGCGGGAAGTCCTTTCAGCTTGGGTATCTTGGTCTGTGTCATAAGATTCGATGCAAAGCCGTCATAGAATTCCTGACTGCTGACTGTGCCGACGTAATAGGTAACACCGGAGCAGTACCGGTTCATTGTCACTGCCGGACATCCCTTGTAGAAGCTGTCTGTATACTCGGAATAAGCTCTTGCGGTCGTTGGCTGCAGGATATCACACCACTCACGGCAGGGGTACTCGCTTCCGGAGAAATCACGCATGGTGCGTTTCTTATCACCTATCGGGTCGTACTCAGATATCTCCGCGCCCACAAGCTCCTTGAATACGGTCGGAAGATCATCCATGATACAGTTGTTATGCTCGTCTTTTACTCCGGTGCGGCAGGTCAGAACGAGAGTACCGCCGTTGATAACGAAGCGGTAGAGATTCTCCGTAACTGAACGCTTATTGACAAAGAGAGAGGGAGCTACAACCAGCTTGTACTTTGAAAGATCGGTCGCCGGAGATACTATATCTATGTTGGCACCGTACTTTGAAAAAGCATAGTGGAAACGGCGAAGCTGCTCCATATAGCTGAAACCGGCAGTCTGGGGCTGTATATCAAGGGCATAGGCTGTCTCCGGCGAATACAGCAGCGCTATATCCGATACTATCTCGGTATGCTCCAGCATATTCAGCCGTCCTGCCACGCGGCAGAGGTCGGAGAACTCTGTAAAACGGCGGTTCGGCTTTCCGCTGTGGTCAAGTATACCGTGCCAGAACATCTCTGCTCCGGTCAGGGCTGTCCTCCAGCGGAAGTGTATCACCGCATCGGCTCCGTGTGCAAAGGCCTGTAACGAGTAGCCTTTAAGCTGACCGGGCTGCGGTGCACAGGACATGGGACTCCAGCTGCCCGTAGGACCGCTGAGCTGCTCCATTACCCAGAATTTCTGCTCGCGCACGCCTCTCATCAGATCAAGATAGAAAGCATGAGAGTAGGGCTTTTCCTTATCCTCGGGCAGTCTGAGCGGAGGATAATTGTCGTAGGAAACAAAGTCAAGCTCGCCGAATAGTCTGTAAAAATCGGGAGTATTGCTGCTGAAGCAGGTGTTGGTCGTCAGCACCGCCTTCGGACACTCCCTGCGTATGGTTATGGCTATTTCCTTTACAAAGCTGATGATGCTGTCATTGCAGAAGCGGTACCATTCAAGGCAGAGAGCAGGGTTCTGCCATGCCTTCGGGTATGCTGTCGGAGGCTGTATCTGTGAAGCGTTGTTATACTCTCCGCTCCATACTACATTTCCGAAAGCCTTGTTTATCATTTCCACGTCTGCATACTTGTCAAGCAGCCATGCACGGAACTTTTCACGGCAGGCAGGACAGGTGCATGAATATGCTTCAAGCTCGTTGTCGATCTGCCATGCAACTATTGATCTGTTGGCATTGTAACGCCGCACGATCTGCGTTGTTATACGGCGTGCGTGCTGTATAAACACCGGTGAATTTATACAGCGGTGACCGCGGACACCTGTCTGTAAGGGCTTTCCGTCCTCACCGACACGTACAATATCGGGGTAGGATTCATACAGCCACAGCGGCGGGCAGTTGGTGGGGATACCCATTATTATGCCAAGTCCGGCAGAAGCACAGAGCTTCATGATCTCGTCGAGCCATTCAAAATCGTATTCACCCTCCCGGGGTTCGAGCCTCGACCATGAGAATTCACCGAGCCTTACTACCTTAACGCCGGTCTGCGCCATTGTGATTATGTCATGCTCCCAGAGAGTCCGGTCGCACTGTTCCGGGTAGTAGTCAACGCCTATGATCATATTGCACCTCCGGTAATTAACCTATATTATACTCTATCACCTGACAATTATCCATGGACCAGTTATCAAACTCTTCATTAGTCATATCGTGGAAATAGGTCTCTATCACACGGCATACACCGTTATGTGTGACAAGAAGAACGTTCTTGTCTGTTTTGCCGTAGTTTGCGATAACTTCATCAAGGAGAGAATAAACTCTGTGAGTAAGACGAAGGAGCGGCTCTCCGGTATGACCCATGGGAGAAGCAAATTCCTTCTTGTTTTCTCTGAAGCCCTCTGTGCTTCTGGGCTGTCCTTCAAAATCACCGTAATCCCACTCACGGAGACGGTTGTCATACTTCACAGGGGCAAGAGTCATGCTGTTTGCCTGCTGTGCAGTCTCCTTTGCACGGGAGAGAGGTGAGCAGTAGATAATGTCAACTTTGCCCATCTGTTTGAGCGTTCCGGCAAGCCTCATCGACTGCTCGGCACCTGTGAAATTCATTGGTACGTCTGTTGTTCCGAGAATGAGATCCTTCTTGTTGTATTCGGTCTCACCGTGTCTTGTTACGAATAACTTCATTTCTTTCCCATCGCCTTTCTGATTTCTGCCTCTGCATTTTCCAGCATCAGCTTACTTGGATCCTCACCGCCCATTATTCTCGCAATCTCTGCGATACGGCCCTGAAGATCGAGTTTTGTTACGTGTGTTTCTGTTCTGTCATCCTGTAATGTCTTTTCAATAAGCAGATGATCATCTGCCATTACTGCTATCTGTGAAAGATGTGTCACGCATATTACCTGACGCACTCTGCCGAGTTCCCGCAGCTTGATACCTATCTTCTGGGCAGCCTTTCCGCTGACTCCGGTATCGATCTCATCGAATATCATTGTAGGTATCCTGTCGCGGTCTGCAATAACACTTTTCAGTGCAAGCATAATCCTTGAAAGCTCTCCTCCCGAGGCTATACGTGCTATGGGCTTCGGCTCCTCACCCTTATTTGCGGAAATGAGGAATTCCACTGTGTCCATGCCGTTGACCGTGAGCTTGCCCTTCTCATGGCGGACTGCTATTACTACTCCGGCCATATTCAGGAATTCCAGCTCCTCTGTAACACGGGAGGCAAATCTCATGGCAACAGTCTCGCGGTAGTCATAGAGAGCCTTTGCCTGTAATGTTACGGTATGTAAGAGCTGCTCACGCTTTTCGGTAAGGGAGCGTATCTCATCGGTGCTGCTTTCAAAACCCGCAAGCTCCTCACAGGAGTCGTTGTAGAGCTTTACAAGCTCATCACAGTCAAGGAGGTACTTGCGTTTCAGCTTATTCAGGGAAGCTATGCGCTCACGAAGATACTCAAGACGCTGTCCGTCCAGCTCCACCTTATCTGCCAGCTTTTCGAGCTCGTAGGCAATATCGGAAAGCTCGATCTCGGCAGCTGTGAGCCTTTCATAAAGAGCGTTCGCCTGCTCGTTAGTATCGGTATAGGGGGAAAGCTCCTGCTCTGCGGAGACTATCATCTCTCCCGCTGCATTTTCGCCGGAAAGAGCCTGTACCGCAGCACGCACGGCAAGTATCGTCTTTTCGGAATCCCTTGCAAGAGCGTACTCGCGTTCAAGTCTGTCATCCTCTCCCGGCTCCGGTGAGAGCTCGCCGATATCGGCAATGACCTCGTTAAGATAACGTGTACGTTCATGTCTTATGGATTCCTGACGCTTCAGCTCGCTGAGCCTTCTTGATATCTGCTGAAGCTCACGGAAGGTCTCACGATACTGTTCAAGAAGAGTATAATCTCCGCCAAAATCATCGAGTATATGAAGATGCTTCTCGCTGTCGAGGAGTATCTGATTGTCATGCTGGCCGTGGATATTGATAAGCATGGAGCCGAGTTCCCTGAGCATTGCCACTGTGACCGCTCTGCCATTTATCCTTGCGACACTGCCGCCGTCAGCACTTATCTCACGGGTTATGGTTATCTCGCCCTCATCATGAGACAGGCCGAGCTCATCGAGCTTTGAGCAGATCTCCTCTGACAGACCGGTAAAAAGTGCAGAGATCTCTGCCTTCTCACAGCCTGTGCGGACGATATCCTTGGTGGTGCGCTGTCCGAGTACAGCATTTATTCCGTTTATCAGTATCGACTTGCCGGCACCTGTCTCTCCGGTGAATATATTCAGTTTTCCTTCAAGCGGTATAACAGCTTCCTTTATGACCGCAAGATTTCTGATATAGAGTTCCTTCAGCATTACAGCTACCTGTTCCGATCTTTATTCGTCAGAGTACCTTGCCCGCATTCGGGAAAAGTTCACTGCGGAATTTCTTTGAAAGCCTCTTGGCATCAGCCTCACTGCGTACAAGTATGAAGATGGTATCATCTCCGGCAAGTGTGCCGACTACGCCCTCGTGGCTTACAGAGTCTATGGCCGCACAAGTGCCCGGAGCCATTCCGGTCCTGCATTTGAGTACTATCGTGTTCATGGCATAATCGACTGCAATTACCGATTCTGCAAACAGATTCTTCTCAGCGGCTGCTGTTGCCGGAAGAGTATATCTGTATACTCCGTTGGCATCACGCTGCTTGACGAGCGAAAGCTGCTGTATGTCTCTTGAGAGCGTGGCCTGAGTTGTCTTGATGCCGCGCTCTGCAAGGAGCTTCATAAGGGCATCCTGTGTTGCAACAGGCTGTTCTGTGATGATTTCAAGGATTATATCCTGTCTGCGATTTTTCATAACTACCTCACTTTATTGGTCTGCACAGCTTCCTGCAAAGTGATTCGTGGAAGGAGTTGCCTATAAGACTGATGAATTTAACATTGTGGCGGCCGCGGCATATCTCAACGGACTCGTTTTCTCCGAGCTTCCGTTCAAGGTCGCCGTCCACCGTTATTACCATTGAGCCGCCCTTTGTCTTGTCCGTGATGGTCAGTTTTCTGCCCGGTGAGAACATGGTCGCACGGGAGAAAAGTGAATGCGGGCAAATGAGCGTCATCTCGATACATTCAAGGTCGGGCTCGATGACAGGGCCTCCGGCTGAGAGCGCATAGGCAGTCGAGCCTGAAGGAGTGCTGAAGAGCACACCATCTGCGCGGTATTTACCGATCAGGTAGCCGTCTGCGCATACATCAAAGTCGCATATACGGAAACTGCCCGAGCGAGCCGCTATCTCGTTGAGGGCGGTGTAGCTTATATCGCCGTCCTCGCCGCTGAATGTGACATCGAGGGTCATTCGTTCCGATATCTCGTAGTCTCCGGTGCGGAGACGCACAAGATTATCGAGCTGGTCTGCTTCAAGACCTGCAAGGAATCCGAGCGTGCCGGTGTTTATGCCGAGCAGCTTGGTATCCGTGCCGATGAGATACTTGGCACAACGGAGGATGGTTCCGTCTCCGCCTATGGCAAGCACAAAGTCTGCATCCTTCGCAGACTCGCTGATATCCTCGAAGTGTACAAATGGTTTATCCGCAAATTCCGAGCGGAATTCTCCGCTGACTGCTACTTCTATTCCTGCGCTGTTCAGTACATCGCAGGTCTGTCTTGCACACTCAAGGGCATTCGCCTTCTGAAAATTCGGATAGAGCGCTGCTTTCATATTATCCTCCTTTTTCACAGTGTTCCGAATGCCTCGTCAACGATGGAGCTGAGCATCTTCACTGACGGAGGACTGCTAATTTCATTCTTTTTCAGATGTATCAGGTATTCTATATTTCCGCTGCCGCCCTTCACGGGAGAATAGGTGAAAGCGGCTGCATAAAGTCCGAGAGACCTTGCGAACAGGTCTATCTCCGTGAGGACTCTCAGGTGGACTGCCTTGTCCTTTACTATGCCGTGCTTGCCGATATCCTTTCTGCCGGCTTCAAACTGCGGCTTAACAAGCACTGCCGCACAGCCTTCGTACTTCATGAGCTCTGCCACCTTCGGAAGCACCTTTGTCAGGGAAATAAAGGAAACATCAACGCTGACTATGTCAACACAGCCTCCTGTATCATCTGCAGTTATATCACGGATATCCGTGCCTTCCATATTAATGACACGGCTATCCTTACAGAGCTTCTCAGCAAGCTGTCCGTGTCCCACATCTACTGCATAGACCTTTGAGGCACCGTGCATGAGCATATACTCCGTGAAGCCTCCGGTCGAGGCTCCGATATCGATACACACGGCATCTGTGAAGTCTATTCCGAACTTTATGGCGGCTTCTTCAAGCTTCAGTGCTCCCCTGCCGACATATATCTCCTCTTCGGAAGATACTATTTCGTCAGCGTCTGTAACATCACAGGAGGGCTTCTTTATAATGCGGCCGTTGACGGTTACAGCCCCGCCGGATATCATTTCCTTGGCACGCTCACGGCTTCTGGCTATCCCTCTTGCTACAAGCTCTGCATCAAGTCTTGCCATCAGCAGCGCTCCTCCGCTTAACGTATTCAGCCATTCTTTCAGCAGTAAGTCCGAGCTGGTCAAGACATTCCTTTACGGAGGCCTGCTTTACAAATCCGTTAATGGCTACACGGCTGTAGTCACCTGTGAATCCGGAAACTTCAAGCATCTCTCCCATCTTCTCGGAAATGCTGCCGCAGCACATTGCCTCCTCAAAGAAGACGATTCGCTTATAATTCTCGAGCTCACTGTAAAGGCCGGGAGGAAGCGGGAATATCCTTGTGAGCTTCAGAAGGTCGCAGCTGCTTCCATCCGATTTAAGGATGTCCTTTGCTCTGAAGGCCTCATTGAAGCAGCGTCCGTAGGATATAATCAGTGTATCCGAATACGGCTCCTTTATGAATACATGGTCGGTGGTAGCTGTTATCTCTCCGCAGCAGCCATCCTCACTTCCGCGGGGGTAACGTACAGCTACAAGTCCCTTGTCTGCAAAGACCGCCTTGCTGAGACAGACCTTCATCTCCGCATAGGATGAGGGTGAATATATCACTGTGCCCGGTATGGTGGTAAGCATTGGTATATCGAGAAGGCCCTGATGAGTCTCACCGTCCTCGCCTACTATACCGGCACGGTCGATGCCAAGTACGATATGAAGTCCGCCTATTGCTATATCATGCACAAGCTGGTCATAGGCACGCTGAAGGAAGGAGGAGTACACTGCGAATACAGGTATCATCCCCATAGAGGCTAGTCCGCCGGCAAAAGTGACAGCGTGCTGCTCGGCTATGCCCACATCGAAGAAACGGTCCGGGAATCGCCTTGAGAAGAACTGGAGTCCGGTTCCGTACTTCATTGCCGCTGTGATAGCGCAGATACTGGTGTCACGCTCTCCGAGCTCTGTGAGCTTCTTTCCGAATTCGCTTGAATAGGAATCGCTTGCGGACACCTCAGGGTTTCCTGTGGCGATATCAAAGCGGGATATTCCGTGGTACTCTCCGGGGTTGGTCTCCGCCGGAGGATATCCCTTGCCCTTCTTCGTCTGTACATGGATGAATACCGGGGCGTGTATCTTCTTTGCCATTCTCATGGCTTCGTCAAGGTCATCTATCTCGTGTCCGTTGATGGGGCCGAGGTAGGTAAAGCCCATATCCTCGAATATCGTAGTCTCAAGAACTGTAGACTTTACTGCATCCTTGACCTTCTTGATGCCCTTGGCCATCTTTGTTCCGACAGCTGGGAGCTTATTGATATTGCGCTCCACCTTGCGCTTGGTATCAAGGTATTTCTCGGAATTCCTGAGCTCCGTCAGATACCTCGCAAGTGAACCGACATTCTTGGAAATAGACATCTCATTATCGTTCAGGATAACGATAAGGTTGCTTACGGATTCCTTTCCGGCATTGTTCATTGCTTCGTAGAACATACCGCCGGTCATGGCTCCATCGCCTATAACAGCTATGGTATAGTTGTTCCTTCCCTGCAGCTTCATTGCCTCTGCAATACCGCAGGCAACAGAAACGGAGTTGCTGCTGTGTCCGGAAATACAGGTGTCATGGACAGATTCCTCCGGCTTAGGAAAACCTGAAATACCGCCCTTCTGTCTGAGTGTAGAAAACTTGTCCGCTCTGCCTGTAAGTATCTTGTGAACATAGGCCTGATGACCGACATCCCATACTATCTTGTCCTCGGGAGAATTGAAATTGCGGTGGACAGCAAGCGTCAGCTCAACCACACCAAGATTCGACGAGAGATGTCCGCCGGTTTTTGAAACGGTATTGATGAGCAGGTTCCTGATCTCAACGCAAAGCCCCTTGCACTGAGGAAGAGTGAGCTTTCTCAGATCCTCCGGAAGATGAAGATCCGACAGACTAACCTTACTTCCGTTGTTTATTAACTCATTCATTTTTCACGATCGCAGCCATAAGGGACTGCGCAGCTCCTTTTATTTTTTTCTGTTGAGCAGTCTGATTGTGAGCTCACGGAGGAACTCGTTGTTATCAAAGTTATCAAGTATCTCAAGTGCTTCATCGGTTATGCGGTCAGCGATCTCCTGGGCCTTCTCCACTCCGTAAAGACTTACGAAGGTGGTCTTGTGCTCGGCCTCGTCGCTGCCTACAGGCTTGCCGATGACTTCTTCATCACCTGTTACATCAAGTATATCGTCAACTATCTGGAAGGCAAGTCCGAGCTTGTAGCCATACTCAATAGCCTCACGGATCTTATCCATATCAGCATCGGCACATATACCGCCCATTGCACATGATACTGCTATGAGCTGTCCGGTCTTGCACTTGTACATATTGCGGAGGTTATCCTCATCAACATCGTCCCGCTCTTCGTTCTCCATGTCGATGACCTGTCCGCCGATCATACCGTCTCTTCCGACTGCGTTGGCAAGTACGGATATCATAAGTATCTTCTGTTCTGCTGTGAGAAGCTCGTCATCTGCGAGTATCTCAAAGGGAAGCACAGAGAGCGCGTCGCCTGCGAGAATAGCCATTGCCTCGCTGAATTTCTTATGACATGAAGGCTTGCCTCTGCGGAGATCATCGTCGTCCATTGCCGGAAGATCATCATGGATAAGAGAGAAGGTGTGCATCATCTCAACTGCGCACGCCGGTGCTGCGGCTCTGCGGAAATCTCCGCCGAGTGCCTCACAGAAGGCGTATACCAGTATCGGACGTATCCTCTTTCCGCCTGCTTCAAGCGAATAGTTCATTGCGTCAAGAAGATTTCTCTGCGGACGGTTCTCGTAGGTATAGTTGTTATACCTGCGCATATTGGCCTCTGTGTATGAATTGTAGTCCTGCATTTTTTCATTGAATTCGTTGACCATATTCATGATGATCCCTCCTGTTTGTCAGGCTTGTCGCCTGTTATTATCATTTTTGCTTCATCGAGCTGCTTTCTGCACACACCTGCAAGCTTAACTCCGTCTCCGTACATAGAGACAGCCTTCTCAAGCGGCAGGTCACCCTTTTCGAGCGCAGACACTATTTCCGCAAGCTCCTGAAGATTCTTTTCAAAGCTTTTGTTCTCAGTTTCAGTGTTCCGGTTCTCCGGCATCTGTATCACCCTTTATCTGTTTACCTTTTTTATCTCAGCCTCAGCGCTGCCCTCTGAGAAGCGAAGGGATACTGTATCGCCTTCCCTGAGAGCCTCTGCGCTGCGGATAAGCTCCTCGCCCTTGTAGGCAAGAGAATAACCTCTTGTCATTACCTTCAGGGGGCTGAGTGCATCAAGGCTGCGTATACAGCCTGAAAGTCTGCTGTCAAGCCGTTCAAGAGAACGCTCTATAGCCTGTCTGTTCCTGTTTTCGAGGCTCTCTATCCTTTCACCGGCTCGTCTGAGCCTTTCCTCGGGGGACTGAGAGGAGAGCTTTGCATATATAAGGCTGAAGCGGTCTCCGGCTGTATTTAGTGAACGGTTAACAGCAGTCTCAGCTCTCCTGAGGTAGCTGTCAATCCATTCACGTATCATATCCGACGAGGGAGCGGCGTTCATCGCGGCACCTGTGGGAGTGGATTCACGCCTGTCCGCTGCAAGGTCGCAGATTGTGTAATCGTCCTGATGGCCTACAGCTGATATCACAGGAACGGGGCAGTTGTATACTGCGTAGGCAACCTTCTCGTCATTGAAGGCGGAAAGGTCTTCCGTGCCGCCGCCGCCACGGCCTACGATAATGACATCGCAGCCTGCATCGGCAGCCCTGTATATCGCCGCGGCTATTTCCTCCGGAGCACCCTCGCCCTGTACTTTTGTATGAGAGATGAAGACCTCGCCGAGAGGATAACGGTCCTCAAGATTCTTGATGATATCATTGACGGCCCGTCCGTTCTTAGAGGTTACCACACCTATCCTCTTCGGAAGTCTCGGAAGAGGACGTTCATTGTCGAATACGCCAGCCTTGCGCAGCTTTTCCTTCAGCTGCTTCAGCGCCATAGAGGAGGCGCCTGCTCCGACAGGATTCATGTCTGTTATATTGATCCGGTATGCACCGTTCGGTACATGGACTGTGATATCGCCCATTATTATTACGGACATACCGGGCTCGGGAATATATCCGAGACGCGATACTACGTTCGGGAATATCATTGCACCGAGCTTGCTTGTTTTGTCCGTAAGCGTTATGAAATACATATCACCGCCGTTGCGCAGTCTGTATGGGTTGACCTGTATGATCTCGCCCCTGACGAATATGTTTCTCAGCTCACGGTCGGAAGAAAGGATGCTGTCTATCTTCTGGTTGAGCTCTGTTATCGTATACTCTGCCATCACTTTGCTCCCTCTGACTTGAGAAAGCCGAATATGGCAGTTCCTGAGGCATTGTCACAGGAGAATTCCGGCTCGGCAAAGGAGGCTTCAGGATAGACTGTATTCAGTCTGTCACGTATCAGCCTGTCCGACATGACACCTCCGGCGAAGAGAAGCGGCAGCTCACCATGCGCAGACAAGGCATGGCCGGTCATTGCCAATATGGTTTCAGTTATCATATCAAGGCAGTACCTCGCAATATTCTCTGGCTTTTCGCCTTTATCGAGCATGGTCCGGCACTTGTTCTCAACGCCTGAAAGGCAGCAGCTTCCGTCCTTTATAACAGGCTTTACCTTAAAGCGCTTATCTGCATTAACGGCAAGCTTCTCAAGCTCCGGCCCGCAGGGAAAACTCAGGCCGAGCATAACACCTGTTCGGTCTACAGCCTGTCCCGCTTTAAGGTCAAGCGAAGAGCCGACCTGTGTGATCTTAATGATCTCTCCCTGATCCGGCTCACAGAGAAGACAGTCTGTTGTTCCGCCGCTTACATGAAAGGCTATGAATCTGCTGTTTATAAGATCCATTCTTCCGGCCGAATACAAAGCAGCAAGGATATGCCCTACCTGATGAGAGGTGGTAAAGAGCGGTATACGCTCAATAACCGAAAAAGAACGCGAAAAACCTTCCCCGGCAAGAAAACACGGCATATAAGAGCCTTCAATGTTCCTCGGACGTGCGGAAGCCGTAACCGCCGCAGGTCTTCCGAGATCATTCTCCGAATACAGCTTTTCAATAAGCTCCGGAAGCTGTTTTGTGTGATGGAATACTGCATCGCTCTGCCGGAGCCCGAGCTCTCCCTGCTTTACGGGGAGCAGACGCTTTACCTGAACGATACGGTTCTCTTCACTGATATATACCGCTGCTGAGGTTGTATAGTTACTGGTGTCTATCCCCAGATACTCAGGCATCGTTCTCCTCCTGAGGAGCTCTGTCACGGGAGAACGCTCCGAGAACGCCGTTGATAAAACCGATATCTTCCTTATAGGTATATGTACCGGCAAGAGCAACTGCCTCGCTTATTGCGGCGTTCATGGGAGTATTCTCGTCATACAGCGACTCATAGATTGCTATCCTGAGTATCGCAAGATTAAGCTTTGATATCCTTGATAAGGCTCTTGACTTGCTGTAGCCGGATATGATACTGTCTATCTCCTCGGCGTGCTCAAGAGTGCCCTCAACAAGTTTCTTTACCTCATCGTTTACAGTTATCTCATCGATCTCCTCTGCGATGGCATACAGCTCATTGATATCATCATCCCTGAGGAGCTTTTCAAAGATCAGCTTGAATGCGCTGTCTCTTATTTCACGTCTCGTCATCTGAACTCTCCTTTATTTCATCAAATACCGCTCCGGTAACTGTAACATTTACCCTTGCGATGGTGACTCCGGTCATTGTCTGGACATTTTCCTTGACGGCTGTCTGTACCTCCTGCGCTACCGACGGTGCCCTGACTCCGCCGTTGACCTTGATATCCATATCGATCGCTGCAACATCACCTATCATGCTTACTCTTACAGGACCGTTGCCTCTGAGCTTGCTCATCTTGTTTACCTCACCGCCGAGGGACGCTACACCCTTGACATCAAGTGCTGCAAGCTTAGCAACTGTGATGATAACATCTTCTGAGATCCTCAGCTTGCTGGAAGCAGTCTTTTTTACATCATCCATTTTAATACCTCCGGTTCACAGGATTTGGATATATCATTTAATTATATAACTGGAAATACCCTTACCTATATATTATACCAAATAATTTCAATTTATACAACTACTTTACCTCAAAAATTCTTATATTTTCAGGAGAAATTTCTGTTTCTCCGAGAATGATGTCCTTTATGGAGGCTGCCTGAGCCTTATCAAGGCCTTCCGTGCGCACAACTACCTTTGCTGTTTCACCGTCAAGATAGGCAACACAGTCCTCAAATCCCTGCGCTTTCACCAGTGATTCGATAGTTCCCTCGGATTCTATCAGCTTTGATACCTCCACAGCGTCAAGAGCGTTTACAACCATCTCCTCCTCTGACAGGTCTCCCCCGCCTATTATGGACTGAAGTGTCTGCACCGCCTCGTCACGGTTGTTCATCCTGTCTATCCTCGCCTGCGCAAAATAGTCAGAGGCTGCAAGAAGCTCAGGCGTCCCGCTTGTTTCCGCACTCACAAACTCAGTCTCGCCGTATGCCTCCGGCTCCTCACTTACTACGGGAGAAAACTCGCCGTCAGGTATCTTTGGCAGTGCAGGAGCTGTGGTGTAGTTTATATACACCGCTGCTGCGAGCATGAGCGTGAGACAGGTCATTATTATCTGCTTCTTTCCGATGATTACTGATGGTTTTTTCATATTACCTCTCCTTATCCCATTTTAGTTACATATATACTTCCGGACGAAAGACTGAGAAGAGCCCCGAGTGAACGGTATATACGCTCCTGTACGACAGGACTGTCCCCTCCCGTACAGACAACGACTGCTCCCGTTATCTCAGGCTCCTCGACCGAGCCCAGCAGTGCCTTACGGCTGCCGCCCTCGCTTACCATGACATACTTCTCCTCCACCTCTTTCCTGTCTTCGCTTTCGGATGATCTTCCCTCGCTTACATAGACCTTTCTTTCACTGCCGGAGGTCTTCAGGTATACCCGCACCTTTCCGGCGCCGTCTATACTGCTGAGAAATTCCTCGAGCTGATGCTCAGTATCCTTCCGGTAGTTCCCCGATACCGCAGAAATTCCGGAGTCTGCGGATATATCTTCATACTTTCGCTTATCCGGTATCATTGACGAAATAAGTACGAGCAGCAGCCCAGCAGCGGCTATCGCACCGGTAATGTACCTGTTTCTCAGCAGCTCACGGATATTTTTCGCTGTCATCATATACTATCTCCGTCTCCTCTCCGAGATACGCACGTATCACTTCTTCTGCTCCGGAAGAGCCTGCTTTTATCCTGACCCTGTCTATAGATATGCTCCAGTCCTCGCTGATATGCAGCTCAGGAGCAATACTATCGTAATCAGCGCCTGCTTTATCGAGGGCTGCACATATGGCCGCTCTCAGTTTTTCCTCAGCCTCGTAACATACTGTCTCCCTGTATCTTTCAGATATATCGTCAGTGCACAGCGGGAACGTCTCTGCGGTGAAGGGAAATTCGCTGACAGCTGCGCCGCCTGTAAAGGGAGTTATCAGTATCAGGGCCATTATCAGTTCACCAATGAATCTGACGCAACTGCCGAGCTTTGTACCGGCTGTCATACCTCCAAGGAGAGAGATACAGGCAGCAGCTATACAGGCGGACATTACAGTGTTTCTTATGGTTTCCATATTATCTCCTAAGAAAGTGTGTTCATGAATATGGCAGTACATATGACGAGCATCCCGCAGAGAGAGGTCAGTACGCACTGTGCAAGGGAGAGAGCGTCATCAAGGCATTTCATCATGGATGACAGCGGAGAGGCTTCAAACATATCAGCTGACGCCCTTCCTGCCCAGACTGCCAGTCTGTATACAGCTATCTCGGCAACAGGCGGAAGCAGTATAATCAGGATCGCTGTTACTCCTGCAGTGCCTATGGTGCTTCGTATCAGCCCAAGGCTTCCCTTTACGGTGGAATAAGCCTCGGAAACTGCGCCGCCTATCACCGGTACTGCCCCTGAGAGCAGCATCCTTGCCGTCCGGTCGGTCACTCCGTCTGCACGGCCTGCCAGTGAACAGCGAAGTGAGAGAAATCCTGAAAAGAGTACTGACGTATATACCATCAGGGTGCAGATGACCTTGCGGAGGAACCTGACTACGGACTCCCCTGAGTGGGAGCCGAACACACTTCCTGTCAGAGCGAGGACAGTACACAGCGACATAAGCGGCAGAAGAAAGGCTTCAGAGAGCCTGACCACAAGTTCTGTAGCTGCAAGTATCATTACATGATAGGTACCGGCAGAGGTGATCCCGCCTGAAAATACTGTTATCGCCGAGAATACCGGGATATAGACAAGGGTGAAGGAGGAGGTCAGCCGTATGGCTGAAAGGGCTCTTTCGTATACCCCGATAAGCGGGGAAACTACTGCCGCAGCAGCTGACAGCACGGCCACGAGCCTTCCGTTATCAGCGCATCCCGGCAGCCTCCTGCCGGACAGGCCTTCTGTTACCTTCCAGAGCACGGACAGAATGACTACGGTCCCGAAAATACGCAGAGGAAGGCTTATCCGGTCTCTGATATCTCCGGCTATGGCAGAGGTAAGCTCTGCAAAAGAAAAACCGGCAGTATCGCTGAGGGTCAGGCCTGTGTCAAAATCCCGGAGTATCCTGTCCGCATCCTCCATGAATTCTGTCTGTATTTCTTCAAGTCCGGCAGCGTTTGAATCTACGGGCATGACTGAAAAGCATATAAGAACAAGGGCGGCAATGATCATAAAAAGATGTTTCATACTTTCTCCTATAGAATGTCTGTGATGCGTTCTATCATGGCACGTACAAGGGGCATGGCAAGCAGAATCAGCATTCCTCTGCCCCATATCTCGGCTGCGGCTGCTATTGAATGTTCACCGCAGTCACGGCAGAGCTCACAGGTGATCTCGGTTATAACAGAGACTGCGGCTGCCTTGAAGATGACGGTAAGGTAGCTGTCACTTATACCGGCACAGCTGAAAAGATCACGGATACTTGTCAGGAGAGGAGATATGAACATGAGAGAAGCGGTGAGGATACCAGCGCAGGCTGCAAGCTCGGCAAGTACAGACTGTTCGCGGCTGTACTGCCGGAGAAGTACGGCAATAAGAGCAGAGCAGATGCAGAAGGCGGCAGTTGTAAGGCAGCTGTCCGTCATAGGCCGAATACTTCCTTTACAGTATCGAACAGCTCCCCTATCTCGCGTATCATCATCATCAGGACGACGATAAGTCCGGCAAGTGTAGTCATCATAGCCTGCTCATCCCTCTCAGCCCGTTTAAGTACAAGATTGAGTACAGCAACGATTATGCCGATGCCGGCTATCCGGAATATAAGATCAATATCCATGTTCTTTCTCCTTCCCTTATATTATAAGAACGGCAGCCATAAGTCCGGCAAGAACGCCTACGCTGCGCCATAATCTGCCGTGTGTCTCGTATTCCGTCCTGCGGCGTTCGTGGAGTATTGAGGCTTCCTCTGCAAGGGCCGCAAGCATTTTCAGCTGTCCTTCTGTGTCTGAGTTCCCGAGTTCTGAGCCTAAACGGAGAAGAAGCTGCCTTTCCTCCGTCTCCATATCAGTCTGCATATCAAGTGCGCTCTCCCAAAGACTGCTGAATCCGGTGCCCTGAATGTGTTCTTCAGGCAGGGAGTTTATGAAGCTGAGATCAGAAGAAAAGAGACTGTTTTTCAGTTCGGCGCACAGCTCGTACACAGTAAGAGAGCGGTAACGTATAAGGTAGGAGGATCTGATAAGGCACTCACGGATACTGCGGCAGCGTATCTCCGTTCGGTGAAGAGCTTCAGATTTCATATATCCCGCAAGAGTGACAGCCGCAGCAACAAGCAGGGCTCCGCTAATTCTCAGAAGCATCATTCAGCAACCTGACTTCACGGATAGTACCCGGTGAACTGCTGCCCGCAAGGAATACAACTGCATCAAAGGCACAGGCTTCCATAAGCCTGCAGCCTGTCTGACGTGACATCAGCTGCTCCATATCCCGTGCGTGCATAGTAGCGGCAAAACGTACTCCGCAGCCGGAGCCCTCGATAACCGCCTCAGCATCCCCCGTTGAGGCAAGCTCGTCACAGAAGATCATTGCGGGAGAAAGTGTGCGGACCGCAGAGATTATACCATTTGCCCTTGAGATGCCTGATATGACGCTTGTCAGGAGCCCTACATCGAACTGCGGCTCTCCCTCCTTTAGGGCAGCTATCTCTCCGCGCTCGTCGATAAGTGATGTCCTGACCTGATCACCGCAGAGACGGCAGAGCTCCCTTATCATGGTGGTTTTTCCGGAACTGACACCTCCGCAGATGAGCAGTCCACGCCGACTGCCGAGCATCCGTGGGTAGATGCGGTCTGCACAGCCGTACTTTGCGGATGCAAAGCGAAAATCAAGAGAGTTCCAGTCTCTGAGCACACCGGAGGACGTATAAGTTCCCGCTACGCCGACTCTGATACCGCCCGGCAGGGTGAAAAAGCCCTGACGGAACTCCCTCTCACAGGTATGTAAGGAATGCTGTGCAAGAGAGGAGACTATGCTTTTCAGATCGTTCTTTGTGATATGAACAAGAGCACTGTACCTGCCGGAATTCATAAGATTGCCGTCCGCAGAAAGATACCTGATACGGTCGGGATAGACGAAGGCGGGAGGTCTTTCGCAATAAAGACATATATCTGTAAGACCGGATCTGTCCGTTTCCCTTACACGCTCCATTGCTGCACGAATCTGTTCAGTCATGTAAGAAGCTATTATTTCATAGCTTGTACTGTTGTTCACCGGATCACTTCCCTTCGATAAATACTATGCAGGACATCCTGTTGATATTACTCAGCAAACAAAAAGCCCGGACATCAGATCTGGGCAATAAAAAACAGGCAGATACGCAAGGTATCTGCCTGATATCGTTTACAATTACGATTATTCCTTTACACCACCGAGAGCAACACCTGCAATGATGAACTTTGACAGGATGATGTAGATGATAACGATGGGAAGGATTGAAAGTGCGATTGCAAGATAGATAGCACCGTAATCTGTGAACTTATCTGATGCCTGTACAGCAGAGATCATCATAGGAAGTGTCTTCTGCTTGAACTTGGAAGAGATAAGGATCATGTTAGGTGTATAGAAGTTGTTCCAGCTTGCGATGAAAGCGAAAATAGCCTGTACAGCTATAGCGGGCTTCATCATTGGGATCGCGATAGATACGAAAGTTCTGAACTCGCTGCATCCGTCAATTCTTGCAGCCTCAACAATGTCGAGCGGGAAGGATGACTTCATGTAGGAACGCATGAAGTATACTACCGCAGGAGCTGCAATAGCGGGGAGGATAAGAGGCCAGTATGTATCTGTAAGTTTCAGCTTCAGCATGAAAGCAACGAAACCGGCAGAAGTAACCTGCATAGGAACCATCATTACAAGGAGGATAACTGTGTAGGAGATCTCCTTGAGCTTGAAGTCATATACATGGATGCCGTAAGCTGTCATAGCTGAGAAGAATACAGTGAATATGGTTGAGAAAGCAGTGATGAAGAAACTGTTTCTGTAACCGATCCACACATTGAATACAGTGTTGTAGTTTACATCGCCGAAGAGCTTCTTGATATTCTTAAAGAGGTTGGTACCGGGAATAAAAGAGATACCGTTAGCAATCTCAGTTGAAGAACGAGTCGCATTGATGATAAGAATATACATAGGAAGCAGACATACTATTGTAAGGAAGATGAACCATATAGTCAATATCATAGACTTGGTTCTGAGCTTCGCTGTATAGCTGCCCTTATCTTCGCCGTAAACTGCCTTCATTTTACTCATAACGACAGACCTCCAAACTGCTTATTCTGCTGCTTTAACTGCTGAGCAGCCTTCTTGCGCTGCTTCTTCTTAGCAATCTCATCCTTGTCACGGGTGAGATAGAAAGCGATACAGCCAAGTATAAGCGTGATAATGAACAGGATAACGGAAGCCGCACCTGCATATCCCATCTTGGGGTCAGTCTGATCGTGGAAATACTCGTAAATGTATACTGCCACGGTCTTGAGGTCCTTATTAACGTTGTTCGGATCCTTATGATAAAGGTAAGGAATATCGAACATCTGGAGACCACCGATCATAGATGTAACCAGTGTATAAGCCATGATGGGGCTTAACAGAGGAAGAGTGATCTTTCTGAATACCTGTCCGGAAGTTGCACCATCGATGCTTGCAGCCTCGAAGAGTGAGGGGTTGATACCCTGGATACCGGACATGAGCATGATCATAGTATTACCGAACCACAGCCATGTCTGGATGAACATAACAACACCTCTTGCCTGTGCCGTACCGGTAATAAACTTGATAGTATCATACTTATCGGAGACAGTGTCATGCTTGACAATGCCTAATTTGCTAAGCAGAAGATTGAGTGAACCGGGAGTATTAACAGCCTCACCGCAGAGCTGCAGGAAGAGGACAGCAACAGAAGCCGCTGTGATAATATTCGGCAGGTACATTACAATCTTGAAGAAGCCCTTTCCCGGGATCTTGAGGTTAGCCTCAGTGAACCATACAGCAAGGGAAAGAGACAGAGCGATCTGGGGGATAAAGTTACCGCACCAGAGGAGAACAGTGTTACCGAAGGACTTGTAGAAGCTCTTACTTACGTTACGAGCAGCACGTCCGCCGGCACCTGCGAGAATTGTCTTAAAATTGTCAAAGCCAATGAAATCACCGGTCTTGTTATCCTGGAAAGACAGGATAAATGTGTTGATCAGAGGCCATAACTGGAAAAAGAAATAAACAATAAAAAACGGCAGTATGAAAAGATAGCCGTACTTTGCATAGCTGATGGATTTGATCCTTCTCTGAGCAGCTGATGCCATAACACACACCCTCTCAAATTAAAAGTTTTATTAAATAATATGCGCCTACGGAATACCGAAGTATTCCGTAGGGTTTGCATATCAATTTTTAATTGTTAGTTCAGATGAGCTAT
Source organism: uncultured Ruminococcus sp. (assembly GCA_946413815.1). GTDB lineage: Bacteria > Bacillota > Clostridia > Oscillospirales > Ruminococcaceae > Ruminococcus. The sequence continues at coordinate 80,488 of CAMKMD010000006.1, forward strand.
CAATTAGTCATCCCACTCGAGAGAAGAGATGTGCTCAGAAACGAGATCCTTGAATGCTTCCTGTGTAGCATCCCAATCGCCGGAGCCCTCGAGGTACTCAGTCTTAACAGCCTCAACGAAGTCAGTCTTAACTGTTGCATCGTAAGGAGTGATGAGGCCCTTGAAGTCGATTGTCTTAGCGTTGTCAGCGAGAGCCTCGTAGAAGTTCTGGCCGCCGAGGTTGTTTGTGATAACCTCGTTGAATACAGTCTTGGAACCGATGAGGTCGTCCATAACCTTGCTGTTGTTTACGTACTCAGGCTTTGCAACAGCGTAAGCAGCGAGCTGCTTCTCGTCAGATGTTGCAGAGATGATGAAGTCCTTAGCCTCGTCGCCGTTGTCTGTAGCAGGGTTAACAACGATCCATGTACCGCCCCAGTAGAAAGGAGTCGGGCCCTGGCATACTGCCCACTTGCCGTATGTAGCGCCGCCCTCGTTTGTCTCCTTATCGAAGCCGCCAGCAGCATCAAGAGCGAAGCCGCCGAAGCCCCATGTAGAAACGAAGTAGCCCATGCAGCTATCGTTTGTACCAGCAGCTGTCCAGTCATCGGACCACTGGCTGTTCTTTGTGATACCGCCGCAATCCCACAGAGCCTTAGCTGTGTCAGCGAAGTCCTTGCAGAAGTCATCGATTACGAGCTTGTTATCCTTTACCCAAGGCTGTGTACGTCCACAAGCATATGCCTGCCACATACCACCGAGTGTATCAGCGAGAGCTGTCTTACCACCGGACTTGTCAGCAACTGTCTTAGCAGCCTCAACGAACTTGTCCCAGTCAGAGATCTGCTCCTGCATTGCATCAGGATCAGCAGCACCGAGGTACTCCTCAGCGAGGTCACTTCTGTAGTAGAAGCCGCCTGCTGCAGCCTGCCATGAAACGCCCTTACGAACGCCGTTGGAATCCTTACCGATCTCATCTGTGTAAGCGTAGATGTTAGAGAAATCGCTGTCGCCAAGACCGAGCTTCTCAAGAGGAAGTGTCTTGTCGTCATCGTTGATGTACTTCAGAGCCCAGTCAGCCTCAACGAAGTATACATCAAGGTCAGAACCAGCATCGAAGAGCTGATCATACTTCTCGGAAGCGTCGCCGCCGCCTACACCGAAGTTGATGAAGTCAATACCGTCAACCTTGCCATCCTTGAGGTCATCGCCGATTGTATCGAAGCTGATGCCCTTCCACTGAGCGATGAGGTAAGGAACGTCATCACCGTTCCAAGCAGCAACTGTGAACTTGTCGCCGCCCTGGCCAACGCTTGCGTCTACGTCGCCGCTCTTAGCGTCAACAGCAGGCTTCTCTTCGTCAGCAGGCTTCTCTTCGTCAGCGGGCTTCTCCTCGTCAGCAGGTGCCTCTGTAGCCTCGTCAGCCTGTGAAGCAGGTGTCTCAGAAGCAGGTGTGGAACCAGTGTCTGTGTTTCCACAGCTTGCGAATGCTGTAGCTGCCATAGAAAGAGTAGCTACGAGTGCTAATGTCTTCTTAAGTGTGTTCATCAGATTTTTCCTCCTTAAATATGTATTATACCTCTTTCACGGGTATAATATTAAGAAAATGTTTTTGCCTCAGCTCCGTTTCAGTTCAGCGGCGATTGTCCTCGCTCGTCATCCCCTGACTTCTGCTTCGGCTGTCCTTCTCAGGACTGCATATCCGGAAACCTCGTTTCCGTTATGCTCGGCACGGGGAATGCATTGACTGCTTTTTGCGGTCTGGTCATATCCTGACCACTTTCTCCCCTTGCGTTAATTCAAATATACAGCATTTTTTGCGAATAGTCAACCTTTGTATCATTCTTTAATATTTTTTGTGCGTAGTGTACATTTTCAACATCTGTTATTAGTACACTTTTACATATTAAAAGGCCTCTTTCGGCAAATGTTACAAATTGGTAACTTGATTTTTTGTGACCTAATTCAACATAAAGTGTCATGTTATTTTATAGTATTTGCCCAACATACAAAACTATCAATGGCTGTATTACCTGATTTTAGTCAATTTGTCACTGTTTTGTTGCCATTTCAGCATAATAGCTCAATATCAGGCTGGCATCTGTTGAATCAATTACTCCGCTCTTATCAAAATCTGCTGCTCTGGTCAAATCTTGTGGTATCAGACCTTCCCCGCCTGTAGAGGTATGTGCATAATGCTCAAGCACGAGAACGGCATCGTTGGAATCCACGAAACCGTCACGGTTCACATCGCCGGTAAGAAAGTCTTCAACTATGGTGAAGAGCACCTTTGAGGGCAGGTCGTATGGTGTAGCCGCATATCTCACTGCCACCGGTTCGCCTGCCCTGGGCACGCTGTCTGTATGCGCCCAGTCGGCAAGATACATCCGGAAGGCCTCTTCCTCTGTCTTTGTACCGAAAGCTCTGCTGACAGCGGAGAAGAAGGCTTCCTCACTGCTGTATCCAAGATGATCCAGCTGGTCATAAGTCAGGCTGCTCACATCTTCAAGCGCTGTAATCGACATACCGCTTTCCTTGTCGAGTACAATCTCCCCGTCTGTCACCGTATATGCCGGAAGACCGGACGGTGCATCGGGTGCATCGGGTATCTCGAATGTGACTTCCTTTGAGGGGTAGTGTTTCTCGTCACCGGCATCCCTGAGGACGAGTTTTTCCCCCGCAAGAACGAAGAGCCATTCTCCGGTCGAATCAGTGTAGCGTCTGCTGCTGCAGTCCGTCCACTCACCCCCGCCGACGCTTACCTCTATCTTTCCGGACTCCTCCGGAAGCTTTACTGAACTGCGCAGACAATCAAGCTCAAGGCCTGATAAGTCTGTAGTGTACTTTACAAACAGCGTCCCTGTTTCTCCGTCCGGAAGAGTATAGGTCAGTTCCCTTCCGCCTGAGGAAGTCATATCGGAATCTTCCGTGTAGGTATTGCCGGCTTCATCCTGTGCAGTACCTTCACCTCCGGCAAAATGGAGCTGCATGGTCTCTGTATCAACCCATACCGGGTCGCTTTCAAATCTGAGGGCTATCGTCCTGTCAGGCTTCCCTTCCTTTGAAAGAATTATCTCAACAGGCTTCATCCTGTCGGAAATGTCTGTTGTTGTAGAGTACTCACCAGAGACAAAAGGTACGCCGTTCACGGAGATGGAGGAATCCGAGAAGATGCGGAGCCAGAGACGTGTTTCGTCAGCGGCGCCGTGGATAGTTATCTCGTCAGGTGTAGTATAGGGAGGGGCAAATTCGTATTTTGTCTTTAATGTACCGCTTCCGAAGCTGTATTCAAGAGCCTGCAGGGACTGCTGCTCCGGAGAGTATATCCCCGTCGTCATAGCAGAGCATTTATCACTGCAGGCGTATATCTTCACCGGTGATACTATCTCTATAGGTTCAGTGTATTCACGGGGCGTACTGTCTGTATCAGTATGATACATTATACTGCTGCCGTCCGTGGTATACATGGATATCTTTTCGCCTGCCGTGACCATACCGTCAGGGCGGCTGAACTTTACCCTGCCTGCCGGGCTTGCGAAAGCTTTCAGGGCGATGTTGCCCATGGTGGCTGTAACCTCACCCTCTGCGAACTCCTTCCGGAAGGTATCCATCTGGTCATTGACCATTACAAGGAGGTCTGAGTCCTCCTCCTCGATGCCGTCCATAAGCTGTTCGTATATAGCGTCAAGGAGCTGCTGCTCCTCTTCTTCTGTATAGTGGATATCATCACCCTTGATATCAGTCCATTCAAGACCATCGGCACTGTAGAAGCTCTCTCCGCTGTGGGTATATCCGGTTATGACATCGTAGTTGGTATAGGTATCAACGCAGAATATCTCGCCTGTGGTACTGTTCTCCGAGGCTATGACGCACTCTATGGGGATCAGGAATCCTGTATCGGGGGATACGAGCTCCGCCACTACGCTGAACCTGCTCCCCGCCTTTGAGAATACGGGCGTATCAAAGGGGATGGTCTGATATCCGGAAAGCTCACAGATGCCCGAAGCGACCTCATGGGCTGTGCCTGATACAGGGTCCTCAGGATCCGTAAGGTCGGTGTACACCCAGACATTGTACTGAGTGCCGGATTGACGGATGAAGGTCGAACAAGCCTCGATATTTTCGTCATCCCTGCCCTCGAAAATGTTTGCCATGTATGCCGGAAGCCCGGGTTCTTCGGTGTCGTCATGCACACTTATAGACTGCATGGCAGCAAAGGTATCATGCTGATAGATGCTTGTATAGTTATCTGCACGGCCAAGCTCGAAGGTAGTAAACTCGCTGAGTGATGTATCCTCGTAGGATATCCATATATAACCATCGTCGCCGTACTTATCGCCCCAGCTGTTCTTGCAGAGCCATGCGCCGTCATTGTCGGGGGTGAGACGGAAGTTTTCCTTCGGGTAGCTGTCGTCCCAGCCTGCTATGGTGACTGCATGGTTCGCAAATCTCGGACGCTTGCGGCAGAAGGATGAGTGATTGGTGCTGTCGTAGTATTTTGTTACGTTTGAGAAGTAGCTGACCTCCACCGGCTTTCCGCTGTAGACCATCTGCTTTACCAGAGAATTCACTTCAGCGGCATTTGTACGGTCATGGTCAAAGTCAAAGGTATAGGCTGTTTCAAGGTGATAGACCGCTTCGGTGGCATCACGTCTCTCCTCCAGCTTCTCCTTGTCTCCGTAGGGCATGAAGGATTCCTCCACCGGCCCTTCCCACTGTGCCCAGAGACATATAACAGCATCCGAGTTGGCGCCTTTGTTGAGCTGCTCGTCAAGTGAAAGCTCCGGTTCGAGTTCACGGTAGAACTGTCCGGCGACCTGAAACTCTGAGAGGTCAACAGCCTTGCCGTACTGATAGAGCTGCGCCTCTGCACAGGCTGCCGCACCATGCGCCCAGCAGGTACCATAACCTGTCTGGTCCCTCACAGGAGACATCTTCCCCTCGTCCCTGAGACTGTAGGAGGAAGGAAGCGCTGTATCGTCAAGTGATACCGCCTGAGTCAGGGGCGTATCTACCGCAAAATGCAGGCCGCCGTTCATGCCGCTGTCTTCAGAGAAGCTGAATACAGGTGCAGAAAGGGTGAAGCCGCGGGGTGCTGAGGACTGCACAGTCATAAGCCCGGCAATGCCTTCAGATGCGGGCTGAAGGAATGTCAGCAGCATTGCTGCAGCAGATGCAGCCGCCTGTATCTTCTTTAAGATCATAGATCTCACCTTTTTAATGTATAGAATACTATACCGAACCACTCTCTGACCCAGTAGGTCGGAAGAAGCCAGCCCGGTGTTGCGGACGAGATATTATATGTGCTGTCAATACCGAGCTGTCCAGCAAGCATCTCCGCACGATACTGATGAAAACCGTCTGTCACAAGAGTTATCCTTGAGGGAAGTGCGTTCTCCTCAATGACCTTCTGTGAAAAGATAAGGTTTTCCTTTGTGTCCTTTGACTTGTCCTCCAAATAGATACGGTCTTCGGAAATGCCGTAGCCCATAAGGAGAGAGCGCATACACTCGGCTTCACTGATATACTCATCGTCGCCCTGACCGCCTGATACAACTACGGGAACACCGGGGTGAGCCAGAAGATAATCCTTTGCCGCATTTATGCGCTTTGAGAGCATAAGGCTCGGTCCGCCCTTATTGACCTTGCAGCCGAGTACGACTACAGTGGTATCATCGTTCTTCGGCGGGTCATTCATCTCTCTCAGCATCAGCGCACTGAGTACGCCGCAGAGTAATATCCCTCCGGCAAGGAATACGCCAAAGGATGAAAGTACCACCCTGCCTGCCGGTGACTGCCATATCCTGCCGGCAAGCCTTGCAAGCGGGTCCCAGAACAGCGCCGCAGAAGCTGCAAGTGCGCAGAACGTGAATCCGAATGCGTTGCCCACATTAATTATCTTTACAGTGAAAGGGGCAAGGAACCACAAAGCCAGTGCGGCAAAGCAGCCTGCGATTATAAGACGTATCAGGACTAAAGTCATTCTGTGTTTTTTCTTCTCCATCTTGATATGTTATGCTCCGTACTTATGTCAGTGCAGAATACAGCTCACTCTTACGGAAGCCTGTTTCCTTAGCGACAGCCTTGCAGGCTTCTGTCGGGCGTTCACCCTTGTCGATGAGCTGCTGTACCTGTGCAAGTGCCTCTTCGAGAGTAACAGCTGATGAAGCACTGTCCTGCCTGCCTTCAAGCACAAGGACATACTCTCCCCTCGGCTCCTGCTCATTATAATAAGCGCAGGCCTCGGCAAGTGTCATCCGGAGCACCTCCTCGTGGAGCTTCGTTATCTCACGGCAGAGGGCGATATGCCTCTCTCCGCCGAAAAAGCTGCAAAGGTCGCTGAGCGTAGTCTTTAGCTTGTGGGGAGCTTCATAGAAGACCATGACGGCTGTCTCGTTCCGGAGAAGCTCCAGTCTTTCGTTTCGTTCCTTCTTCCCTACCGGCAGAAAGCCTTCAAAGGTGAAGCGGGATATCTGCATACCTGAAAGTGCTGCGGCAGTAGTAACTGCTGCGGGACCGGGGACAGCCCTTACCTCAATGCCGTTTTCGGCACAGAGCTTTACAAGTACCTGACCGGGATCGGAAATACAGGGCATACCTGCATCTGTTACTACTCCGCCATTCTCGCCTGCAAGAAGACGTCCGATAATCCTATCGGCATCAGCACGGGAGCTGTGTTCATGGAAACTGACGAGCTGCTGCTTTATCTCGTAGTGATTCAGCAGCTTCATTGTCACTCTTGTATCCTCGGCACAGAGGAAGTCTACCTCCTCAAGCATACGGAGCTGACGGAGAGTTATGTCTTCAAGGTTGCCTATAGGTGTTCCTATGATATAGAGTATGCCGCTCATGTCTGCTCCTTTCCGGTGTCGTAGATACGCTGGAGTTCTTCGGTAAAGCCGTCGCCGCTGCGTATATACAGCTGGGGCTCTATCTTCATAAAGGGCTTGGAGCCCTTCTTTCCTTCGATGAGAAAGAGCCACGGTGATTCATCGGGATTCTTGGAAACCATACGAAGCCTTTTCGGCTCGATATCATGGTTCTTCATTGCGAATATCACGTCGCTGAGGCGCTCGGGACGGTTGCAGACACAGAGCCTGCCGCCGAATTTCAGCAGCTTCTGTGCAGCGGCGCATACATCGTCAATGTTGCACATTATCTCATGACGGGCTATCTTCTGGGCGGTGATGACGCTCTCAAATCCTGCCTTCGCAGCCTTGTACGGCGGATTGCAGGTAACGAGATCAAGCTGCCCGAGAGGGGCGCCTTCCCACAGTTCTTTCAGGTCAGCACATACAGGTACGATACCGCAGGAAGAGTCAAGCCCGCTGTATTCCATTCCCCTGCGGAGCTGATCTATAGCTCCCTCCTGTATGTCAACAGCATAGGTGATTTTCGGCGGAGCTGATTTCTGCATTATCAGAGGGATTATACCGCAGCCGGTGCCAAGGTCGCAGGCCTTGTCCTTCATACGGTAATGTGAAAAATCCGTAAGCAGAAAAGCGTCAGTACCGAAACGATGATCAGTGCTGGCGCATACGTATATCTTATCTGTAAGTTTTTCGTATCTGTATTCCATGAAAGAATTCCTTTATCTTATTGTTCCTCCGCCGACTACGATATCTCCGTCGTAGAATACGACAGCCTGCCCGGAGGTAACGGCTCTCTGCGGCTCATCAAATACCACCTTGTATATACCGTCTCCGACATAAGAAAGCACAGCAGGCTGTTCATGCTGTGAGTACCTTGTCTTTGCAGTTATACGCATAGGTGCTTCAAGAGCTTCTACAGAGATGAGATTTACGTCCTCTGCTGTGAGGACGGATGTATACAGGTCGGATTCATCACCGAGAACAACTGTATTGCTCTCAACATCCTTCCTTACTACATATGCAGGTTTTCCGAGTGCTATTCCCAGACCCTTGCGCTGTCCGACAGTATAATTGATGATACCCTTATGTGTACCGAGCACCTTTCCTTCTGTATCGGTAAAGCTGCCATCCCGTACTTCTGCGCCGGTCAGCTTCTTTATAAAAGAAACATAGTCGCCGTCCGGTACAAAACAGATATCCTGGCTGTCAGGCTTTGATGAATTGACAAGTCCTGCCTTTTCAGCTGCCGCACGGACCTCCTGCTTTTCAAGAGAACCAAGGGGGAAAAGGGTATGCGAAAGCTGCTCCTGTGTAAGCGCATACAGAACATAGGTCTGATCCTTGCTTCTGTCCTTCGGCCTTTTCAGGAGGTATCTTCCGGTATTCTCATCATATTCACGTACTGCATAATGCCCCGTTGCGATATAGTCATATCCGAGCTCGAGCGCTCTTCTGAGCATCTTGTCGAATTTTACGTGCCGGTTGCATTCGATACAGGGATTGGGTGTCCTTCCGCAGAGATAACAGTCTGCGAACTGCTGCATCACCTTCTCATGGAAACAGTCACGGAAGTTGAATACAACGTGCTCGAAGCCGAGCTTGTACGCTACGGCTCTTGCATCCATGACATCATTCAGGGCGCAGCAGGTCTTGCCTTCCTTCTCTGCTTCAACGATATCTTTGTCCGAGAAGAGCTTGAGGGTCACACCCATTACTTCATAGCCCTGCTCACGCAGGAGCATTGCGGCAACGGAGCTGTCTACGCCTCCGCTCATGCCGACCATTACTTTATTGTTCATACTGTGCAAGATCCTTCAATCGATCGCGGCGCGCACATCGGCAAGAGACATGAAGTACATATCCGCAGTACTCTCGATCTCACTCCGCTCAGCGTCAGCTGCGTTATCATAGACGGCGGCGGTGATGAATCCTGCACCGGCAGCAGTCATGATACAATGGAGGGAATCCTCGATAACAAGTGTTTCACGTGGAACAGTTCCGAGCATTTCCGCGGCTCCGAGGAATATATCCGGTCTGCGCTTGCCGCAGGGAAACTCCTTGTCCGTAAGCAGAAAGCTGAACCGCTCATAGATACCGCACCGGCGCAGCACTGCCTCCGCAAGCGAACGGTAGGTCGCTGTTGCTATGCCGTAGGGTATACACTTGCTGTCAAGCAGATCAAGAAGCTCTTCAACGCAAGGCTTCAGCTGTATGTTTTCCTCATACTCATGCCTTACCAGCTCCTCTATCCTCCTGATAACATATTCCTTTGTACAGGAAAGCCCGAAATGACTTATGAAGTACTCAGAGGATTCGTCCACAGTCATCTTCTTCATCCTGTCCGAAATATCGGCAGGCGGGTCTGTAACGCCGTTCTCCTTCAGGAAGAGGCGGTCGATCTTGTACCATATCCCCATCGAATCTATAAGGGTGCCGTCAAGGTCAAAGATAACTCCGTTAATCTGCATCCTTTTCCTCCGCATCCTCTGTGAAATCGACAGGGTTATCGTACTCCTGATAGTAATCGTATTCTCCGCTTTCGGTCTTCTCTTCGCCGAACCATTCCGGATGGCGGTCACGCATCCATTTTTTCTTGTATGCGTCATCCGAGAGATCCTTACCGGCGGATTCTTCACTGCCTGCAAGGACTATCGCCTGACTTCCCATATTACCGTATACCTTTTCAAAGCGGTCAATGGGATAGGCAACGTTGCCTGCAAGCGGATCTGCTGTGTATACTTCTTTCTTACCGAGATCGTAACCATAGATGGTCATACAATGGTGGAAGTCATTGAACCAGAACTCATCACCGCATCCAAGATCAAACTGGTATATGGATTCGCTCTCAACAAGGTCCATTGTCCCCCACACAATAACAGGTCTCCCCTGATCTGTCTGATAGAGCAACTCACGGAACGGAGTGCCGGAAAGATCAGCGGGATACCAGTCTGACCCGATATAATCGAAATAATCAGCAGCTGTCCGCATAAGGACGGGAGCATTACAGCCGAAGCCGTTCTCGGAATGCGGATCACCAAGGTAATACTCATCCATGTTGAACCATCCGTCCCAGTCCTGCGGAAGAAACAGGTCGCTGAGAGTGACATTGTCAATCTCAAAACCATAATAGTTAAGAGTCTGTGTAAGGGCAGTGACCTCGCATCCTGTCGGGAGCGCAGGCTTCTGCATCACAGACTTGAATTCAAGCTCGCATCTCTGCGGGAGCTTATAGCCATCAGGCATTTTCAGTTCAGCCTCCCGCTGCTCCGGAGAATCCGGTGTAAGCAGCATGGAGACAGTATCTGTCACAGGCTCGGCCGCATCAGCCGAAAGAGCGTTCACATCCATATCGTTTATGGCAGGGTCAGCCCTTCCGACCGTCCGGCCGCAGGAAGTCAGCAGCATCGCCGCAGACGCAGCCAGTGCCGCTGTTCCAATGAGTCTTTTCACTATTCACTACTCCATATCAATAGTAATCTTAGCCCTGAGATCGTCCTGCGCAGAGGCCGCCTTGCTCAGTGCAAGACCGTATATATCGGAGGCTCTTTCCTCGAGCTCTGCAAATCGCCTTGCGGTGGCGTTCTTTGCAGAGAGGCGGGAAGGTGATGTACCGTAAGGGATAAGAGCTTTGCCCTTTGCCCTTGCAAGTATCTCCGTGCCACGGTCGTTCAATGCCAGTATTCTGCCATATGGCGGCAAATGCGTCATATCATCCCGGGTAATACCGATAAGGAGTGAGATAAGGATCCGTTTAAGACGTGCCATCGTATAGCGTTTGGTCTTTACGTTGTACAGGAGCTCCTCAAGCGAAGAGGCAGTTCTTGCACTGTAAAGTCTGTTTTCAAGACCCTGTCCGACATCACAGAGCTTTGAAAGCTCTTCAAGGGACGTGGTCCTGAGCTTGTAGAGGAATACCCTCTCAAGCCTCTTAAGATCGGCCAGTTCACCGTTTTCCTCTGCGGAACGTATAGCCTTTGCAACGTGCTCGGGCATATAGTCCTCAGGGTGGATGACCTCAGTGTCTGAAAGCAGCTTCTCGCGTATATATGAAGCACTGGCGAAGCCCGAATCGGGACTGCTGCCGTCATGGGAATCTCCCCGGCGCTTCACGGTATACGGTACGATGGACGATGAGAATGATCTCAGCGCCTTCAGATATTCGATGCCTAAAGTGTTGTTCGGCTCACTTATGATATCTGCAAGCTCCGGAGACTCCCCCCTTACCACTGAGTTCAGCGCTCTCGGGTAGGTGTATCCGTTTTCCATAATCCTGCGTATCTCGTCCGCTCTGGCGTCAGCCGTATGCTGCACCGCTTCAAGCGTATGTGTGAGCTTTTCAATACTTCCGCATTCGCTTCCGAAGGATATCTCGTCCACTGCCTGGAGACAATGAAGGAGCCATACTGCACCGGAGGCAAAGTTCTCCGCTGAAGAAAGGCTGTACTGTACCGGAAGTTCTATTACTAAATCAACACCGGACCTGACTGCAAGTCTCGCACGCCTAAGCTTATCCATTATCGCCGCATCGCCCCTCTGTACGAAGCTGCCGCTCATGACAGCAACAATGTGTGTGGCGCCGTGTCTGCGTGTCTCATTCAGATGATACTGATGTCCGTTGTGAAACGGATTATACTCAGATATAATTCCGCTTACTTTCATTTTACTACCTCCGAACAAAAATTTCAATACTATTCTGTTAATTTTCATCTTACTGTCATATTATTAGAACGATAAAAACTGTATTTTGGTGCATATGCAACAATTTACACATAGTTTCTGCATTTTATGACATTTTTCATTCATCTGATCATATATGCTTTTAGAAAAAATACTTGCATTTCTGAGAAAAATAGTATATAATGTATTCATGCACGCATAATGCAGAATCAATAAGCGAAAGGAATATGCAAACATGATCATTTTAGTTGTAAATGCAGGCAGCTCATCTCTCAAGTATCAGCTCATCGACATGAAGGACGAGAGCGTACTCGCTAAGGGCAACTGTGACCGTATCGGTATTGACGGACATATCTCCCACAAGACAAGCGACGGAAGAAAGTTTGAGGCTGACATCAACTTCTCCACTCACACAGAAGCTTTTATGGAGCTTGTAAAGGCTCTTACCACAGGTGACGCAAAGGTCATCGACAGCATGGACGAGATCTCTGCTGTAGGTCACCGTATAGTACAGGGTGCTGACGTATTCGACAAGTCAGTCCTCGTTACTGACGAAGTAATCGACAAGATCGACGAGCTTCGTGAGCTTGCACCTGTTCATAACCACGCTCATGCTCTCGCTCTCAGAGCCTGCAAGAGCGTTATCCCGGCAAGCGTTCCTCAGGTAGTAGTATTCGATACTGCTTTCCATCAGACAATGCCCCCCAAGGCTTTCATGTTCGGTCTTCCCTACGAGGACTACGAGAAGTACCACGTAAGAAAGTATGGCTTCCACGGCACATCACACCGCTTCGTATCCAAGGCTCTCGCTGAGGCTATGGGCAAGGACGTAAAGGATCTCAAGATCGTATCCTGCCACCTCGGAAACGGTTCCTCCATCACTGCTGTTGACGGCGGAAAGAGCGTTGATACATCAATGGGCTTCACTCCCCTTGACGGTGTAGTAATGGGTACAAGAACAGGTTCTGTTGATCCCTCTGCTGTTACCTTCGTAGCAGACAAGCACGGCTTCACTCCCTCAGAGATGAGCGAGTACATGAACAAGAAGTCCGGTTTCCTCGGTGTTTCCGGCGTTGGTTCAGACAACCGTGACGTACAGGCTGCTGCTCTTGAGGGCAACGAGAGAGCTATCCTCGTATCCGATATGCTCACTTACGAGATCCAGAAGTACATCGGCTCCTACGCTGCTGCTATGAACGGCATCGACGCTATCCTCTTCACTGGCGGTATCGGTGAAAATTCATGGGAAGTAAGAGAGGCTGCCTGCGAGAACATGGATTACTTCGGAATCAAGATCGACAAGGCTCTCAACAAGTCCATCAGAGGCAAGCTCCAGAAGATCTCCACACCTGATTCAAAGATCGAGGTATGGATCGTTCCTACAAACGAGGAGCTTCTGATCGCAAGAGATACTCTCGAGCTCATCTCCAAGTAAAGTATAGCATATAATTCAGATAAAATCAACAGGCTTTCCGGTAATCGCCGGAAAGCCTGTTCTTTTTTATCCCAAAGCGTAAGCTGAATATGGCAGTTTACTCGTAGAGTCTGCGTATAAAGTTTTCAAAGTTATCTGCAAGCCTGGTAATGCGGAATCCGTACTCCTGTACCTTTGTCAATACGGATACCTGCTCCTGCATCAGCATATACCGCTCCGCAGTACTTGACATCATTCAAAAAAAGCAATATAATTGATATGTCAGACAAACGATCGGAGGATATCTATGAAATACGGACTTGTTCTTGAAGGCGGTGCATTACGCGGACTATTCACCGCCGGAGTTATTGATGTACTAATGGAAAACGGTATAGATTTTGACGGAGCTGTCGGCGTGTCGGCAGGCGCCTGCTTCGGATGCAACTACAAATCACGCCAGCCGGGCAGAGCTATAAGATACAACACCAGATTCTGCCGTGACAAGCGTTATTGCAGCGTAAGATCACTGCTTACCACCGGTGATATGTTCGGTGCGGATTTCTGTTACCACAAGATCCCCGAAGAGCTTGATCTCTTTGATTTCAAGACCTTCACCAATGATCCTATGGAATTCTTTGCAGTATGCACAGACATAGAAACAGGCAAGCCTGTTTACCACCGCTGCCGCGATGCCGGATACAGCGATCTTGAATGGATACGTGCCTCAGCTTCAATGCCCCTTGCAGCAAGGATAGTCTGCCACGAAGGCAGAAAACTTCTCGACGGAGGTATTTCCGATTCCATCCCGCTAAGATTCATGGAGGCGACCGGATATGAGAAAAACGTCGTCATCCTTACAAGGCCCCGCAGCTATACCAAATCTCACAGCAGGACCGAGAAGCTCATTGCACTGAGATACAAGAAATACCCGGCACTTGTAAAAGCCTGCATTAACCGCCCTGATGTATACAACAGGCAGCTGAAATATGTCGGTGAGGCCGAGGCGGCAGGCAGAGCTTTTGTCATTGCTCCCGAAACCGCCCTGCCCATCAGCCATATCGAGCATGATCAGGATGTGCTCCTTGAGGTATACCGCACAGGCAGAACAGCCGGCAGGAACTGCCTTGAAGATCTCAGAAAGTTCCTCGGATGCACATCGGAGGATCCTGATCCGGACGGAAACAATATATGACAAAGAAGCGCTTCTGACTGCCTGTCAGAAGCGCTTTATCTTTCTTATCAGCCGAGATCAACGAACTTAACGTTATCCGGTGTGGGATTGCTGCGGTTTGTAAGATCCTTCAGGACTGTGATTATTGAAGTATCAACAGATGAAGTCATTCTAACGAGCGCAGACTTGTATGTCGCATTTACATAGCCATTAGGTGTCTGATGCGGCTTTGCAAGGTTAACGAGAACTGTGTTTACGTTGTTTATCATACGGTTATTTGCATCCGGCTCGCCGTCACCGGGGATAGCTACGATGAACTCATCTGAACCGGTGCGGTATACCGTGCCCTTCTTGAAGAACCTCTTGAGGATATCAACTGTGGATACAAGAACAGCATCGCCGGCATCGTTGCCGTACTTTGTGTTGATCGCACTGAAGCCTGCTATATTGAACATAGCAAAGAAGCAGGGCTTCTCAGTGCTGATGAAGGTCTTGTCCATGTCCATTGAGAACGCTACACGGTTGCTTACGTCTGTGAGAACATCCTTGAATACAGCCTTGGTAAGTGATTCCTTTGTCTTCTCGTTTTTCTCCACCTGGCTGCTGAGACGTTCAGCTGTAGCCTGCTGCTTTTTGTTAAGGAAGTGGAAGAGAAGCATGAGTCCGAGAACGGAAAGACCGAATATGCTGAGATAGATCCTCATGTTTCTTGTGAGTGAGAATACCTCGTTCTTTGTATCGTCGATCATAAGGAGCCAGCCGTGATCCTGCATATACGAGTAGATGGAGACATAATCCTTGCCATCCTTACTGTACTCAAAATAACCTGTATCATCAGTTGTAGAACCCTTATACTTGTTGCAGAGATCGATAAGCTGATCGTTCTCAGCGATCTGTGTGATCTTGCTCTTGTCTACGTTGAAGATATACTTGTTATCGACCGTGTTTACCATACTGTAGGTGGAATTCTTGATTCCTCTGATGGGCATGGAGTCAAGTGTAGCTATAAGCTCCTCGGTATAGGTTCCGAGGCCTACAAGTCCGATGGGCTCTCCTGCATCATTGTATACAGCCTTGTACATGGAAACGATCTGAGCGCCTGTTGCAGGAGAGATAATGATACCTGTATCATATACCCCGTCACCGGCAGCCGTCAGTGCATTCTGAAGTGCCTTGAGGTTGGAGTCATCGCCGTCCGCCTTGACGGGTCTGGTGATCATATCCACGTATTCCGGCTTTGAATGAGCAAGAACGTGAGTATCCCACTCGCTGACATATATACCCTCAAGATTTCCGAGATCCTTGGCAAAATCCTCGGTATACTTCTGAGCAGCATCCCTGGCATTCTGGTCGTTAGGATTATTCAGAAGATCTGTGATCTGTCCTGCCTTGCTGTAATATGTAAGTGTCTTTTCCGCATTTGCCACATAGCTGTCGATGATATGAGCTCTTTCATCGGTAATAGTGGTCATATGGTCAATAGCATTCTGTTTCGTAGTGCGGCTGATAGTTAGTGTGATAAGGAAGAACAGTATTACAATGATAAGAAGCTGGAGTATCAGCAGCAGATTTATCGTTGATATTTTCTTTTCTTTCATTTTCTCAATTCCTTTCAGCGGCGGGGAGACCGCTCAGTTACTTGCTCAGCGTCTGAAAAGTCCGCCGAACAGTCCTTTTCCTTTCCTGGGTTCATCCGGGACATCGTCATCGTCATCATCTGCAACACTCATCAGACTGTTTACTCTCTGCCTGAGGAGATCGCCGCTTGCCCTCTCGGCAGGTCTGGCGAAAGGACGCTCAGGTGCATAATACATCTCACCTTCCGGTTCGCCTGCCGGAGAAAGCTGGTTCAGGGGTGTTGCATCAGGAGGCGGTACCATAGGTACGTTTCCCTGCGCCGCGTTTTCATAATCAACAGGAGGCGGAACGTTCAGCATTTCCTGAGGTGCCGCAAACTGTGTAACTTCATCAACGCGTATAAGTCTGTCGCTTACAACTATATTGGCTTCTGCATTCGTTTTGTCAAGATTGATTATCTTTTCAAGACAGCTGTTGCACGGCAGGATAAGACCGCGGTTACATACAAGTACCAGCATGATAGCCTCTATAGCAGTCTCTTTATACTCATGCATACCCTTCATGGCATCGATCTCAGCATGGATCAGCGTGCCCGGGTCATAAGTCTCGGAATAGCTCATTCCCGTATAGATCTTTCCGGCTTTTGTGAATATAACACATACCGTATCATCAGGGAACATCGGGTCTCCGCTGTCAATCTTCTGATTAACAAGATCCATAGCGATGTTATACATAAATTCGTATGTCATCTGACCACTCCTTTCCTATTTCTGTAATATACGTGCACTGTCAGGGGGAACGGAAGCTCCGCTGTACGCGGTCTCCGTACAGAAGCGCACTAAGGTAGAACTGAAACAGAGAAGACAGTTTTCATACGAAAACAAGAAAATAGTATTTTCAGTACCTTAACTAATACATTATAACTCTGCCGTCTTTTCTCTTTCAACCCACAAAATGCAGAATTAGTGTGTAATTTGCAGAAATAAGTTGCTGATAATGGAAAAATATTTATAGTAGTTTCACTATTGTGCTGCCGGTAAATATTAAAGGTAGTATACTCTGTCAGGAAGTCTTTCCGGTGCAGCAGGATCCTCACAGTCCTGATAGCCGACTGCAAGATGACCGATGCCGGTATACCCGCCTTCAATCCCGGCTTTTCTCAGCAGCTCCTGTCCGAGCCTGCCTTCAAATTCCTCTTTTGCTCTGTGTATCCATATACTGCCAAGTCCGAGTTCACGGGCTTCAAGCATCATATTGCCGAGCGTGAGGGAACCGTCATATATACCGGTAGGTATATCCTCAGGCACTATGACTACAAGTATGGCCGGTGCTCCGTAGAAGGGATCAAAGCCCTCCTCCCATCCGCCTATCCTCCGGTTTTCATCGGAGATACAGTCTCTGAGCTCCTTGTCCGTGACAACTATGATCTTAGGCGCCTGTTTTCCTCTGCCAGAAGCGGCATACAAGCCGGCCTCGGCGATCCTGTCAAGAAGCTCCTTAGGTACGGGATCAGGTCTGAAGCTGCGGATGCTGCGGCGTTCTTTTATAACCTTCATTACTTCGTCCATATATTCACCCCTCTTACAAAAGGGCAGGGCTATTCGTTCACATATATTAAATATGCAGACGATAGCCCGCCTATCTTTATTTTACTCCTATTTTGCACAAAAGTCAATAGCAAATGGTGTTTATTTCCATATTATTTTGCTAATTTCAATATCGTGCTCCCCTGTAGGAAGAGGTTCACCTGTCTTTCCCATCAGGAACTTGATATCAACATTCATATCTGCCGCAAAATCCACATCGAAAGAGAAATCAGCCTGCTCTGTGCCAAGGTCGATGACTTTGCTCAGATAGCGGTTATAGGAAGGATCCTCGACTGTGACCTCTATCTGACGCGGCTGGGTCGAGCTTGCGGTAAAACTGAGAGTATGCTTCTCCCCCGCCCTTACACTCTGATTCTCAAGAAGGCCCATGACGCTGTAAGGGAGTTCACCGATGGTCGTGATATGTACCTGTGTGCCGCCATCCTTATTGGTCAGACCTGCTTCTGCACCTTCACGGTAAAGCGACAGTGCTGCTGAAGTCTGCACGGTGGGGGCAAAAGTACTGCCATCCTTTTTATAGACCCTTACATAGTCTATATCAAAGTGCTTTTCCCCGTCTGCAAAGGTGGCGGGATCAGCATAGATACCGTCAATTCCGTCAAAATGTCCGCCGACAGCAAGATTCAGCAATATGTAGAAATTCTGATCAAACGGGGCCGGATAGGCTCTGTTGACGGAATACCATTCGGACTGTGTGCTGTAAAGATCATCATCCACATACCATCGTATCTCGTTGCTGTCCCATTCTACGCTGTAGGTATGCCAGTTTGCAGATGAATCTCCGGAGGCAAACTCATAATCATTGGTCAGATAGGTATTTCCCGGCCATACATCGCCGAAATGGATGGTGCCGCATATCTTTTCCGGCGTACTGCCCCAGCCCTCCATTATATCTATCTCTCCTGATGCCGCCCAGCCACCGTAGACGCTGTCCTCAGGCAGCATCCATATCGCCGGCCAGAGGGATTTTCCGGAGTCACAGCGAGCCCTGACCTCTATCCTTCCGCCGCAGGTGGAGAACTTATGCTGTGTACTCAGGCGTGCGGAGGTATACTCGTAACTGCCCTGCACCGGGTCTGTATAATTCTCCTTGCGGGCGGCAATGGTAAGTACGCCGTCATTCACCATTGTATTGGAGTCGGTGTAGAATTCCTGCTCATTGTTGCCCCAGCCGTTAGTTATATAGTTTCCCTTGTCGTCGGTCTTCCAGTTGCCCAGCTCATAGGACCAGTTTTCCATATTCAGAGAGTTCCCGTCAAACTCATCGCTCCATACAAGACTGTAGCCCTCGGCCGTCCCGGACTCAGGGATGACCGGCTTGCCAAGAAGAAAGCCGCTGAGCCTTTCCAGTTCATTCTGTGATGCACTGCTTCGTGCTTTGACAAGATCGAAGGAATCAACGATACCGTCGCTGTTGTAATCCATATCGATGGCGGTAAGCCCGTTCATAGATGACACCGCAGCCATTACGAGTACAGACGAAACGATCGATGCTGCCATTCTCTTTATATTCATCAAACCACACTCCTTATTTTACATTACGAAGTATATACATGATCTCCCTAAGTTTCTTTCCGCCTATCTCGTCTTCCATCACCTCTCCGGTGCAGGTCATGCCGTTTCTCTCATAGAATCTTCTTGCACGCTCGTTTTCTTCAAGCACCCAGAGGAGGATGTCGTTGAAGCCCATCTTGCGAAGCTCTGAAACACAGCGTTCAAAAAGAAGCTTGCCGTATCCTCTGCCGATGTACTCAGGCAAAAGATATATGGATACTATCTCGCCGTATCCCGTATAAGTCTCCCAGCGTGAAGGGCAGATCCCTGCCGTGCCTGTAAGTTTGCCGTTATCTTCTATAACAAGGCTCTGCATACTGCCGTTTTTCAGATTCTTAACCCACTTTCCCGCAGGGATGCTGTCAAGAAAGCTCTGCGGTATAATGCCCTTATATGCCGATTTCCAGCTCTGTTCATATATATTGCTTATCTCAAGCGGATCGTCAGCCGGCGTGATAAATCTTATCTCCATATTACTCACCCTTTATTCCCGGAAAAACTGTGCTCCTTTACAGTAAGCTTATAAGGAAGCTCGCCGATCATCATTTTATTGCTGAGCTCATCAGCCGTTTCCTGTGTAAAGTTGCCTGTGATAACTGCCTTGCCGTCAACAATTGATGCTGCAACTTTCGGCGAACTGAGCATCTCGTCATCAAGCCAGATCGAAAGAGGGATATCTGTACCAGCCAGCTCACCGGTTATCTTTGCAAACTTTTCGGTCCCCGTATCGGTCAGTTCTATCAGAACAGCAACCTCAGAATCTCCGCCGCCCCAGATATTACATTCAGTACTTACGGATGAAATATCCCTGTTGCCAAGGAGGGTCTCCGATCCGGGATCGGTACCCTTTCTGAACGCGACGATATCAGGCAATACAGAAGACTGAAGAAATTCCTCTGCCCAGCCCTCTTCATAGACAAAATCCATGCGGACATCGCAGTTGTCCCTGTCAACTGAAAAACTGTTCTGTATGTCAGGACATACATATCTCGCACGATGATCGATTATGCCGGCAATGTCATCAAGTTCCGACAGCGATACATCCTCAGCGTGGTACAGTATATAACTGTCATACTCCGGCATAATCCCGCTTTCTGACGAGGGCTGGTCTATGGGAGTACATGATGCAAGTATGATGCCCAGGATACACAGTGATAATATGCGTTTCATTTTTTCTCCTTATTCCACACGGAGCATTATTCTCAGCCTCTGACCTTCATTGGAGGTGAAACCGAATTTCTCATAGAATCCTATCTTATCAGGCATAGCACACAGCTCGACAAAGATATCCGTGCCGCTTATGCCGTTGTCATTTACAAACTTCAGCAGTTCATTGATCATCATCTTACCAATGCCCTGAGCCTGATACTCAGGTATTACTATCACATCCTTGATATAATAACAAAGCCCCATATCTCCGATCATTCTCGCCATACCAACTATACGTTCATTATCCCACACAGAAACTCTGAAAATACTATGCTTCATCGCAAGAGCAGTCTGTTCGATAGAAGGCCCCACTCCCCACACTGATTCCCAGAGTGTGATGAACTGTTCTGCTGTAAGTTCATTACGCTTAATTGTTAATCCATCCATGATTTGACCCCCTTCATTGTATCCGTTTATATGATTATAACCCATCAGGGGCGGATTGTCAAACAAAAAGGGCTCCCGCTTTTAACGGGAGCCCCTAGTCTGTCAATAAACCTAACATTCACAAATAAGCGGGGCGATGTAGGCATCGCCCCCTACATTTTGCTATGGAAGAATCGGCGTTTGTAGGGGCGGATGCCCACATCCGCCCGCTTGACTTCTGCGATAACTGACTTTTATGACAAGCTGAGGGCTCCCGCATATAACAGGAGCCTCCCAGAACTCAGATCAAGCTTCGTTCTTCTTTCTTAATACGAATCCTGCAGCTGCTGCAACATAGAACAGTGTTACTACTGCACCTACGCCCTTATCTCCGGTCTTCGGAGCATCCTTGACTGCCTCGGTCGTTGCAGTTGTAGTCGTGGTAGTTGCCTCAGTTGTAGTTACCGTTGTAGTAACGATCATATCATCAACCATAGTAACAGTATTGCTGTCGGTAGAAA
>CAMKMD010000007.1 GCA_946413815.1 uncultured Ruminococcus sp.
AGTCCACCGGACTGTTTTTGAATTCACCCCTTGCCGGGCGCTTTGTGGCTATATGTGGGGCTTTGCCCCAGCCTAACCGGCCCTTCCCCTCTGTCAGCTTCGCTGACATCTCCCCACACTGTGGGGAGTCACCCCACCAGAGGCTCTGCCTCTGGACTCCGCTAAAGGGTCGAAGACCCTTTAGAATCCCAACCGTTTGGTTTTTACTGTAAAACAGACTTTTTTGTTATTGATTCTACTCCTGATCTATGCTATACTTTAGTTATCATTATTATTCAAGGAGTGAACACCATGAAAAAAACTGCATTAATCCTCACACTCGTCCTCGCTGCTGTATCGGCAGTATCCTGCACAGCCGGCGATACCGCTCCGGAATCTGTCACAGAATCTGCAACGGAATCAGCCACAGAATCAGTCACAGAATCAGCTCCGACAGCCGCATCATCTTCATCAGAAGAGCTCGACTTCAGCGTACTGAAGACCTTTGACCTCGCTTCCTCCGACCTGCACGAGGGAGTATGGGATTCTGTCATCACCAATACCAGTAACGGCTCCAACCGCTCACCTCAGCTTTCATGGGCTCCTGTTGAAGGTGCTTCCGACTATGTTGTCTACATGATCGACACCACTGCCACAAACTGGGTACACTGGCGCTCCGTGACCGGTGGAGTTACTAACCTGCCCGCCGGCTGGGCAAAGGAGAAGGAGTACGTAGGCCCCTATCCGCCCGAGGGCACACATGATTATGTGATATACGTCTTTGCTCTGAAGGAACCGGCAAATAAGGTGAGAGGAGCATTAAACTCCTCAAGTCCTGAATTCTTCAAGCTGATAAAGAGTCTTGACAATGACGGCGGAAACATCCTCGCCTACGGTACGATCAAGGGTACATATACTCACGGAGACTGATACCGCTTCATCATTAAAAAACAGAATACTCAACCGTAACAGACAGTCCCCGGACTGTCTGTTTTTTCATATAAACAAACCTCACAAATTTTTCTGATTTCAACACAACCTTTTAAGCTTAAATTAAGAAAAGGCAGTTATAATAGAAACAACATGAAGAAATCCACCACTTTATCAAAGCAAAAAGGAGTATGTGATCATGAAAAGAAAATACCTGATATCTTCTATTCTTGCTGCTTCTCTTGCAGTAACGGCAGCTGTTTCATCTCCGCTGACATCTTCGGCGGCAGGTATCAGCGGCGACATGAACTCTGACGGAAAGTTCGATGTCTCCGATGCTGTTGTAATGCAGAAGTGGCTGCTCGGTATGCCTGATGCGGTAATTACCGACTGGCAGGCAGGCGATATGAACAATGACGGCTCTCTTGATGTGTTCGATTTCTGCATCATGAAGAGAAAGCTCGTTGAAGCCGCTTCTACTCCGGCTGAGGCTGGTGCTCTTGCAGTACTCTTCTCTGACAGCTCCGTCACTATAACAGACGATAACGGAAATACCGTATCAAATCAGGATTCGATAAGGATCGAAGGCCAGAAGGTCACCATCACAAAGCCCGGTGAGTACAGCTTCTCAGGTACCTCCTCCAACGGCCAGATAATCGTTGATGTTGACAAGAACACCTATCCTGAGGATAAAGTAACACTTTCATTTGCAGGCCTCACTCTCTCAAACAGCAGCGCAGCACCCGTATACGTTGCAAGCGTGGGTGATGAGTGCGTTATCTCCGCAAAGAAGGATACGATAAATACTATATCTGACGGCACATCCCATACTGATACCTACACAGACAGCGACGGTCAGCAGAAGACTATCAATGCTGCGATATTCTCACGCGATGATCTCAAGATCAAGGGCAAGGGCACGCTTATAGTAAACGGCAACAGCAACGATGGTATCCTTTCCACAGATGATCTCAAGATCTACAACGGAAATATACAGGTAACCGCCAATGATGACGGCATCTGCGGCAAGGAGTCTGTCCGTATCGGCGATGCAGAGGACGAGAGCTATGAGAACCTGAGCATCACCGTCAAGGCAACCAACGGCGACGGTATCAAGTCCACGAACCACACCAAGGAGAACAAGGGCACCATTGAGATAAACGGCGGAAAGATCTCCGTTGACTCTCATTCCGATGCTATACAGGCTGCACGTGATGTTACAGTCAACGGCGGCGAGATCACCATAAAGACCTATCAGGGTGTTGATTTCACACCCACCAACAACGGCGGCAATAACGGCGGCTGGGGCGGCGGCATGGGCTTCAGCTGGGATGCGGGCCATGACCTGGGTCTCGAATTCAGCGCAAAGGGTATCAAGGCAGGCAACAGCGATGCACAGATCCCCGGCACGATCAATATCAACGGCGGCGATATCAGTATCAACTCGACTGATGACGCTGTACACTGCGGCGATACTATCACAGTCAACGGCGGAACTACCACTGTGAAGACTGCTGATGATGCGCTCCATGCTGACAAGTACCTCTATATAAATGGAGGTAAGATCAACGTTACCGAGAGCTATGAAGGTCTTGAGGCAATGCAGATGTATATCAAGGACGGCGATATCACCGTATACGCAGAGGACGATCCGACCAACTGCGGTGAGAAGGGCGCTGCAAAGACTATCGATGTCGGTAATGACAACTGTATCCTTCAGATCGACGGCGGTACACTCCATATATACGTTACAAACAACATGGAGGGCGACGGTCTCGATTCCAACGGCAACATTTATATCAACGGCGGATTCGTGTACGCTGAAGGTTCAGTTGACGGACCTGACTCAGCACTCGATGCAGACGGACATATCTATGTAGCCGGCGGTACACTGGTAGCTACAGGCGGTCTCGGACGCGGTGAGCTTCCTGAGACATCCTCCACACAGCCCACGCTCTACTGGGGCGACAACAACAACAAGTATCCCGCAGGCAGTGTAGTAGCTCTTCTTGATTCAAGCGGACGTGAGATCCTTTCCTACAGAACAGAGCAGG
The DNA here is from genome assembly GCA_946413815.1 of uncultured Ruminococcus sp. Taxonomy (GTDB): domain Bacteria; phylum Bacillota; class Clostridia; order Oscillospirales; family Ruminococcaceae; genus Ruminococcus. The sequence continues at coordinate 2,964 of CAMKMD010000007.1, forward strand.
CTATGAAGTGTGCTGCTGTAAGCAGCCCTGAAGTAAAGATGGGCGGCAATTATACACTCACAGTCAACGGCAACAAGGTTGCTGACTTCACCGTTACCTCAGGCCTTAATATCGTAGGCGACCACTCTGACGGAGGCTTCGGCTTCACCGGCGGAGGCGGCGGCTGGCCCGGCGGTGGCGGCGGAGGATGGCCCGGCGGCGGCGGAGGCTGGGGCTTCTGATCCCGTCCTGAGCAATAAAATACTGATAATTCCATCTCCTCATGATACAGACAAGCGGCCCGTGCATTCAGCACGGGCTGTTTGTTTTACATTAAATAAAATCGTTTTAAATTAATATTAGCCTGTCAGCAAATAATTTGTGAAAGATTATTGAAAATCAAAGAATTATATGATATAATATATGTATATTTTCGTAATCAAGGAGGTCATTATGGCTGACGCAAAATCAATCACAGAGGAATACATAAGCTCCAATGCGGTCAATTCCTCTGCTCTTTCAAATGCTAAAAAGATTTCAAATACCGGCGGATTCAGAAAGCTCTGCAAGTCTGCTGACGAAACGCTCCTCTTCGGTGACTGCTACGGAAGCGGCAGCACTCCCTACAATGCTTCTGTTGATCTCTCCGGAGAGACAGCAGTATTTCGCTGCTCCTGCCCGAGCCGTCAGATACCATGCAAGCACTGTCTCGCTCTGATGTATGACTGGGTCGCAGGAAAGGATTTCACTGTGGAGGAGATACCAGAGGACGTTGCAAGGAAGCGCGAGAAGATAGAAAAGAAGGCGGAGAAAGCAGCATCAGGCGGTGCTGCTGCCAAGGCGCCCGCCAAGCCTAACAAGTCTGCGGCAGAGAAGAAACTGAAAAAGCAGCGTGAGGGACTTGAGCTTGCGGAAGGCTTCGTGCATGATATCCTTGCAAACGGTATCGGCTCGGTGAATAAGGCTGCCTGCTCGCAGTATCAGACCCTTGCAAAGCAGCTCGGCGATTATTACCTCCCCGAGCCTCAGGTCATAATGAACGAGATAATCAGAGCTGTGTCGAAGCTTTCGGAGAATCCCGATGACAGCGAAGCAGAAAACATCATCGCCCTCTGTGTAAGGCTCGGCGCAGTCATAAAGAAGAGCCGTGCGTATATCGACCAGAAGCTTGAGTCCGGTGAAGTCCTCCCCGAGGACAGCATCCTCTACGAGGAGATGGGCGGAGTGTGGAAACTCTCGCAGTTGAAGGAACTTGGGCTCTTCCGTGAAAATGCCCGCATCCTGCAGCTATCCTTTACCCGTACAGCAGATGACAGCCGCAGAGAGTACACAGACGAGGGATACTGGATAGACCTCGATGCCGGCGATATCCTCCGCACTGAGAATATCCGCCCATACAAGGCTGTGAAGTACATAAAGACTGATGATGCAAAGTTCCGGCTTTATACCGTCAGGGAGCTCTGTCTCTATCCCGGTGCCATGAACAGGCGTATACGCTGGGAAGAGGAGGAGACGTCCCCCGCAGGAGCAGAGGAATATGCACAGGTACTCTCGAAGGCAGAGAGTATATCCTCTGCTGTAAAGGCTGCCAAGAACGAGCTGAAGAATACGCTTTCACGCCCCTATGCGGCAGTGCTTGTGAATTTCGATTCCATAGAGTATGCAGCGGACGGACACGGCGTGCTGAAATGCGGCGGAGAGACCATCGCTCTCTGCGGATACAGGCATTATCCCGGTGCCCTTGACTCCCTCAGGCTCATTGCCGGAGAACTGAGCGGAGGCGCTGTTTTCGGCGGGCTCTTCTACGATACGAAGCAGCACAGCTTCTCATTCAGCCCATTCTCTGTAGTCACAGAGAATGACATAATCAGGCTTTAAGGAGGATAACATGGAAGTTAAGAACAACCCTTTTTATGAACTCAGATCGCGTCTTTATGCCACTGCCGCAGCCGGCTGCTCTCTCATTGCGGAGGACTTCCGTCTCAGCCGCGCCATAGAGGCTTTCAGGCCTATGTCCGAAGCAAACAAGGTATTCGGGAAGCTCTGCGCTATGTGTGATTCTCTCGTGAAGTCGCAGGATCCCGCATCCGATATAACAGACTGCATCGCCCTTGCTGATGCGCTTGCTGTGACGCAGGGCACCTTTGCTGACAGCAGTGTTACCGAGAAGGTTCCTGTATGCAGTATGGCAGAGCCGGCACACCTTTCCTTTACTGAGCTTGAGCTGTACAAGGAAAAGATAGGCAAGACTCCGTACACTGAAGTGGATTTCGACAAGCGCTTTTTCGAGGTCGCCTCGGATCCGAGACTGCTCTCCTCCGTTATAGGGGTGGCAGGACGCAACGGCTCAGGTACAGCAGATTTCATTGTGCGTCTCGGGTCCGTATACGGAGAGAAATTCTATACCCTTCTCCTTGACAGTCTTGATTTATCAAACAAGAACGCGACGGGAAATCAGATACGCTATGTAAGCAGCGTGACTCACGGACTGTACAATGACAGATACATTAAACTCGCAGAGAATGAGGATGCACCTCAGGGCATACGCATCGCTGCGACAGAGGCTATGGCCTGGACTCCCTCAAATGAGGAGAAGCTCCTCAGCATCTACCGAACCTCAAAGAGCAAGATAAAGAATGCAGCCCTTCTCTCCCTTGCAAAGATAAACTCTAACGCTGTCGCTGATGTTGTAGCGAAGGCGGCTGAAAACCCGAAATCCACCGACTTTGATCTGCTGTGCGTTTCCGGAAGCAGGGCAGCCGCAGATTTTGCAAGGAGGGAACTCGATTTCATGGCCGGATACTCCGGAAAGGAGGCACCGCCGGAGCACCCCTTCATCTCCTACAGGTTCAATGGCTTCATGCTTCTTTCAAACAAGACGGATGTTGCCGATGCCTTTGAAAAATGGGCAGAAAGGCATACAGGCGATGATTTCGTACCCTATGACAGGGGGCCGGATTTCACCTCTCCCAATGAACCGCTCATAATGAATCTCTTTGAAAAACAGGAGCCTGAGTACCGTGATATGGTCAGAAAGCTGCACGGCAAATATCCGGTGCAGTTCGCTCTTTCGGGCTTCCTGCTCGCTCTTATGGAGGATCCGGAGAACGCCTGCCGGAAGATATGCACGGATCACAGGATCTATGACAGGGATCTCTTCCATTTCATTCAGCGCATATTCCATACTCCCGACGGCTGGTACGGGATTAGAAGATCCTACTGCGCAGACACAGAGGATTTCACTGACATAAAGCTGTTCCGTTCCATACCGGATGATATGCTCGGTTTCCTTTCGGATACCTCAGTGGTCTATCCTTCTGACGAAATGGAGAAGATCTTCCCGAAAGGCGTGGACCGCAGCATCGCATCGGAAAATATGAAGCAGAGAGAATACCTGCTAAGGCATATCCTCAGTATATGCAGCGACGAAGACCGCGAAAGAGTGAGCGCTGCACAGGAGAAGTTCACAGATGCTATGAACAGAAGAGACAGAAAGGAAGAGGATGAAAACAAGCCGGAGAGTTCACCCTACGGCGGAGCCTATAATCTGCTGATGCATATGATAAGGAATGATATGCCGCCGGAGTTTGCCTTTATGATAGAGCGCAGCACCTTGCCTGTGGAAGAGAAGATAATCGGCCTGAAGCAGGCTCTTATTGACATAGAAAAGGAATACCCCGACAGCCTTGACGAATTCAAGGCGAACATCAGACAGAAACTTGAAAAACTCGGAGCAAAGGAGTAAGAAACAATGGCACAGGATATACTCAGGCTGTCCGCAGAACAGCTTTACAAGAATGAAATAGATGCGCTTATCGCTAACGAGACTGCCCCCATACCCAGGGGCTGGCAGATGTCACCGAAATCCGTTCTGACATACATCATGGGCGGCAAGGCGGGAGATACGGTCATAACCCCGAAGTATATGGGCGACAGGCGTGTGGTAGAGATATGTATAGCCACACTCGTAACGGACCGTGCCCTCCTGCTCATCGGCGAGCCCGGAACGGCAAAGTCATGGCTCTCGGAGCATCTTACTGCTGCTATCAACGGCAATTCCTCACAGGTCATACAGGGTACGGCCGGCACTACCGAGGAGCAGATACGCTATTCCTGGAACTATGCCATGCTCCTTGCAAAGGGACCATCCTTTGATGCCCTCGTCAAGAGCCCTATATACAACGCCATGGAGACAGGCACTATAGCAAGATTCGAGGAGATATCAAGATGTGCCAGTGAGGTGCAGGATGCGCTTATCTCACTTCTCTCCGAGAAACGCATTTCCGTTCCGGAGCTTTCGGAGGAGGTGGCCGCAAAGAAGGGCTTCTCCATAATCGCCACCGCCAACACCCGTGACAAGGGCGTAAACGAGATGTCCTCCGCCCTTAAAAGACGTTTCAACATCGTCATACTCCCTACACCTTCCGATATGCAGACGGAGATAGACATCGTCAAGACCCGTGTGGCTCAGATGTCTAAGGATATGGAGCTCAGTGCGGCTATGCCAAAGGACAGCGATTTTGAGAAGATAGTAACAGTATTCCGCGAGCTGCGTCAGGGAAAGACTCTTGACGGCCAGATGAAGATAAAACCCACGAGCGGAGTTCTATCCTCGGCGGAGGCTATCTCCCTCATGGTAAACAGTATGGCTCTTGCGGGCAGCTTCGGAAGCGGAAAGGTGACTGATTCAGAGCTTGCTGCCGCATTGCAGGGTGCAGTAGTAAAGGACGATGACAAGGACAAGGCCGCATGGGAGGAGTACCTTGAGAACGTCATGAAAAAGAAGGGCAGCGACTACTCGATGCTCTATGCCGAATGCAAGGAGCGTAACGCATAATGGCTGAGTATTACGGCGTAAGGCATCTGTCTCCCGCCTGTGCATATTACGTCAGGGAGTTTCTTGACCGGACAAAGCCTAAGGCCGTGCTCATAGAAGGTCCCTCCGACCTCAGCGGTCTGATAGACGGGCTCTGCAGCCCTGAGGTAAGACTGCCGGCGGCGATACTCGCCTATACCACGGAACCGCCGGTACACACGGTCATGTACCCCATGGCCGAGTTCTCGCCGGAGTATCAGGCGATGTCATGGGCAAAAAAGCACGGGATACCGGTGGAGTTCTGCGACCTGCCGTCGGGAAGCCTGCTGTACACCGATGATGAAGAGGAAGAAGAGAAGGAAGACAAAGAGATTCCTGAGGCTGAGAGCGTTTACAGCCGCCTTGAAAAGGTCACGGGTCTCGATACCGATACCTTTTGGGAATACCGTTTTGAGCACTCCGGAAGCTATGAGGATTTCATGGCTGCTGCAGAGGAGTACGGCAGGTCTATACGCGAGTTCTCGGAATCTGACGAGAGAAACGAGCTGCGTGAGGCCTACATGAGGCGGCGCATAAAGGAGACAGAGGAGAGATACGGCCTTACGGCTGTTATCACAGGCGCTTTCCATACCTCAGGTATAAAGGGCATACCCTGCTCGGAGGAGGATATGAGACTCACTGACAGTCTGAAAACGGCTGCATCGAAATCCACCCTTATGCCATACTCCTACTATCGTCTTTCATCGCGCTCAGGCTACGGTGCAGGCAGCAAGGCTCCCGGATACTATGAGATGCTGTGGAGGAACCGCAATAACAGCGCACTTGAAAACACTGCACCGGAATACCTTTCACGCCTTGCCGCATATCAGCGAAAGAACGGCTATGCTGCTTCATCAGCCCAGGTAATAGAGGCGCAGCGCCTTGCTGAGACCCTTTGTGCCATGAGGGGAGGAAGACTTCCTTCGATGGCTGACCTTAGGGATGCGGCTGTCACCTGTCTCGGTCACGGCAGCTTTGGCGAGATATCCCTCGCCTGTGCAGATACTGAGATAGGTACGAAGATAGGCGAGCTGCCGGAGGGAACGGTATGCACCTCAGTGCAGGAGGATTTCATGCATCAGCTCAAGGAACTGAAGCTTGAGAAATACCGCAGCGTTTCTGCGGAGCAGCTCGACCTTGACCTGCGTGAGAATCTGCGGGTAAAGTCAGAGAAATCAGCATTTCTCGACCTCAACCGCTCCTTCTTCCTGCACAGACTGCTGCAGGCGGGAGTAGGCTTCGGAACACTTATCAGCAGCGGTCAGGAGAATGCCACATGGTCGGAAAAATGGAAGCTGAGCTGGACTCCGGAAACTGAGATACAGATAGTTGAGGCATCGCTGAACGGCGATACCGTCGAAGAGGCGGCGAGCGTATCACTCAGCATGAAGCTTGTGGGCTCTGAGGACCTCAGCACCACCGCCGATACACTCTGGGAGGCGCTTCTCTGCGGACTTCCGGACTGCATAAGAAGTGCGGCTTCGGCTGTACAGAAAATGGCAGTTGACTGCGCTTCGCCTATGGAAGAGGGCAGGACAATAGGCACTCTTTCGGCAATAGTCCGTTTCGGCAGCATCAGAAAGCTCGACCCTGCACCCATGACGGTCATCATCAGTCAGCTCTTCCTGAAATTCTGCCTTCAGCTGTACAACGCCTGTATATGTGACGACAACGCAGCCGGAGAGATGATAACGGCCATGACTGCCGTACATGACGCCTGTCTTGCCCATGATTTCCTTGACAGCGAAAGATACAGGAACATCCTGTACCATATCGCTGACAGCGATATGGTCAATCCGAAGCTTTCCGGCTTCGCCTGTGCTCTGCTGGCCGAGAAGGGCAATATCGCTCCGGAGAAGCTCTCAGAGCTGGTATCACGCCGTCTTTCAAGGGGCACTCCTCCCGCAGATGGTGCGTCATGGTTCGAGGGGCTTGCAAGGCGCAACAGGCGCAGTCTCATCGGAAGGCTCACGCTCTGGGAGAAGCTGTGCGGTTTTATAAGCAGTCTCGATGATGAGGAGTTCAGACCTGTTATCATCGCCCTGAGACGCACCTTTGCTGATTTCACTCCTGCCGAGAGGACTGATATAGCCGAGAATATCGGCGAAGTACTGGGAATATCCCAGCAGCAGGCCGCAGAGGTCATAACCGGCCTTATCACGGAGGAAGAGCAGCAGACCATAGCCGAGCTGGACGATTTTGATTTTGGAGATATATGATATGGATAATATTCAGATACTGAAACGCTGGAGACTGATACTCGGTGCTGAGGCTGAACAGAAGCTGGGCTCTATGGGCTGCGGCGGGCTTTCAGAGGAAGAGCTGCTGATGGACTCCGCTCTGTCACAAATATACGGTGCGGGCAGCTTTGGCGGAAAGAGCGGCGGAAGAGGACCATCCTCGCCCATGCTCACAAAATGGCTCGGCGACCTCAGGACTCTCTTCTCGCCTATGGAGATAAAGGTGATACAGAAGGATGCCATAGAGCGCAAGGGACTGAAACAGCTCCTCCTTGAGCCGGAGATGCTCAGCGGACTTGAACCTGATGTATCGACAGCCTCACTGCTTCTGATGCTTAAGGATCAGATACCCGAGAAATCAAAGGAGAACGCAAGAGCCTACATAGCGAAGATCGTTGAGGATATAAACCGCAGGATCGCAGACGACCTCAGGCGCTCCGTGACCGCAGCACTCAACCGCCGTGAACATTCCCCTATACCTTCATCCGCAGCCCTCGATTACAAGATGACCATACGGCGGAACCTGAAAAACTATGATGCACAGAGGGGAGTTCTTCTGCCGGAGAAATTCTACTTCTTTGACAGAGCTTCAAGATCTGCATCCCGCACAGTGATACTCGATATCGACCAGAGTGGATCTATGGGCGAATCGGCGATATACTCCTCAATCATGGGGTGTATACTTGCAAGCATAAGATCAGTAAGGACGCATATCGTGGCATTTGATACAGAGGTGCATGACCTGACGGAGCTGTGCAGCGATCCGGTCGATCTTCTTTACGGCATACAGCTTGGCGGAGGTACGGATATCAACAACTCCGTTGCCTACTGTCAGGAGCTTGTCACTGAGCCGGAGAAGACCACCATGTTCATAGTGACCGATCTCTATGAGGGCGGCAACAGGGCACAGCTGATACGCCGCCTCGAGGAACTGAAGGCCTCGGGAGTAAACGTTATAATACTGCTTGCCATATCCGACAGCGGAAAGCCCTGCTTTGAATCCGGGCTTGCGGAAAAGGCTGCCGGACTTGAGATACCCTGCTTTGCCTGCCCGCCGGAAAAGCTTCCCGAGCTGCTTGAAGCTGCTCTGAAAAAGAGGAGTCTGAAGACCTTTGAGAAGGCAGCATACGATAACAAATGAAAAAAGGCACTTCTGCCATTTACAGCAGAAGTGCCTTTTCTGTGCTTTACAGCACAGTTTATGTTTTTCTGTGATACAGCGATCATGTTCCGGAACTGAGTTCGCTGAAGAGCTTTTCTATCTCCGCATCAGCCCCGCTGATATCATGCTTCCTGCGGTACTCCTCGTCGTCTGCAAAATGCTCGTTGTAGGTGATGAAGTACTTTTTCCTGTTCTGCCTTGTATCGGCTTCATTCACAGACTGCCCGAGTGAGCGGCCGGAATTGGCTCTGAAGAAAGCGTCATAGTCCTCAACGCCGTCTATCTCGATGACATAGGAGCTGACCTTTTCGTTCATGCGCTTGTGCATGAAGGAGGAAAGGCGGGCTCCGGTCTCATTTGCGGGTATCTTAACATCAAAGGCATCGAGTACCTTCTGTTCCTCCTCAGGCGTGAATTCGGATATTATCTCCTCATCGCCCCTGAGCTGGACCAGATGATGAACAGAAAAATGATCCCTGATCCTGCCGAAGGCTAAGAATGCGAGTATCCCTATGAGCAGTGCGATCTTTGCCCAGAAACGCACCTTCCTGATAACTGAAGCGGTTTCGGCAACTGTTTTCATAACGCTGCTGCCTGCGGCCCCTGACGGAGAAGTTACAGGATCAGCCGGTACGCTGCTGCCCTTGCTGATAAGCTCTTCCCTGTAACTTTCCGCTGCTTCATCGAGTATACTCATCAGCTTCTTCTCGTTTTCCGTGCCGGCATATTCCTCCGGGTAAACAAGGCAGAGCCCGTTATTCTCCCAGTATCCGCCGCAGCGGTCGAAGGCATAGAAATACATCATATACTCATAGTATCTCATCCTTGCCATGAAAAGGAAGCGCCCCGACAGGGGAACGATATCAAGAGCACCTTCAAAGCTGCCGGTCTCCTTATACTGTTCGGCTGCGCAGTATACCGGATCGTCACACTGAACAGCGATATACGGCATACCGTCCTCGCTGCCGTATTCCTCATCGGGCGCATAGGTACAGAGCATCATGACCTCTGCAGCATGGGACTTACCCTCCCTGAAGGCATCGTTTACCCTGTAGGAGAGACGGTACAGGCTTTCATTGCTGCCGGTCTCCTCCTCTGTGACCGTATGTGAAGCATTCTTTATGATTATCTCTTCATTATGCATCTGTAATTCTCCCGGTCATTCAAACAGTATAAGATCCGCCAGCTCAGACAGGCCGAAATCGTGGAAGAAAGCGCTCATATCAGCCTTGATATCCGAGTACTTCAGCGCCTCCGCCGAAAGCTTGTCGTCATCGAGTTCACAGAGATGAGTATAGAAATCCATACCCATAAGGAGATCATCAAAGCTGCGTTCTTTGGCGGCTCTGTGCAGTTCCTCAACTGCCTCCCTTATCCTGCCCTCGTCGGATAATTTGAGCAGAGAGTTGAGCTTCTTCTGTTTATCCTCACTTTTTATGATGAGCGATGCACGGGTGGGTGTGTCGATATCGAATACCAGCTTCATCGCTGCTGCAACGCATTCCTTTATCTGTCTTAAAATGTAATCCTCTTCAAACATGATGATCCCCCTTTTACTGATAATAATAATTATAGTTTAACATAATATTATGACGTTGTCAAGATATGCAAAGGCCGGATATACTATGTTGACAAGCTGAGCCGTTCATTTCTGAACGGCTCTTCATCATATTCCCGGACGCTCTACTCTGCCTCGAATTCCTTTAACCTTGCTATTGCTTCATGGTCTATCTCTTCCCAGTCAGTGAGACCGTCGCCGTCAGTATCCACATTGTTATAGGGGGAGAGTGGTGCATCGAGCTTTGCATAAGTCGTTCCGGCCATGAGTTCATAACAGTCATTTGTTATCTTGTCATCAGGTTCCCATTCGCAAAAATAACCTGCAGCCCTTCCGTCAGGAGCATAGCCTTCCCGCCAGTACCTTTCAGGCTCGCTTACAAGAGCGCTGATGAAGCTGAGTTCCGTATCATCCCCTGCATCGGCAAGGTGTCCGCCAAGCTCCTCACAGGCCTTTACCGCCGCCTCATAGCTAACGCCCTCTTCCTCGAAGAAAGCATACAGATGAGCAAGTCTCGGATAGGGATTCTCTGCCTTGAATCCTTTGTCACAGCTTTTCTCCGCACGCTGAACAATGTCTGCCTTATAACCTTCTGCGATCGTTTCAAGCTCCTCACCGCCGACCTCAGGGATTGTCTTTGTGATAAGAGATGCGGCATCATCCGGATCCGGTTCAAAAGGCTCGTCAGCACCGCGTGACATAAGCTTGCCCCAGACCTCCAGATCAACGACCGAATAAGAGCCGATGCCTGATATATTTCCATCATCATCTGTCTCAAACTCGTCGATGAGAACCGAGATGGTATTGTTTTCTATGTCATATTCTGTATAGTACGGCATGGGCAGATTAAAACTCTCATAATACCTGAATACACAAAGTCTGTTTATCCCTTCAAGCTCCCTGTATGTCTTGTAGGTATCGCCCGGAGCGCCTTCAAACCAGTTGCTGACATTTTCGGTAAAGGGCTCCTTTATTTCAAAATACAGAGTGATGCTCTCCGTCTTGTAATCGTCATTGTAGTCAAAACGAGGAACTACTCCCAGCGCAGAGCCATCCTGCATGACATAGGATACTCCGCTCCTTGTTACTCTCAGATTGTCTTTCGCATATCCTGAAGCGTTTATCTCAGCCGAAAGTATATAGGGATTTTCCTCTGTGTTCACCTCACGGAAAACTGGATCATCTGCCGGTATGTACTGTTTTATGATACATTCGCTGTCGGGTACGCCGAAGGTCTCAGGGTTGAGCGGATCAAGCCCGAGCTCCTTTTCTTCAAGATCAGTCATACCATCTTCATCCGTATCCATAAACTCAGGATCAAAGCTGATGCCGTATCTGAACTTGTAACTGCCTGTGTTTTCCGGGGCATAGGAGGCATATCCGATGATACTGTCGGAATTCAGGAACATAAGCTTACTTGTCTGCTCTTCCTGTTCATCGAAAGAATACGGCTCAAGCTGTTCTTTTGTCAGTGCCTTCTTCGAGCTCCATGCCTCAGTAAACTTACCGTCCTCTGCCTTCATAGCCCAGTAGAGTGATGGCTTCTCGTCAGGATTGCCGCATATCAGCACATCCTTTTCAAGCACTTCCCCTGCATATGCAAGATAATAACCATTTTCTCCGGCCTCACCGAATATGTAGTACTCACCCTTGTCGGATACTTCGATGCCGGTATCATACAGATTGCACATTTCAACAACAGCCTCTGCACTTGCGTTCAACGCAGCAACATCACGTACTCCTCTGATTTTCAGATATAGTCTGGCGATACACACTGCTCCAAATATCAGGATAACTGCAATTGTAACAGCAATGCTCTTTATAAGTCTCATGGTAAACCTCCATTTTCTCTGTATTCTTTATGTTATCATTCTAACATCACTGTGTGTCCTTTGTATGTCCTTTATTGATCCTTTATGTGTTTTTAGTTCCCCTTCGGCCTCCTTTGATAATTTCATTATACAGCAGAGAAGTTTAAAAAGTCCTTAAAACAATAATACATATTTCCGGAGCCGCAGGCATTTACAACACATGAAATATATGATATAATGTATACAATACTTTAAAGAGGTGCCCGCCATGCTTTTCATTCAGATAATAACCATGAAATACGACAAGAAGAAACGGTCAGGCGATACTATGCGGCGTATAAACTCCGTCCGTTTCATTCCACTGCCCGGCAGCACCGCAGATCTCAGTGCCGGAGATATACTCCTCCATGACAGCAGACTTAGAAAAGCAAGGGTCTTTCCAATGGACGAAAGGCTGAGGGTATCTGACAGAGTCCATGTACTCCGGTGCGGAGATGACTTCAGGGTCGTCTACACCCGCAGACCTGAGCAGCAGTTCTTCAAGCCTGTCTTTACTGTCAGGAACGGCGAATACGGAAGACTTGTCTATAACGAAAGAGGAGTCACCTTCGACGGCGAATGGTACTACATACGAACTACGATCAATTTCATCAGCGCCGGAAGGAACGCATACAGGGAAAAGATGTTCTTCCGCAAGGAGACTGATCACCTCTTTGAGGATATGGCATACCTGTGGTACTGCTGAACACATCCGGCAAATCCAGAACAGAAAGGAAGTCTGTTATGCTTGATTTTATCATCATCAACACCCACAGCAGCATCCGCATCGATGAAGGCATCATAATCTACTGCGACCCGTTCAAAATAAAAGAGGAGAAGCACGATGCAGACATCATCCTCATCACACACAGCCATTATGACCACTACTCCCCTGATGATATACAGAAGGTCATGAAAGCTGATACAGTCATAATCTGCCCCAAGTCCGTCAGGGAGACTGACGGGTCCGGTCTGGAAGTGATCAGGGTGTCAGCAAGCGACAGCATCGAAGTCAAAGGCATCAGTATCGAAACAGTGCCGGCTTACAACAAGCTGAAGCCCTTCCATCCAAAGTCGAACGGCTGGGTCGGATATATAATCAGCAGCCCCGAACACGGAAGGATATATATTGCCGGTGACACTGATATGACAGAGGAGAACAGCCATGTACAATGTGATATCGCACTGCTCCCCGCAGGAGGCACCTATACCATGAACGCCAGAAAGGCCGCAGCTCTGGCAAATACCATCCGCCCGCAGTATGCGATACCGATACACTACGGCAGCATCGTTGGCAGTCCTGAGGACGGTGAGGTATTCAGGGATGCTGTGGAGAGTATGACTGAGGTCGTGCTGAAGATATGATGTAAGACCGCTGAGAACAACTTCTCAGCGGTTTTTTTGCTGTTTTCAAAAAAAATCACAAAATCAGATAAATAGTTGATTTTTGATGATTATAATATAGTCACAATAAAAATACTGCTACAGAATGAGGTGTTTATATGGACAATAATATCATCATCAGAAACATGAACAAGTTCTACGGAAGGAAGCAGGCTCTTTACAATATCGACCTGACTATCGAACAAGGTATGTTCGGCCTCCTCGGACGCAACGGTGCAGGCAAGACCACTCTTATGAAGACTCTTGCGGCACTTCACAAGAAGAAGAACGGCGAGATAACAGTCTGCGGAGTACCTGTAGAAAAGGCAAAGAAGATCCGCTCCATGACGGGCTATCTGCCGCAGGATTTCTCAATGTACCCCAATATGAGGACGGATGAGGCACTTGATTATCTCGGTGCTCTTTCGGGAATACCCGCCAAGGAGAGAAAAATTCGTGTGGAAGCTCTTCTTGAAAAAGTCAATCTCACAGAGCACAGGCACAAGAAGGTGAAAGAGCTTTCCGGAGGCATGAAGCGCCGTCTCGGTATCGCTCAGGCTCTTATCCACGACCCCAGGGTCATAATAGTAGACGAGCCTACAGCAGGCCTTGACCCCGAAGAGCGTATCCGTTTCAGGAACCTTCTCTGCGAGGTGGCTGAGGACAGGATAGTCATCCTCTCCACCCACATCGTAGGTGATATCGAATCCACCTGCGAAAAGCTCGCCATTATGGACGAAGGCAGGATACTCTGGAAGGGAACGGTGAGAGAGCTGCTTGAAAACGCCCGCGGACATATCTATACAGCCAACATAGAAAAGCAGTATATGTCACAGATAAAGAAGGAATACATCGTGACCGGAATAGTTGCACAGGCGGATTATACTACGGTAAGGCTTGTATCTGATGCCGAACCCGACCTGCCTAACGCGGTGCTTACAGAGCCCGACCTTGAAGGCGCGTATATGTACTGTCTCCATGCAAACGGATGCAGTGTGAAAGGAGGTGAGGAATAATGCTGTTCAGACTTGAATGCAGAAAGATTATCCGTTCAGCGGCATTCCTCATCTATTGTGTAATATCGGTACTGTTCTTTGCCACCAATTACTACAATGACTGTAAGGGCGGCGTATATATATCCTCCGGTGAATACAAGATAGTCGAGGACCATGACCTTATAATGGACGGCGCAGTGAATATGCTCGCAGGTGAATATACCTCCAACAAATACGTCTGCTATCCCTTCGGCTTCTACAAGGCTGTTCATCTCAGGGAAAGCAAGCAGGAAAAGATAGCTGCATATCTGAAGGAGATAACCGGCACAGATGGAAAGGAATTTGAAGCACTCTTCAGCGGCGGGGAAAAGTATTACACAGGATCAAGCGACCAGCCGATTTACAGCTTCGACAGCATCCCTGTTGCAGAAGGCTTTTCATATGACAGATTCAGGGAGATAATGGCAGATGTTGACGATATGCTCGGCGGCGGTTCGTATTATGATCCTGAGACTCTCGTCTACAACTATTCACGCGTTCCCATGACGGAAGATGAGGCTCAGGCAGAATATGACAGCTTCCTTAAAGAGGACCGGATAACAGGCGGTCTTGCAAGGCTGTTCAGTGATTATGCAGGCATCGATCTTGGCATACTTCCTGTATTTGCCGCTGCATACCTCACTTCTGCTGACAGAAAGCGCCGTATGCATGAGGTCGTCTATACAAAGAGTATTTCTTCATTCAGACTGGTATTCACAAGATACGCAGCTCTTGTATTCACCATGTTCATACCTGTATTCCTTGAAATGGTCGCAGCTCTTATACAAGCGCTCTTCGAGTATCCGGGACAGGATATGGATATACCCGTAATGTTTACTCTCCCCACATTCTGGCTGCTCCCCATACTCATGTTCGCAGCTGCTATGGGCGTAGTGATAACGGAGATATTCTCCCCGGCAACAGCCATATTCACACAGGTGGTCATCTGGTTCATGTCAACTATGATGGGCAGTGCTGAGCTCTGCGGAAAGATAGGCAGATTTACTCTGATATGCCGTCATAACTCTCCGGCAAACAGGGCCGAATTCCTTATGAATCAGGATAATTTCATATTCAGCCGCTTCTTCTGGGCAGCAGTTTCAATAGTGCTCGTCATGATTGCGGCATATGTCTACGAAGCAAAGAGAGGAGGAAGATTCAATGCTATCAAGCTGTTTGGCAAGGGTGGTATCCTCAGACGTAAAGCATAATTTCCTTATACACTATCTTGCGGCTGCAGCTGTCCTTCTGGCTACTCCTGTGCTGTTCGGACTTGCCGAGCTTGACAGCCGTATGTCAGCACAGCCCCTTGAGATAATGCCGCCGCTTATGGGGCTCATCCTCTTAACTCCCTTGTTTTCCCCGGAGCAGAACGAAGGTATACTTGAAACAGTACGTTCCAAAAGAATGAGCAGACAGCTTGTAACACTGCTGCGTGTTATCTGCGCACTTGTACTTCTTGCGATTCTCGTCTGTACTCTCGGAGGATACATGAGATACAATGACTGCGATGTCACCGCAAAGATGCTTGCAGGCACATTTGCAGGCGCAGCTGCACTCGGCGCTCTCGGTTTCTTCGTATCGGCATTTACGGACAATGTGATAGCCGGATATATGGTCTCCATTATGTACTTTATCATGAACCTGTTTCTTAAAAATAAGCTGGGGAAATTCTGCCTTATGTCCATGAGCTTCAACATAGAGGGAAGCAAGCCTGTACTCGCAGTATCGGCCGTGGTACTCATAGCTGCAGCTCTGCTCTTCAGGAAGCTCTTTCGGAACGAGTCATGAGATTGACATATCCGGCCGATGATAGTATAATTGACTTATAGGAAGTGATATTGTGTATAAAATACTTGTTGCCGATGATGAAAAGGACGTTGTAAGCCTGCTAAGGGATTATCTTGAGCTGAATGGCTACTGTGTCTACACTGCATACAACGGCGTTCAGGCAATAGAGGCGGCTTCAAATCAGCCCGACCTTATACTGCTTGACGTGAATATGCCTGAGGCTGACGGCTTTGAGGTCTGCTCACGCCTCAGGGAGCATATAAACTGCCCTATTCTCTTTCTCACCGCCCGTGTGGAGGACGAGGACAAGATAAAGGGCTTTGCGTCCGGCGGAGATGACTATATAATCAAGCCCTTCTCCCTTGACGAGCTCGGAGCACGTATCGCCGCACATATCCGCCGCGACCACCGTCTGACGGCCTCGGCTAATGTGAGATTCTACGGCAACATCGTTATAAACTACACCGAAAAGACTGTTTCCGCAAAGGATACACTCCTCGACCTCACAAAGAAGGAGTACGGCATCATAGAGCTTCTCTCCCTGAATACCGGACAGGTCTTCGACAAAGAGCGCATATACGAAAAGATATGGGGCTACGATGCGGAAGGCGACAGCTCAGTCGTTGCAGAGCATATACGCCGCCTCAGGGCAAAGCTGGCAAAGCAGGGCGAGGAGATGCATATCGGAACAGTATGGGGCATGGGCTACAAATGGATAAAGTAAGGAACAACAGTCTCACATCGGTGCTGATGAAGTATCTGATACCCGCACTGGCGGTATGCACGGCGGGGAACATTATCATAGAAGCATTATTGAGCTACCTGAAAGAATGGTACTCTTCACTCTACAACTTCTATCTGCCGGAAGGCCCTTACGGCGCTTCCACCGTCAGATATCTGATATACTATTTCCTGCGATTCGGAAATATCATACTGATACCGCTCTGGTCGGCGCTCTGCCTGTGGACTGCGGTGCGCATCTTCTGCCGACGGGAAGTGGCTGAGCCTGTGGATACCCTTATGAAGGCATCGGACAGGATACTCAGCGACGACCTTGATTTCAAGGTCGAAAGCAGCACGGATAACGATCTGGGAAGGCTCTGCGGATCCTTTGAGAATATGCGCCGGAACCTGTATGACAGCAACTACAGTCTGTGGAAGGCTCTTGAAGAGAGAAAAAGGCTCAATTCTGCCTTCTCCCACGACCTCCGCACACCCATAACCGTACTGGGCGGCTATATGGAGCTGATGAAGAAGTGCGGGGACGGTATCAGCCCTGAGAAGCGTGAAGAGATAATGGCAAAGATGGCAGGACAGGTGGAAAGGCTGAAAAACTACACCGAGAAGATGAGCAGCATCCACAAGCTTGAGGATATAATCCCCGATGTCAGTGAGGTCACCTTCGGGCATATTTGTGAGCAGATAAAGGACAGCGGCGAGCTGCTCTGCGGCGAGGTATTCAGCTTCACCTGTGAAGGCGGCAGCGATGCGGTCATAAACACCGACCCCGGGCTTTTAACGGAGATATTCCTGAACCTTGCCGCTAATGCCCGGCACTATACGAATACCTGCGTCAGATGCAGGACGTCACTTGAGGGAGAGATTCTCCGGATAGTAGTATCCGATGACGGCAGCGGCTTCTCAGAGGAAGCGATGCGCAAGGCATGGAAGCCGTTCTACCGTGACGAGAACGAGGAGGACAGGAATCACTTCGGTCTCGGCCTTTACATTTGCTGGCTGCTCAGCCGCAAGCTGGGCGGAGGTATCACCATCGCAAACAACGAGGACGGCGGCGGAATGGTAACTGCCGAGATTAGGTCCTTCACGGAAAAAGAAACATGATATAGCTAAACTCACGGACGTATATAGTACGTCCGTGTTATTGTTTATTTGTTCTGTTTTTTCGCATTTCCTGACAATTGACAATTCTCCGGTGCAGTGATATAATTAAATATATAATAATCACCGCTGACGGAGGTGACATAACGGATGATAAATGCACTGAAGACCTTTGCTTTTTTCGGATGCTCTCTGACGAGCCGCTACAGGCAGGGCCTCTGCAAAAGCTTCAACTCTCAGGCAAAGAAGCTGAACGTAAACATGGTCTATTTCAACGCTCTCGGCAAGATAGGAGAAAAGAACACCGAGGACGGCGAACGTGAAGCTGACCTTATCGATTACATCGATATAGACAGATTTGACGGCATAATCTATGACGGCGAGGGCTATAACGCAAAAGGTGCTGCTCTCAGAGTCATTGATAAGCTGAAACACGCAAAGTGTCCGGTCGTGTCCATCAGCAGTCATGTTGACGGATTCCATAACATCGATTTCGAGGACGCTTCAGGTATCAGAAGTCTCATCGAGCATTTTACCGATGTTCACGGACATACAAGGATAGGCTTTATGTCCGGCTTTCTGACACATCATGACGCCCGGCTCAGGCTTGCGGAGTTCAGGGCTGTCATGAAGGAAAAAGGTCTCCCCGAGGACGGCGCCGGAGTCTTCGAGGGCGATTTCTGGTTCCACAAGGGCGAGGAGGCAGCGGATTTTTTCCTCTCACAGCCCGAACGGCCGCAGTCTATCGTATGTGCCAATGACTATATGGCTATTGCCATAATCTCTGCTTTTAAGCTAAGGGGAATCCGAGTGCCGGAGGATATAGCTGTCTCTGGCTATGACGGCACAATTGAAGGCAGGCAGTACGTCCCCCACATCACCACTGCCACAAGAGAGCGCGAGTACATCGCCGGAAAGGCCATGGATCTTCTCTACAGGCTCAGCTGCGGCGAAGAGGACAATAATGACTACATAGTCTGCCCGAGAACGATAATCACTCAGTCCTGCGGCTGTCAGAAAGTAGACCATAAGGCCGAGCTGCAGAATATCAACGATATCTACAAGGACATCAGGCTCTTCGGATACTGCCTGAACGATGCAGAAGCCGCGATGCTCAAGCTCAGCAAGGTCGACAGGCTCTGCGACCTTGAAGCAGCATTCAGGGAGTGTGCCACCAACTTCGGCGACTACTCCTCCTTCTTCCTGTTCATGCAGACCGACAGAGAAGGCAATCTTTCCTGCACAGATGATTTTGTGACTCCGGACAACAGGTTCAGGCCTGTGATATGGATAGACACGAAGAATGAGTACGACAGAACGGATGCAGACTGCGCCAGACCCCTGCCGATACCCGCTACGGACTCGGATATCCCCCATTTCTTCTACATCATGAGCACATACTGCTCCGAGAGAATGTTCGGATATGCTCTGATAGAGATGAAGGATGACGATATCTTCAACGATTTCTATAATATCTTCATCCTCGACCTGTCTGTGACCATAGACCGGCTATGGAAGAATGACAGAATAAACAAGCTATACGAAGAACAGAAAAAGCTCTACGAGAATCAGAGGGTTCTCAGTATCAGCGACGAGCTGACCGGTATGCTCAACAGGCGCGGCTTCGACCACTTCTCCAGAAAGGCTCTCCGCAGCCTGAAGGACAGGACTACAGTCTGCACCATGGTCATAGATATGGACGGTCTTAAATTCATCAACGATGAATATGGCCACAACGAAGGAGATTTCTCCATAAGGATAGCCTCCAACATCATCATGGACTGCTGCACCTCTGATGAGATATGCGGACGTACAGGCGGCGATGAGTTCTATGTCTTCGCCGCAGACTACTCACAGGAGAAACTCGAACGCTTTACCAGTGACCTCGAGACCCAGCTTGAAAAGTACAACGCCGGAATCAACCGGCCTTACAAAGTGGAGCTGAGCTGGGGCAGCTGTCTTGCGGAAACTGACTCCAAGGGGGATATCGACAGTTTACTGAGGATCAGCGATGAAAGGATGTACGAGCAGAAAATGGCCAAACCCAACAGACGTACAAGATAACAGCGGCTGCGCAGGCGTCTGAGACCTGCGCAGATTTTTTTCAGAACTGATATATTGAGGTGAAGAGTATTATGAAAGCAGTCATAGCAATGGATTCATTCAAAGGAAGCCTTTCCTCCTCAGAAGCAGGAGAGGCCGCTGCAGATGGTATATACCGCGTTTTCCCTGACGCAGATATCACTGTAAGGCCTGTTGCAGACGGCGGTGAGGGCACAGTACAGGCTCTCGTTTCAGGGCTTGACGGGCAGCTTGTAACAGCTGAGGTCTCCGACCCCATCGGCAGGCGGATCATGGCAGAATACGGCATACTCCCTGACAATACTGCGGTCATAGAGATGGCCGCTGCATCGGGACTGCCCCTGCTGTCCGCAGAAGAGCGTGACCCGATGCGTACAACGACCTTTGGCACAGGCGAGCTTATACTTGACGCCGTTCACCGCGGCTGCCGGAACATCATCATCGGTATCGGAGGAAGCGCTACCAACGATGGCGGTATCGGCTGTCTGCAGGCTCTCGGCTTCGGTATGCTCGACAGTGAAGACAGGCAGGTCGGTTCAGGAGCGGAAGGTCTCTCACAGCTGGTACGTATCACTGATACAGATGTGATACCGGAGCTGCGGGAGTGCCGTTTCCATGTGGCCTGCGATGTTACGAATCCCCTCTGCGGAGAAAACGGATGCAGCGCTGTCTTTGCCCCGCAAAAGGGTGCGGATGCGGAGAAAGTCCGGCTCATGGACGGCTGCCTGCGGCGGTATGCCGGAATCGCAGCGGAATATTGTCCATCCGCCTCCCCCGATACTCCTGGGGCAGGTGCGGCAGGCGGTCTGGGCTTTGCGCTTATGTACTTTCTGAATGCATCTCCCGAACCGGGAGCCGGGCTCATAATACGCGAAACCGGGCTTGAAGAAGCCATAAGGGATGCAGATATCGTTGTCACAGGCGAGGGCTGTCTTGACAGTCAGACTGCCATGGGAAAGGCTCCCGCTGTAATTGCAGCAGCCGCTAAGAAATACAGAAAGCCTGTCCTGGCATTCAGCGGCGCTGTACGCAATGGCGCTGAGCTGTGTAATCGGCACGGCATCGACGCATTCTTTCCCATCCTCCGCAGGGTTTGTACACCGGAGGAGGCCATGGATAAGGAAAATGCCCGCCGCAGCCTTGCAGACACGGCGGAACAGGTTTTCAGGATGATAAAACTACTAAAGTGAGGTAACAGCTATGCAGTCATACAGAATAACGGCAGATGAAGCAAAAAAACGCCTTATCGAAGGCAACAGGAATTATATCATGAGGAACGAGCTTGCAAACGACGTGTCGCCTGATACCCTTCTGCGATTTTGCAGGAGCGGTCAGAAGCCCTATGCCATCATCATTGCCTGCTCGGATTCCAGAGTTGTGCCGGAGCTCATCTTCTCGGCAGGCATCGGCGACCTCTTCGTCATCAGAGTTGCCGGAAATGTCATAGACTCACATCAGCTCGGCAGCATAGAGTATGCCGCAGAGCATCTCGGCACCGGTCTCATCGTCGTACTCGGCCACGACCGCTGCGGTGCGGTTGATGCTGCAATGAATCATGAGCCTGACGGCTATATCAGATACATCACAGAGGAGATAGTCAAGGCTATAGGCGATGAAAAGGACGAGGTGAAGGCCTGCTGTCTCAATGTGAAGCACAGCTGTGAGATAATAGAGCATAGCCTGCAGATACAGAAGGACGAGCAGGAATACGGACTGAGAGTTCTCGGTGCAATCTACCATCTTGAAAGCGGAGAGGTTGAATTTCTCTGAGCCCGGACAGTATCAGAGCGGCCGCACACATCAGTGCGGCCGCTCTTCTTATCTGCCGAAATTCCGGCTGAATTCCTTGTAATTGTACTGCTCCGGAGTTCTGTCGAGGACTGCGAAATCTATCCTGCTGAACAGTTCATTCACGCCGTGTCCGCTGAATTCGAGTTCTCTGAGCACCTTGCTGAACAGGTCGGATATGACCCTTGCATCGTTGCCGTAGGCACCGCAGCCCCATGCACCGAGAACAAGATATCTGTAGCCGAAGAATGCCGCACATCTGAGCATACCTGCTATGCGTCCGCAGACCATATCCCTGTACTCAGCCTCGGTCATGCCCTCCTTGCCGGCAGATACCTTAGGCGCTGCACAGGTAAGGACAGATACAATGACTGTATCGTCGAGGGTACTTCCGTCTGCATCCTTGATTATCTCCACGTCAGGCGTGAGCATCAGGGCATCTGAGCCCATTAATGAATGAAGACTCTCGTTATATCTGTAGTATTTCCTTGCCGCATCGCTTTCAAGGGATAACAGCAGAGAGCTCTTGCGGCACAGGTCCTCCTCCTGTGCCCTCGCACCTCTCCTGACACCGCCGCCGGGATGAACGGGGCTTGCAAGATTCAGTACAAGCACCTTCTGTCCAAGCTGTGCAGTAAGCTTCCTTGCAAGCACATAGGAATCGCAGTTCTCGCAGCTGTAGCGGCACTCTCCATCCTCTTTGACAGAGGGCTCAAAGTCCGTGCGGCTGCATATGTCCCCTACTTCTTCGGGCAGGTAAACCCGGATGTTTTTCATCTCCGCGGCAGACAGCTTCAGGCTTATCTTCCTTCCGTCCTTTTCGTACCATCCCTGTTCCAGTATCTTCAGAGTATCCTCCAGCATACTGATATCAGGCCTTCTGTCTCTCATTGTTATACCTCACTTTCTTATCCTTTCATAGAAGCACTTTTCATCCTCATGGCTGATGCCATGGAAATCATTGAGAGGGGCATTCACATTTTTTGTAGACGGCTATGACCCACAGTTCCCGGTATTCATCACGCCTGTCATATATCACGCCGTCAATGACAGGCATCAGGTGAAAGAAGCCCCTGCCGTCAGTGCAGAATACGCAGTACGCACCGCTTTCAAGCTCAAGCTCCCCGGCTCTTGTATCCTCATACTCCTTAAACTTCGTCATGCCGAATCCGGCCATATATCCTCCGAAAACCCTCTCGTCATTATAGCTTTCAAGTCCCATGCTCTGTGCAAGTGCAGTAAGCTCCGCTTTCACTGTGCCGTATTCCTTTCCGGTGAGTTTTGTCATAGCCCTTGCTACACAGCTGCGGCTTTCGTCGGTCGGGTCGTAGAGTTCAAATCGCATCTGTTATTTCCTTCCTCATAATCACCATATCAAAAGCATCCAGCACACCGTCCTCACAGAGGTCTCCTGCCTGCCAGTCTCTGAGTTCTGAGCCTGACTTTCCGAGCAGCCAGCTCTGCATCGCAACGAGGTCCGCCGCATTGAAGGCCTTGTCTGCATTCACATCGCCGCGGATACGTCCGCTGCTGTTATCAGGCTCCTCCCTGCCGCTGTAGCTGATATCAGGCGCCTTTGCTTCTCCGCTGAAGAGCTGCACATAGTCAACAGCGCCTTTAAAGCCTTTTCCTACGGCTGCAATGTCATTTTCAGAAGCGCTCATTACCGAGCGCATATCAAGAGCAAGCGCCTTGCTGTCTGCCTGCTTGCCGTTGATCAGAAGTGTTCCCTTACCGTCAATGATACGGACGGTCACCTTGCTCCATTCGCCCTTTGCAAGAGCATCCGTAGCAGTCAGCTTTTCGGTGGTCTTTCCGTCAGTAACTGTCAGCTCCGCCTTTCCTTCAGCGCTGCACGGAGTAAAAGCGATGAATGCCTTATCATCACCAAAGCGGAATACCTCCTGTCCCGCATCTCCGCCCTTCCAGAGAGCCGCAAGGCTCAGCTGAAAGTCTTTTGTCACAAGCTGTGATGCATCGAGCAGCAGGCAGCTGTCACTGCCGTCAAAGTTCATTACTCCCTTTGCAGAGGTACGCTCCTGCGCCCATTCTGCACCGAGGATACGCGCATCCGTTGCGGTATAGCTGTCCTTCGCCCAGCAGTCAGAGGTACTGCTGAAATCATAGGCTGCTATATAACTCTCCGGCAGCTTATAATGGCCGTTATCGTCGAGCCAGCCGAAGTTCACGCCGTCCGTAAGCGGCTTTTCATTGCTGAAATCTCCGTCAAGTACAGCGCTTCCCGAATAGTAGACAGTGCCGTAGAGATAAGACATACCCTTTACTGTCACATTGTCGCCGACCTTTACGCCGTCAGCAAGATAGGCTTTCTGCAATACCTTAGCATTTCCGGACACAGTGCAGGAATTGGAAACGACTGCACTGCCGCTGATGGCGGCATTATCGCTGAGGACAACACTCCCCTGCTTCCAGCCGTTGTCGTATACCCAGCCGCCGCCGTCCACCACAGCATGACCGCTGATCGTCACATTATCCCGGGCAGTAACGCTGTTTGCAACCACCGCATGGTCTTCTACCCTGACATTGCCAGACAGCTTTGCACCGCCCAGCACCATTGCATCAGGCCCTACATATACTGAATCCGCAACGCTGGCACTGTCAGCGACCCATCCGCCGCCGTTGGAATGGATATGACCCCTGCCCTTAGCGTAGCCGCCGGACTGCTGTACCTCTGCGCCTGTGAGCTTTATCTCATAGGGATAGCGTCTGCGCTCCTCACCGTCCTTATACCGGGAGACATCGTCCTTGTGGAAGGCGTTGACCTTTACCAGCTTCTGAGGCATGGCTGTCACTGTAAGGCAGGCGGATACTGCGTCCTTTGCGGGAACAGCGGCACTCTGTCCGCTGCCGAAGAGCTCCGAATAGCTTTCATTTCCGGAAGCATCGACCGTAACGATGCAGGCCTGCCAGCCGGCATTGCTGTCGTCCGATACACCGCGCAGTTCAGCACTGATAGTATCTCCGGTGATGGTAAGCGGGATGATATTGATGCCTGCCTGCATGGGCGCCTCCTCCTGAGGTACCTGAAGCCAGCCGGTGCCGTTGTCCCCCGGAACGGTATAGAAAAGGTTCCAGTAATAGGGTGACTGAGCCAGTTTTTTGCTGAACTCCTCCCTGTAGGCAGCCTGCGCGCCGAAGTCAAATGTGGCCATACGCTTGGCATAGTGACCGAATACTGTCTGAGCATCAGTGCCGAACAGGCGTGTGATCGTATCAAAGGGATACTCCCCGGGCTTTGCCTCAGATATCATGCGCTTTACTGCATCTATGCCGAGGCCTGGCAGTTCATCGGGATTATATGATATGTATACCAGAAACGGCCAGACCTCATAGTAGTTCCTGCCGTGAGGAAGGGTAAGACTGAGATTGCGGATATAGGGCTCGAACCAGCAGGTCTTCACGTCGCCGGTATAGTATTCGCTGCCGAGATACATCTCGCGGAACCAGTTGGCAAGGGGCTCCCACCAGGCTCCTGTAATATCCTGATCCACCCATGCCTTCTGCTGCATGGTAACAACATGGCCGAATTCGTGGGCTATCGTAAGGTCATCAAGCATGGCTTCGGGGCTGATGATCTCGATGCCGTAGCCGTCCTCGGAACTCATGAACGCCCACCCCTCAGAGTACTGCGGCAGGCCGGTATATGTCAGATATACGTTCGTCTTGTACTTCTGACTGCTCTTGCCGTATATGTCAACGTTCATATTCTCCATGCCGAGGTACTCCCCGTAGCACTTCCACAGCTTTTCGTAGTCATCGAGGTTCCTTCTGAGGAAAGCCTCGTTCACCTTCCCTGTGGTGTCATTGTTTCCGTAGAAGATGACGAAATGCTCCGACTCGGCATAGTTTGCGCTCTTGCAGTAGCCCCACTTGTCGCGGATAAGGTATTCCCCGGCCGCTGATGCACCGGCACACGGAATATACGGCAGCGCACCTGCCGTCAGGCTCAGTGCGGTCAGAATAGAGACTGTCTTCTTTTTCATTCTTCATCCCTCCTGAGATGATAAGCAAAAGGTTGATAGCGTCTGATCCGGTCCTGTATATGCATTCCCTTTCTGATAAACAGAAGAATGCCTTTCATTCATTATAGCATAACACGGTATCTTTTTCAATACAAAAAAGCTGCCGTGACCAGTGTCCGGCAGCTTTTATCAATACCCGTCAGCCCTGGAATCTTTTCCTGCCCGCTGTGAATCTGTCGAGGCAGGCAAGAATGCCCGGGAGTATGAATACTATCAGGAAGATCGCGCTTGCCGCGCCTATGGAAATAGTGCGGCATATCTGCTCGATTGTCGGGTCACCGAAGCACTGTCCGAGAATGCCCGTAATAGTCACCATGATAAGTCCTGAGGTGAGGATGGTGTGCATCGAGCCATCGTATGCACCCATCAGGGCCCCCGGCTGAAGCGTCTCTCTTCGCTTTTCACGGTAGTAGGTGCTGAAGAGGATAGCATAGTCTATGGTTGAGCCCATAAGGATGCACTGCACTATGAGCAGTGCAAGATAATGTATGCTGTAGCCCTGTATGCCGATAACGGAAACTGTGATATATACTCCGCACTGCACAAGAAGTACAAGTATTGCAGGCACGGCAGCCGAGCGGAAGGTAATAAGAACTACCAGAAAGATGGCAATTGCAGTGAGCAGTGTTATGGTAAGCAGCTCTTTGTCGAAGGTCTGCGACATTTCATAGTTCATAGCCGATGAACCGATAAGATGATGTTCGCCTCTGAGATCTGCACACATATCATTCACTGTGCGGTAGAACTCCTCTGTCTCCTTGCCCTCCTCAGGTACCGTTACAGACATTATAAGCCTTGAATACTTATCGCTTCTGAGCTGTTCAAGGCCATCTTTCAGGTCAGCATCAGACTGCTGTATGTCCTCCTTCATCTCGTCATCAATGACGGTACTGAAGGTGCTGTCATAGATGAGAGTATCAGCAAGATAACTCATAAGCTGATCTATGGACATGGTCATGCTCTTGTCAGGCTCCAGATTCGCATCATGATAAAGATAGAGCAGGGATATGGTATCATCATCAAGATCATCTGTCATACCTCTGAACAGATCAGTCATTTCAGCGCAGTCAAACTTCTCACCGGAGATAACTGCGTCTGCCACAGAGGAAACGCTTGTGAGCTGTTCGCTCTGCTCCTTGTCAAAGCGGTCTGCGAAGTCTTCACTGCTCAGTACATCGGACTTTACGAAATCAAGAAACTCCTTAACGGAGAGCTTCCAGTCTTTTGTATCGCCCTTCTTATAGGTGTAGAGGAGAAGCAGCTGCTCCGCCTTGTCAGGCTCCATACCGGTCAGCTCAGAAAGGGCCTCAGCATCAAGCTCCTCTCCTGACTCAGCGCTTTCCATTATGCCTTTCAGGAGTTCCACCTTGTCAAGCATCTCACTGTCAGCCATACCGGAGAGCTCCTTTTTATTGGTGATGAGGAAGCCGATCATATCTTCAGGACTCATCTTCCAGTCTGCATTCTTTGAATCCCTGAGCGCATAGAGCTGCTTCATTGAAGCGGCATCCATATTCATAAGAGCAGCGGACTGCTCATAAGTCAGGCCCGCACCGGAGGATGCGATATCCATTATCTGCTTCAGGGTCTTCATCTTCTGTGCTGATGCCTGATCAATCTTTCCGGAGAACATCGGGTCATTCACTACATAGCTGTTCATATATGCCACAAAGTCATACAGCGACATCCTCCTGTCGGAGTTGCCGTAGTAAAGGGTGAAGAGCAGCCTTATCTGACTCTGGTCCATGCCGAAGAGCTTTGAGAACCCGTCCATGCCCAGGGACTGACCGGAAGCAGCGATGTTGCAGAGCTGCTGCATAGTGTACAGCTGCGATCTTGTATCATTGTCGATCATAGGGCCGTAAACGGGATCCGGCAGCACGTTGATGATAAAGGCATCTATAAAGCCTCTCAGAGGCATAGAAGCGATCTCAGTACCGGACTGTGCCGAGAAGCCCATGAAGAGCTGTGAGATAAAGCCCTGGTCTATACCGAGCATTGCTGAGAGCTCAGGGGCGGAAAGCGGATAGTCCGATGAGGCAAGCTGTATTATCTGCGACATCTGACCTGTCTTCTCACGCAGAGAGCTGTCAAAGCTGCCGCTGTATGCCGGATCATTCATCAGTGCTTCAAGGAAAGAAACGAATTCCTGCAAGGTCATGGTCCTGCTGTCCAGGTCCAGGTCTCTTGAGTCAAGGCGGAATATCTGCCTGATCATCCCCTCCTCCATGCCGAGCATCCGGGCAAGACCCGAGGCATCTCTGACCGCATGGATGGCATTCCTGTCGGTAAAGGCGGAAAGCTGGTCTATCTGTGAAAGAGTATCAGCGCTGAAGCGGAAAGAGAAGGTCTTGTTCTTGGCAACATCGTTTCTGAGGAAGGAAGTAAGCTCCTGTATTGTCATGCTCTTCGGGGTGTAGTCCTTGTTCTTTCCGAAGTAATACACATAGAGCAGCTTTGCATCCTCCTCATCAAAGCCCATCTTTTCTGCCATTTCTCCGGGAGTATGCTCCTTCTTCAGAGCTTCACCGTCAGTGAACTCCCTCAGCAGCTTCATCTGTTCAATGGTTTCCTCATCGAACATATCGGAGTAATCCTTGTCGGCTGCAAGATCATTCAGAACGAAATCTGTAAACTCACCGACAGTGATTGTATCTGCTTCTGCTCCGCCGTTCTGTATGAAGTAATAGAGTATGAGCTGCTCGCAGTCGCTTACCGGCATATCAAAGAAATCTGCAAGTTCCCTGGCATCCATGGGCTTTTTCAGCAGCTGTGCATCGGAGAGCTTTTCTATCATATCCCTGTATTCCGTGATATCCTCGCCCATATAGTCACTGAATGTCTCGTTCGTCATGACATCATCGGTTATGAAACGCATGAATTCGGATGCCGTAATCTTTCCTGTCTTACCGCCGTAGTACTTATAGTAAAGCATATTGAAGAGAGTGGGGTCGAGGTCGAAATCGCGCTTCTTTCCGCTGCCCATATTCTCTGAAAGATCATCTATGGCATCAACCATATCATCAGCTGTATGCTGCTTTCCAAGGGTGCTGGAATAGTTTGCCGCACTCTTCACATCCTCGCGCTCCTCAAGTCTTTCAGCTATCCTTGTTACGGCATCATCATCCTGATTCTCGTAGAGCATAACGACAGTGCTCCTTGTGGGGAAGATATCAGCTATGGCATCGGGGGGAGTCATGGAGAAGCATATCACCGTCTGCTTCTGTAAGTACCAGGCGCCCGCAAACAGGCCGATGAAGCAGAGAGTGAGAGGCACTCTTGCCCTGTAGGCGAATCTCGCAAGCCCGCCCGTGGGTATATGGGGAGCCGGCTTTGCTGTCTTTTCTATAACCTTCGAGAATGTGAGTATCAGGCCGGGGAGTATCAGGAAAACGCACACAACGCTGCAGAATACACCCTTTGCAAGCACTACGCCCATATCAAAGCCAATCTTGAAGCTCATGAAGACAAGGGCAAGAAGACCTACCACCGTGGTTATGGAGCTGCTCGATATGGAGGAGAAAGCACCTGCGACCGCTGCCTTCATGGCAGCCTTTCTGTCATCGGTCTTCTCAAGCTCCTGACGGTAGCGGTTTATCAGTATTATCGAATAGTCCATGGACAGGACGAGCTGCAGTATGGCTGCAACGGAGAAGGTGTTCTCCGAGATAGTGCCGAGTATGATATTCGTGCCGAGATTGATGACTACAGCGACAGCTATAGTGAACAGAAACAGCACAGGCTCGAACCACGAACCACTCATTATAAGCAGTATGACCATGAGCATCGCAACAGCAAATACCATTACCCACAGCGGAAGACCGGGACCTTCGTTGCTGTCATCCATGTATGTCATATCGTTTCCGGAGAAGTCCCGTTCAAGGGTACGGATTATCTCAGCCTCCTCAGGGGAACCGTAGTCATTCTCCATGTGGAGTACATACTTGGTGTACTTATCCCTGTTGTAGTCTTCGTCACCTTCCTTGTAGTCAACGTCTGTGACGTTCTCTATCCCCTCAAGTCTTTCCTTAAGTGCGCTCTTCTGTTCGCGCTCAAGGCCTGTGAACATCACACGTATGGTGTTGTCGGTATCAGCCTCCGGAAAGCTCTCCTCCATGATATCCATACCGATCTTCATGGACGAATCATCCGGCAGATATTTCGTCATATCGTCATTGACTCCCACCTCCGGGATGAGCAGTCCGCAGACCGCAGTAAAAGCAAGGACGACGATTATGATCCATATCCGCTTTTCAACAATGATGTCAGCTATTTTCTTCATTGAATACACCTCTTGACAGATTTTTCAAAACACGTTATAATGCTACCATAAACCTGTTTTAAAGTCAACCGACTGTTGACTTTAAAATGTGGTGTAAACTACAAAGTGGAATATAAATGTTGCAGAGTCAACACTTTGATGATATTTGTTGAGGAGAAAGCTATGGAGAACCAACGTATACGTGTTACAAAGAGAATGCTCAGGGAGGCACTGATAAGACTGCTCGGCCAGAAGCCCATCGAGAAGATAAGAGTACAGGAGATATGCCTTGAAGCCCAGATCAACAGGACGACCTTCTACAAGTACTACGGTACACAGTATGACCTTCTGAACGAGGTTAAGGAAGGGTTTCTGAAAGAGCTTGAAATGCACTTTGAAAATGACGACGAGCCCAAGAACCTTGTAAACGTACTTGCATACATGGATGAGCAGAGGGAACTCTGCCTTGCACTGATAAGGGCAATAAGCGATGACAGCTTCCTTGAGAGCCTGCTCGGCCTTTCGTATATAACAACAGAGCTTGAGCAGGGGCTCGCTGACAGATACGAGGGCAGCAGGAAGGAGTATGCCACCGAGTTCATACTCCGCGGCGCCTATTCCGTGGTCAGAAAGTGGCTCTATGCCGATACTCGTGATACTCCCGAATTCATTGCCGGCATCATCATGGAGCTTGCCGGCGGGCTCTGCGGATACGGACAGTAATATCCGCTCTTGCATTTTCTTTATATATATGATATAATCAATTATACAGAATAAATCCTGAACATATGGAGGACAGAATATGGACATCAAAAAAATAGTTATAGGTTTAGCGCTTGTGATACTTGCTTTCTGCGGATGGAACCTTCTCAGCAGCAAGGCACCCGCTCTCGACAAGACCAAGCTCGACTACGAAGCTATTGAAGCTGTTCACAGCGAGATGGAGTCGCTGAAAAACTCCTCGATGCTGAAGAAGGGCGGCGACGGCGGACAGTGGAATGTATACGAGCTCGGCCTGATGTATGAGAAAGACGATGAGTTCTTCAAGAAGATACGCAAGGATCTTGGTGAGGATTTCCACTGGAAGCTCTCAAACGGCGATTCCATTTTCATAGGAGTACTCACCCACAGGAATTCTTACCGTATCTATGCCGGTACCCCTGACGAGGCTCATATGCTCTATCCCGACTGGAACTACACTGCCCTTGAAAAGAAATGATCCCAGACCCCCGGCCATTAACCGGGGGTCTTGACATTCCGGTACCTGCGGCGTACGCTTGACCGTACCTCACCGATGGTATATAATATAACAGGAAATCTAATCAGCTACGGAGGATGCTTCCATGGACAAAAAACGGATACTGATCGTTGACGATGATACCGATCTTTCTTTTATAATCTCAGAGATGCTTGACGGCTGCGGCTACGAGAGCGTGCGGGCGGAAAGCGCAGAGGAGGCTTTTGATATACTCTCACATAAAAGCTTCCATCTTATACTCCTTGACATCAATCTCCCAGATTCCGTCGGATTCGATATCTGCCGGCAGCTTCGTGAGGTATCGGATGTTCCCGTCATCTTCGCAAGCGCACGCACTGCCGAGGACGACCGCATAACCAGCTTTGATATCGGCGGGGATGATTATCTGCCGAAGCCCTATTCCATGAAGGAACTGCTCTCACGCATCAATGCCCTCATCAGACGAGCCTACGGGCAGTCCGGTGACAGCAGGCTCTCTTTCGGCGATATCGTCATAGACACCGCTGCAAGGACGGTCACCCGCCGCGGCGGGAGGATAACCCTCGCACAGCGTGAATTCGACCTTCTTGAATACCTCTGCCGCAACAGGAACACAGCCATCCCGAAGGATAAGCTGCTTTCCGAGGTATGGGGAGCGTTCTCTGGAGTCGAGCCCTCGACCCTCGCTGTACATATCCGCTGGCTGCGTGAAAAGCTTGAGGACGACCCTGCCGACCCGAAATACATAAAGACTGTATGGAGGCTCGGGTATATGCTGGAGGTGGATGAATGAAACGTCTGACAAATGCAGCGCTCATCTTTGCGCTCCTCATCGCTGCTGTCTGCGGTATCTCATATTTCAGGGCATCCGGCTACAGCAGCAGGGCAGGCAGCTACATGGTGAGTCTCAACGAGATAGAAAAGCTCTGCGAGCAGGGTGATACTACGGCAGCGGGAGCAGCTGCAAAGGAACTGCGCCGGGAGATAAGCTCAGATAAACGCATCCCCGACGGTCAGGCAGCTGTGATACTGACCGGTCTCCTCTGCATCGGCTTTCTCGCCGGTGTAAGCATCTACTGCGGCATAGCAGTGATACGCCCCTTCCACAGACTCTCGGGATTTGCAGAGAGGATAGCCGGCGGCGACCTCGACCTCCCTCTTGACTATGAGCGCACCGACTACTTCGGCAGATTCACATGGGCATTCGACAGTATGCGCAGCGAGATAGTCCGTGCAAGAGCCTGTGAGCGCGAAGCCATAGAGAACCATAAGACCGTCATCGCCGCCCTCTCTCACGATATAAAGACGCCCGTCGCCTCCATACGCGCCTACACCGAGGCTCTCGAACTTGGGATAGGCTCCTCGCCGGAGAAGTGCAGACAGTATACTGATGTTATAATACGCAAATGCGATGAGATATCGAAGCTGACCTCCGACCTGCTCACCCATTCCCTTTCAGAGCTTGAAAAGCTGAAGATGTCGCCGGAGCGCTTTGACCTCGGCGTACTGCTAAGAAAGGCAGTCGGTGATATCTCTCCTGACGGCAGTGTAAGATTTACGGAGCCCTCCTCCCCTCTTGAGGTATACGCTGACCCGGAAAGGGTATGCCAGATAGCCGAGAACCTTATCAACAACGCAAAGAAATATGCCGGCACTGATGTGGATATAACAGCAGAGCGCTCCGGCGATAATGCAGTTATACGCTTCTGTGACTACGGCAGCGGAGTGCCCGACGGAGATATGCCTTTTATCTTCAGCAAATTCTTCCGCGGCAGCAATAAAGGACAGCACAGCGGTTCCGGTCTCGGCCTGTACATAGTGAAATACATCGCAGAGCAGTCCGGCGGCAGCGTGAGCGCAAGGAACAACGGAAAAGGCTTTGAGGTTAGCGTTGCCCTGCCTCTCTACGATGAAAAGCTGCACTCCCTGAGCTCCTGATGCGCCGCCCGAAGGACATTCGGTCCCTGCCGGGTGTTTTCTTAAAGATTCCTTAATAGTTTACCTGTTAGAATATAGACATAAGCTGACAGGAAGGAGAACAGCAATGAAAAAAACTATTCTTTCCGCAAAGGAAGTATACAAGAGCTTTGCACACAACGGCAGGCAGACACATATCCTCACAGGTATGAATGCCGATATCTATGAAGGAGATCTCACCGTCATAATGGGAGCCTCCGGCTCGGGAAAATCAACCACCCTCTATGTCCTCAGCGGCATGGACAGGGCAACGGGCGGCCTGGTTCTCTACAACGGCGAGGACCTTGCAAAGATGAGCGAGAAGAAGCTCTCAGCACTCAGGCACAGCGATTTCGGCTTTGTCTTCCAGCAGATGCACCTTGTGAGCAATCTGAGCCTTTATGAGAACATCACAGTCCCCGGCTATCTCAATAAGTCAAGGAGCGCAGCGGAAACGGAAAAGCGTGCGGAGGAGCTCCTTGAGAAGATGGGTATAAAGGATATCCGCGATCATCTGCCTTCGCAGTGCTCAGGCGGCGAGCAGCAGCGCTGCGCTATCGCAAGAGCAGTCATAAACGAGCCGAAGCTCCTCTTTGCGGACGAACCTACCGGAGCCCTGAACAGGAAGAACACCACCGAGGTGCTCGATCTGCTCACAGACCTCAACCGCGGCGGACAGAGCATACTCATGGTGACCCATGACATAAGAGCCGCCTGCCGTGCATCACGCATACTCTATATCGAGGACGGCCGTATAATCGGAGACCTGGACCTTGCCATGTATGACGAAAAGGATGAGAAGAGCCGTGAGGCGCAGGTCAATGCCTGGCTCACATCACTTGAATGGTGAGGTGGGACTATGAAAAGCATATTCAGGCTTATACGGGCGCATATCAGACACGGAAAGGATGCCTTCTTCGGCATCATCCTTCTTATGTCCCTCATCACCTTTTCGTTCTCGGGAACGGTAAGCAATGACGATGTACTGAGG
Organism: uncultured Ruminococcus sp.; assembly: GCA_946413815.1. GTDB lineage: Bacteria > Bacillota > Clostridia > Oscillospirales > Ruminococcaceae > Ruminococcus. The sequence goes on from CAMKMD010000007.1 coordinate 37,013, forward strand.
GCGGAGATAGAGAAGAATTTCGCCGAGGAGAATGTGGGAGACCTTATCGTTATGATCTATGAAGATGATCTGTCAGATGATATGCTCGCTTCACTTGACAAGAGCAGCAGTGTCGCCGGATACGGTGTGAAGCAGTCCATATTTCTGAGGAGCAGACCTGTCGTTGACGGGGCTGAGGAAGACATCATTCTCTCCTTCACACGCCGGAGCGATGATGTATGCGTATTCAACGACAGCTTTGACGGATTCAGAGCAGACAATGACCTGAAGCCCGGTGAGATATTTCTCCCCTACAAGCTGAAGATGAACAGCAGAATGAAGGAAGGCGCAGTATTATCCTTCAGAACCAGCAGCGGCAGCGAGGAGAGATATACTGTAAAGGGCTTCTACGAGGATAAGATCTTCGGAGCTACCACCATCACCGATAACTATTGTGTGCTTTCCGAGGAGGATTACGACAGACTGATTTCAGACTGCACAGACCATGAAGACAGTCCTGTGCTGCTGATGATCGTGTACAGCGAGGTGCATATACACGCCGCAGACGGCATCGATGCCTCAGAACTGCGCCGGGATCTCACTGACAGTGCGCTGATAAAGTCTGCCAGAGCAGTATTAAGCCGCCAGAACATCATCGACCTCTTTGAGATGTATTCAAATACCGGAACAAGAGGCATGGCAGCATTCACCATGATACTCCTTGCGGCGATACTCATAACCATACACAACAGCATAAGCGCAGCGGTTGAAATGGAGTACACCGACCTTGGTATACTGCGGGCGCTCGGCTTCTCCGTCGGCAGGATACGCCTTGTATATGCAGCGGAATATGTCCTCGCCCTCGCCGCAGGCAGCGTTCTCGGCCTGCTCGTCTCGATACCGGTATGTGCGGTGCTGATACGCAAATGGATGAATCTGACCGGCATTCTCACCGGAACAGACGTATCTGTTATGAAGTGCGCCGGAATGTCACTTGTAATGATACTTGTCTGCATCGGCTTCATATTTGCTGCTACGGCGAAGATATCCCGCATCTCACCCGTCAGGGCGATATCCGGCGGACGGGACGAGGTACACTTCGACAGCCGGCTCAACTGCCGCATAAGAAAGCATCCCCTTTCTCTGTCACTCGTCCTCAGGCAGCTGAGCACCAACCGCCGCAGCTACACCGGAACTGCGCTCATCGTTGCCATGCTCGTCTACTTTCTCGTCAGCATCACCCTTATTACAGCAAACCTTGATCCGGACAAGCTGTTCACTACATCAAAGGGAGAGATAAATCTCCTCAATACCGGCGGACTCTCCATCGATAATGCCGGCGAATTCGAAGAGGCCGCCCGTGAGGTGGACAGCGGCGCATCCCTCTACACAAGGTCCATTCGCCGCATGATGATAGACGGTCAGTTCGTTCCTGTACACGCCTTCCGCAGAGAGGAGGACAAGTACGACCTGCTTGACGGCAGGCAGCCGGAATACGACAACGAGCTGATAGTTACAAAGAACCTTGCAGAAGATCTCGGGAAGGCAATAGGCGACACAGTAACGGTATCCTGTCAGGACAGAACGGAGGAGTTCATCATAACCGGATACTTCCAGACGGTATTTGAGTTTGGACTTGTTTCGATGATGACAGAAGAGGGTATGCAGAAGCTGGGCTGCAATGATGTGGAATCCGCACAGCTGAAGCTCAGCGATACCTCAAAGACACAGGAAATGATAGATATGATCACAAGCCGCTTCGGTGACAGCATCTCAGCAAGCGAATACAAGGAAAGCGGAACTATGCTCAACTACCGGAAGATAGTGACCATACTCATGAATTCGAGCATATACACGATGTACACAGTGATACTGATATTCGCCGCTGTTGTCGTGGTCATGCTTTGCAGGCGCAGTTTCGTACGCGAGCGCACTGATATCGGCATATTCAAGGCACTCGGCACTACATCCGGCAGTCTCAGAAGGCAGTTCGCCCTGAGATTCGCAGCCGTCGCATTAGCGGGCTCCCTCCTCGGCGGCACACTGAGTGCGCTGTGGGCAAGGAAGATGATAACCTTCATGCTGAAGATAGTAGGCCTTACCGACCTGAAAGCAGAGATATCACCAATGACCTTCGCTTTTCCGGCAGCAGCAGTATGTCTGTGCTTCTTTGCCTTCGCCTATGCAGTCTCAGGCAAGATAAAGAGCGTGGACGTCAGGGAGCTTATTACAGAATAGCTTCTGACATGATATAGTATATAAAGACAGACCGCCGCGGTATGCTTTGCCGCGGCGGTCTGCTGTTTTTTTATAAGGTCAGCCCTTTTCTGATGTATTTTCTATCACTCTTATAAGAGCGGCACTGAAATCTCTGTCCTGCTGAGCTGTACGCTTTGCCTGACCTTTCGTCCGGCCGCCGCTGCGGCGTATCTTTGCCGATACTGCACGGAATTCAAGCAGGCCTGCTATATTATCCTCAGAATACTGCCTGCCGTCCTGATTGAGGACCACTGCGCGTCTGCTCAGACACATTGCAGCAAGACCGTAATCCTGCGTCACAGCGATATCGCCTTCACTCACAAGATTCACAAGGCGGAAATCAGCGCTGTCCGCACCCTTGTCAACTATTATGGTATCTGCACCTTCACGGCTGATGGAATGGGCTGTATCACAGATTATGGTGCAGGCTATACCGTATCTCCTTGCCGTGCACACCGTGATATCTACTACAGGACACCCATCGGCATCAATAAATATCCTCACCCTCTTCTGCTCCTTCCTTCATCATTATTCACAATGATTATATCACCCGTTCTGCCGGATTGTCAATCCCCATGCCGATGATCGACTATATCATTGTTAAACGATATATAAATATATGATAAACAAATACGGCCATTGTAGTCTATAACGAATTTCCGGCTCATTCCTTGACCGGAGCAATCTGATTATGATATAATATTCCTGTTGTGAACACAATTGACCATAGAAGAGATGACAGACGTTTTACATATTCCACAAGTGAAAAACGGCTGTCATTTTCAGTTTTTGATACGGAAAAACAAGGGATATGGCTTCTTACTGAATTGAAGCCGCAGAACAATTCAGAATCACATTATCTGGAGGTGAGCAAACAGAGACGGTCTTACAGGCCGTTATCAGTATCCGCAGCCGGTCTATTGTATTAGACTTTATTATAGACATAATACTGTGAACGGAAATTATTGGTTTAATAGTTCCACCAACAAATTCACACAAGGAGGTCAAAAATGACTATCAGAAAAACTATTGCTGCTGCGCTCCTCTCACTCTCTGTGCTTGGCAGTGTATCGCTGAACGCTTATGCAGCAGAGAATCAGGCCCGGTCAGACGACCTGAGCGTCAGGATAGTATCCGATAAGGATGCTTATTCATCCTCAGAGGATGTTAAGGTCGATATCGTCGTTGAGAACAAGGCTGAGACTGTAAACAACCTCAGGATAGAAAGCGTTCTGCCGGACAAGCTGAAGCTGAAGGACGGTTCACTGTCAGCCGAAAGGGCATCCCTTGCCCCGAACGAAACGGTTCAGCTCTCGGCTGTTCTTGCTGCTGAGACACCGCAGACTACAACAGTGACAGCTGCTCCTGCGACAACTACCACCACACAGGCGACGACTGCTCAGCCTGTTGATTCGCCCAAGACAAGCGACAACAATAATATGACATATGTAATAGCTGTACTGCTCATACTCACAGCCGTTGCATTCCTCACACTGACCAGCAGAAAGACCAGAACAAGAGTACTCAGCCTCTTCCTTTGTCTTGCACTGACAGGCACATTCATCGACCTGAGAACTGTCTCTGCTGCCGGAGAGAGTATTGAGACTCTTTCCGCAAGGATTAATATCTCAGTTGACAATGAGCCCTGTATCATCGAGGTAAAGGTATCATACAATGCTGCTGACGGCACATACGAGCTTGTTACCGGCGAGAAGCAGGTAAAGATCAACAGCGATAAATTCGAATACATCGAGAAGGACAAGTCCTATCAGACCACAAAGCTCGTGACCGGACTTAACGGAACTGTTTCTTCAAGCGACTCCGTCAAGGCACTCAGGCTTGAGGTATACAACAGCAGAAATGAGCTCTTCCTCACCGACGAGATAACTCCGGCAGATAACTGGAACGATGAAGGCTTCGTGCTTGATCTCGGAAAGAACAGAGTACGTGTAAGCGCAGAATACAAGGACGGAAGCATCGTTACTGATGAACTCTGCGTCAACAACGTGATCAAGGGACTTGAAGACCTTGTGATTGACTATGACGACAACGATAATGACGGCATCTGCAATATGATGGAGGATGTCATCGGCACAGACAAGAACAATGCCGATACAGACGGCGACAGGATATCCGACTATAACGAGGTAATGATCCTCCTTACAGACCCGACAGTAAAAGACTCTGACGAGAACGGCGTCGAGGACGGCGACGAGGATAAGGACAAGGACGGCTTATCCAATGAAAAGGAATTCGAGCATGGAACAGATCCCCTATATGAGGATACCGATCTTGATACCCTCAGGGATAATGACGAGCTCACCATCCACCACACCGATCCCCTTCTTGCCGATACAGACAAGGACGGCCTTGACGATAACAGGGAAGTTGAACTCGGATATGACCCGACTGTGTTCAATCAGAAATTCAGAGTAACAGCTGTTCCCGGTGAGGGCGAAGAGAGTGAGCTTGTAAAGCCTTCAGTATCGATAGAGCTTTCCGGCGACCAGGTTGAGACACTTTCCGTTACAAAGCTCTCTGATTTCTACTTCAACGAGGATACCTACGGTTATGTAGGCCCCGGATATGAATTTGAGGTTGACGGTGAGTTCGATCAGGCTGTATTAAGATTTGAATTTGATCCCGAACTCCTCAACGATCCCGAATTTGAGCCGGTTATCTACTATTTCGACGAGGAGAATCAGCAGCTTGTTGAGCTCGAAACAACCGTCGAAGGAAATACTGCTTCGGCAGTCACAACACATTTCTCCAAGTACGTTCTCCTTGACAAGAAGAAGCTCTCAAAGGTATGGGAGGAAGAGATCAAGGTATCCAACGGAATCATCGCATCCCTGCTGCCTGTTGATCTCGCACTCGTTATCGACGGCTCCGGAAGCATGGACTGGAACGACAGCAAGAATATAAGATATGAAGCTGCAAAGGAGCTTATCGATCAGCTCAATACCAATGACAGAATTGCTGTAATAGGCTTTGACAACCACGCAAAGCTCTGCTCTGCATTCACCACCGACAAAGAAGCATCCAAGAACGCAGTAACAAAGACCTATACCGACGGCGGAACCTCTATCTATAACGGAATCATCGAAGCAAACAAGCAGTATTCAGATAACCCGAGGCTCTCCACCAAGAAGATGATCGTTCTTACTGACGGTATCGACAACGACTATTTTGACTATGATCCCATCATCGAGGAAGCAAAATCCCTCGGTATAACCATCTATACTGTAGGCTTAGGCTCTGAATATTCCATCGACGAGGCTCTCCTGAAAAAGATCGCTGAGTCAACAGGCGGCAAGTACTACCGTGCTTCTCTTGCTTCCGGACTTAAAGACGAGTTTGAGAAGGCAAAGGACGATATCGACCTGTCTATCGATACAGACGGCGACGGCATCTGCGATTACTACGAAAACGGCAAGATAAGACTCGGCTTCGGAAGGTATATAAGCACTGATCCCGAAAACCCGGACAGTGACAATGACGGTCTTGAAGACGGCGAGGAGATCATAGTGACCGTCAAGGACGGCAAGGTGGAATTCACCTATAAATCAGACCCGAACGATGATGATACAGACGATGACGGTCTGCTTGACGGCAAGTCTGTCGATGGAGTTGCACCCAGGGAACAGGACGGACAGGTCAACAGGAAAAACGGTATCAGCGGACTCTGGAAGTATCACATCGATTATATCAAGAATCACGAGCCCACACATTCCTTACCAGGCTGGTATAATTACAGCGGCCACAAAAACGATGACAATACCGGATATGAAGGCTTTGATGTGTTCCTTGACGAGGTCGATGACATACTTGACAGCATAGGCACATCATCCATACAGTTCTGGCTGTACGACAAGGATCTGATCCGAACCGAAATGAATTCAGCCGTAGCTCTTATGTTGATCGATCCGCCTTTAGCCATCATTGCTTTCAATGCCGGATTAGCAAGACTTCTGAAATATATACCCGATCCGGAAGAGGTCAAGGATGTCTGCGCAGAATTGGGCTCAGCTATCCTGAATTTCAGAAGTGACAGCAGCGGCGTTATCCATTCACAGTATAATCAGTGGCAGTCGACCTTCGGATACAATAATCTTTATGATGATGTATTCAGGATCGGCACATTAGGTAATATGAGATATGAAAAGTTCCCCTTCACACGCAACGGACAGCAGTATGTTTTCTGGATGTGGAGAGGAAACTATCTTAATCTCGGCGCAGGAACAGAGATCGGCTTCTATACCCGTCCCTCCAATTACAGCAGTTCTGATGACGGCATTCTTGAAGGAATCAGCAATACGATCCAGGATCTTCTGAAGGATAATCTTGATCACTACAACGTTGACAAGAGTCTCTCCATTCCGATGAATGTATATCTGTACGAATACTCAGGCAGTTCCAGCATTACAAACGTTTATGCATGGGATCCTCAGGATAACTCAACAGCTTCCAACAGACAGTGGTGGGCCTGCGGATTCAACCCTGCATACGTAGGAAGAGTTGATTCCAACAAGCTTGTCACGATAGGTGCTATTGATATGAGTTCTCAGCAGAACCTTTTCAATGAATTTGTCGATACTTTTGATTCCAGCGCTAACTCACTTTCAAAGTATCTTTACTTTGACGAGGATAATTTCTACATATACGTCATGTGGGGCGACAACGTAACCAAGTTCTCCAGGTGATCATCAGATATTGAGAAAAACTTCATCATTGTGAGGTGAAATCATGAGAAAAGCAAAATACAGGATTCTTGCAAGTTTGATATTATCCCTGTTTATGCTTAACAGCTGCGGTCAAGAGCCTTCTGCTTCCGCACCGATTCAGGACAGTGCACCTGTAAGTTCTTCAAGATCAAAGGAATATCATCCGGAGAATGCTGCAAAAAAGGAAGCTGAATCATACTTTGAATATCTGAAGCAAAAGGATATCCAGAGCCTTAACAAGCTGTTTTCTTCAAACGTTCGGAATTCACATGATCTTGAAAAGGAATGGAACGAGTTCTTTGAATGTGTTGACGGCAATATCATAAGCTGCGGAAACATCACGTACCTCGGAGAAGAGGTAAGAGTTGATAAACGCAAGGTAACCTACTCTGATATCGTAATCAGATACGAGGATGTTAAAACCGACAGCGGAAAGACTTATGACCGGATAGACTACCGCCAGCTGCGCGTCAATGACGCTGATCCCGGGTCAGAAGGCATCTCTATCTTCTCAATAAAGATACCGTCGGAAGACAATAATGATTCCCGGGAAGTAAGTGTCGGAGAAATCTCAGATCAGTAATCTATTATTAACCGATACGATCCAATATGCAACAGCCTGTACTCCCAAGTACAGGCTGATGTTTTTACCGGGCTGCGCCGGAATCACGCAGTGTACATACTGCAACAATTCCATCCCGAACCGTTAATTAAGCTACACTCCCCCGTGTGAGTGTAGCTTTTGCTACATATTGCACCTGTATTGGATATTGAATACAGTGCAATACCATGGTATCATATAATCACAGCAAAGGAATAAACGAAATGCTGAGTAAAGAATACCACAGGGGGAAACATAAATGGATAAGTCAGTAACAGGCGTAAAGATAATAACTGCACTCTTACTTCTTACCTGCATCGCAGTGAGCTGCCTGGTTCTCGGTGCGCATAGGAATACCAGCTGCACATTCAGCACAGGCATCACGCTTTTCAATGATGATGCTGACCCTGCCCGGGACTGCACCGCCGGCTCTGACTGGTACAGCTGCGAGGCAGATACTGTAAGTGTATGCTGAGACTTACTTCTGCACACCGGATAGTCCTCCGGCATTACTGAGACATCTTCATGGCTTTTATATAGGGAAACGCCCGTACTTCTGCTGTACGGGCGTTTCATATTAATTATGATATGTATTTTATTTGATGATACCGGCCTTGTACGCTTCAAGCAGCTGATGCAGGTCATTTATCCTGTCGAGTATCTCCTCGCCTCTGTCGGTATCCGAAATATTTGCACGGTGTTCCAGCTTTTCCACAAGATGTATGGTGGGAGTGTTGCCGCTCTCCCCTGCAACAAAGGGCTTGTGCTCGGCAAGATTGAGGCTGTGGGAGTCATATATGAGAGTATAGCCTGCGATACCCGTGGTTGACTGGTAGGCCTTGGAAATGCCGCCGTCTATTACGAAAAGCTTTCCATCCGCCTTCACGGGACTTTCTCCGTTCTTTATCCTGACCGGCACATGACCGTTGATGATATGCCCCTTCTGCGGGTCAAGTCCGAAATGCTCAAGCAGGGACATACATACCTCGGCTTTCTCAGAGAAGGTATAGTAGGCGTTGTAGTTCTCGGTATGCAGAGATCTGTCTGCAAGCAGTCCGCGCTCGAAGAAGGCCATCTTGTCCTTGCCGTAGAGGGGGGACTTGGCACCGCACCAGAGATACCACATAAGGTCTCCGGCATACTCCTTCTCCTCCCCCTTGCTGAAATAAGCCTGATTCACCAGCTCACCCAGCTTGTCAAGGAGAGCTTTTCCGGAGTACTTCTGCCCTCTGATAGTCACGCTCTGAAGCTCGCCCTTTTCATCCATAGGGATGCAGTCGTGGAAAAGAAGGTTGTTGTTGCAGGTCTTGTACATCGCACCCTTGGCATAGATAAAACGTATATGTCTCTGCAGCTTTTCACTGTGGCGGAAGGATGCCCTCAGCACCTTCATCAGCTCTGCTTCGCCATCAGAAAGCTCCAGAGGTGAAGCAGTGTCAACAGTCGGGAAGCTCTTGTCAAGGAGCTCATGCTCTCTTCCGTCAATCATGACCTTTCCGTTTATGAAATCAGTCCTGCCGAAGATATCGCGGTCTGTCATCTCCCATTCGGGATGCTTTGCGATGAGCTGTCCCTCGAGCTTCATCTGTATAACGGTTATGGCCTTATGCATCTTGGCGGCAAGCTTCAGGTCAACCGGATCGTATACGTTGTCATCAAGAGCATTCGGCATATACAGTGCGCAGTCGTCATTCTCATAGGTCTCCGCAGCAAATACCGCAAGAGCACGTAGATTCAGCCCGTAGCCGTCTTCAAGCACATCGAAGTTGTTATACCTCATTGCTATGCGGATGACATTGGCAATGAGCACCGGGTTGCCTGCCGCTGCTCCCATCCATGAGATATCATGGTTTCCCCACTGTATATCAACATCGTGCATCTTCATCAGTTCGTCAAGTATCACATCTGCACGGGGGCCTCGGTCGAAGATATCGCCTATGATATGCAGCTTGTCAATACAGACCGACTGTATCAGCCTGCACAGAGATGTGATGAAGGTCTCTGCAATGCCTGTGCTGATGATTGCGCTGATTATCTCGTCATAGTAGTAATCCTTGTTCACATCATCGGTAACGTTCAGCAGCTCATCGAGTATGTAGACCATATCCTCGGGGATACGCTTGCGGATGCGTGAACGGGTATACTTGGCGGAAACTGTCTCACATACAAGAATAAGGCGGTATATGGTAAGTCTCTTCCATTCATCCGAGAGCTCTCCGCTGTTGGTGAGATTAGCTATCTTCTTCTCGGGATAGTAGATAAGCTCTGCAAGCTCCTCGCGGTCGGCAGCCGATACAGTCTTGCCGAGCACAAGGTCTATCTTTATCTTTATCATTCCGGAGGCACTCCTCAGCATATGCAGAAAGGCATCGTATTCACCGTGTATATCGCTGAAAAAGTATTCTGTGCCCTTCGGAAGGCTTCGTATTGCCGAAAGATTGATTATCTCACTTGCTGCGCTTTCTATCGTGGGGTATTCCTTGGCAAGCAGTCTGAGGTATTTTATATCCATAATATCACTCCGTTCAGAGATGTTTTTTCTGTGAGGTCATACTGGTATTATACCACATAGGTTCATGTCTGTCAAAGGAAAAGGACGCCGTATCTCAGGCGCCCTTCCTGTCATATATCAGTATCTCAGATAAACATTGCCTCGTAGCTGTCGACCGGCTTGATGCCGCTTATGTTGATGACACAGATCATCTTGTCGTCGATCCTTCTTGCATAGGTGTAGAGAATCTGGACACCTTCGATCCAGCAGATCTCTCTCAGGTATTCATGGCCGCTGAGAGTTACCTTCTTCCTTTCAGTGTAATCCACCTTGATGCCATCCGAGGGTTTTGTGCGTTTAAGGTAATCCCTCTCTATATCGAGATATTCCTCCTCAGTGCAGTCAGGATTATCGGGCAGACCGATCTCTGTGTTAAGAAATGTGACAGTTATATAATCCGTATCTCTGTCCGAGCCCGGATATTTCCAGAACTCAGCATCTGAGAACTGTGAATCGATACGGAGTCTATCCGCTTCTGTTGAATTGTCAGGAATGTAAACCATACCAACATTTTCGCCGGAAGACGGAGTAAGATAATCGGGTAAGTTCAGCGTGATATCTGCGTACTCGTTAGTGTATACACATTCTGAGTAACTGCCTTTTTTATAATTAGTACCGACTGTGAGTGGGTCAGCGTCAGCTGATCCTTCGTTCTCTGCCTGCTTGCTTTCAGTACCGGCAGCTGTGGCCTCCGTGTTGTCAGCCGTCTTGTCAGAATCCCCGTCTGAGGAAGCGCTGCCGCCAAAGAGTGCTTCATATTCTGAAGCCTTCTTATCTGTCATGGTAGTTATCTCAATGATCGCCATAACACTATCATCAATCTTCCTTACATACTTGAATACTGTCTGTACTCCGTGTACACCATCGGTTATCTCAGCTATCTGTCTCAGATATTCATGACCGCAGAGGCTGACCTTTTCCCTGTCTGAGTACGTCAGATCGAGGCCTTCGAGATTGCTTATCATTATTTCCTTCCAGTAATCAAGACAGTCCTCCTCGTTTATATCGTCATCATAGGACTCGAGGAGTTTTGTATTCAGGAAGTCGACAGAGATGCCTTCGTCATCGCCCATGAAATACGCATCACTCAGTAATGAAGTTTCAACAGCCTTTTCTTTCTCATCTGTGATACTGTCAATGTATCCCTGACGCATCATCATATATTCACTTTCATCTATAAACTTCAGCTCTCCGGGTATATTTATTACCAGGTCAGCAAAACTGTTGACATACACGCCGTCCTTGAAGAGACCTCTCTGGAAGTCAGTGCCCTCCATTATAACGTTCTGGTCGATGGCTTTGGCAACATCTGCCTGGGCATCCGGCTCCTTGCGGGGCTTGAAATCAGCGCCGTAGCTCTCTCCGTAGCCGCGCTCAAGGAAGCATTCGTCTGTGCCTATCTGTTCAAGTGAACCATACCAGTCAGAGGGAAGCTTTCCTGTGAAATCAGCGCAGCCGCAGAGCACATCCGAGATACCTTTGCCCTCTGAGCCGGGAAGATAGCACATGACCACGCTGTCCCAGCCTTCATAATCCTTCTCGTCAAGGATAATGTTTCTGCCTGCCACTATACAGGTAACTGTGGGCTTGCCCAGCTTCTTCGCTTCGATGATAGCATCTGCGTTTCCTTTGAGTCCGAGGTCGCCGCAGAGTTCAAGATCTTCTGTATCACCGTTCCACTCCGCATAGGCCTGCTCACCTACGCACAGCAGTACAACATCAGCATTTGCTGCTTCGTTCTCGTCTGTGATGACTTCTATACCGTAGTCCTCAGCATATCTCTCAAAGGCCTCCAGTATGGTTGTGACACCGGGAACGTCCTGTACAGGTGCGGCATTCCAGTCCATTGTCCAGCCGCCGCACTGAACCTGTCCGTTATCGGCAGCAGGGCCTGTTATGTATATCTTTGTGCCCTCCTTAAAGGGGAGAACTTCCTTATCGTTTTTGAGAAGTACAAGACTTTCCTCTACCAGTTTCTCAGCCACGGCTCTGTATTTCAGCGAGCCTGTATCCTTCTGTCCGGTAGTGATGTCCTCACACAGCGGATCGTCGAAAAGACCTGCATCCTTCTTGACCTTGATGATACGTGTTACAGCATCATTGATACGTTCCTGACTGATATCGCCGCTGTCGACCGCATCCATGATGATATCCTGCGCCTCCTCAAACCGGTCTGTTTCCATGAGCATATCGATTCCGGCATTGACGCTCTTGATGACCTGTTCTTCATAGGATGATCCGGATATATTCCCTATCGAGCCCCAGTCGCTGACGATAAAGCCCTCAAAGCCCATTTCGTCCTTGAGTTTCATGATGTACTCTTTATTCTCATGCATCTTCACGCCGTTGAGAGAGGAGTGGCTTATCATGATGGTCTGTACACCTGCATCTATCTGCGCCTGATAAACTTTGAGCAGCTCCTCGATCTCAGCATCGGAAAGCTGTGCATCGCCGCGGTCGATGAGCATATCGATATCGCCCTGTTCACCTGTGCCGTATACCACGTTTCCGTCAGCGAAGAAGTGCTTGGCGCAGGCTACAAGTCCGCCGTCGATAAGTCCCTTTGTGTAGGCTGTGCTGAGCTTTGTAATGGTTTCAAGATCTGAGCCGTAGGACTCGTAAGTCCTTCCCCAGCGCGGGTCAACTGACTGAGCAACACAGGGAGAGAAGTTCCAGAGCATATGACAAAGCTTTGCCTCGTCTGCGGTGATCAGTCCCACCTGATAGGCAAGATCCTCGTCATTGGCAGCACCCTGTCCGATGTTGTGCGGGAAGTATACGGCGTCCTTGCAGTAGTTGACGCCGTGAACATCATCCTGCCCGTAAATGTAGGGTATTCCGGATTCAGACTCTATGGCTGCCTGCTGGAAGCCGTCAACGGTCTCACGCCATTCAGCAGCGCCGATGCAGCCCATAGTGGAGAGAATGCTGCCGTAGTCGTTTGCCTTCATATCGTCTTCCGAGACATTGTAGACGGCAGGCTGTACCATCTGGGCAGTCTTCTGCTCGAGTGTCATACCGGCGACGATCTCTTCCGGTGACATGGATGCATACTTCTGATACTTGTATTCGTATTCCTCCGTGGTATCCTCAGTTGCCGCTTCTGTTACTGGTTCGCCGTTTCCGGAAGTGTTCTTTTCTGGCTTTGCAGAACAGGCTGCCATTGATGCAAGCATAGACAGTGAAATGATTAATGCGATAGTTTTTTTCATTGTGTTCCCCCTTTCAGGACGTAAACAGTTTTTAACGGTCATTGTGCGTTGAACAATACGTTACTAATAATAAGCATTATACCACATCTTTTTACTAAATGCAAGTATGGCTTACGTATTGTAATCATTTCTTGATTGTGATATAATAAGAAAAATGTATGGTCAGCACCATATCAGCTATACCTATCAATGTTTTAAAGGGAAATGATACTATGATAATCGTTATAATCTCAGCAGCAGTCATACTTCTTATGATAATTCTCACCGCAGTGTCAGCACACCGGAATTCAGTACGTACAGACAAGCATATGCGCAGCTCCTACGGAAGCATCAGGGAGTACGACAGTTTTCTTGAAGACCGTATGAACGAAGTGGCTGCTCTCTTCCAACATGACAGCAAGGACATACCGGCTGACTGCCTCGTTGACGACATAACCTGGAACGACCTTGACATGGATACCATATTCGCCCTTGCCAACCATACGGATTCCTTTGCCGGAGAACAGTGCCTTTACTCAGATCTGCGCATACTCTCCCGTGACAAGGATACAATGAACAGCCGGGAAAAGCTCACGCAGTTCTACGACGGTAATGAAGAAAAGCGCAACGCCGTCAGACGCATCCTTCTCCGTCTCGGTAAGCCTATCGCAAGCTATGACATATCCTCTCTCTCCGATACCATAGAAGATATGCGTATGCCGGGCAGCAGGCTCTTTCCTGTACGGACTGCTGCTCTGCTGCTGACTCTGGCAGGCGGGCTGCTTCTGAAAAGCACTGTCCTCAGCAGCATATGTCTGGTAATATACCTCTTCAACCTTGTACAGCATCTGCGTATCAGCTCACAGTTTGAAACAAGGATGAACACGGTCTCTGCCATGGGAAATGTTATCGGTGCAGCCACTGAGATATCAGGTATAATACCGGAGCACAGTGAAGGCATCAGCGCTGAGCTTGGTGAGTTCAGAAAAACGGCTTCATGGGCTGCCGGTATGATGCGTCTGTCTGGCATGATGTCAAATGATGATATGAGCAATCTGTTTTTCTCTTACATATTAGGCCCCCTGCTTCTTGACTTCATTGCCTATGACCGCTTCATTTCCGTGATCGCAGGAAAAAAGGAGCAGTTCATGAAGGTCTTCCGTTTTGTGGGAGAGAATGACTGCGCTATAGCTATAGCATCCTACCGCCGCAGTCTTGAGCATTACTGCATCCCTGTTACAGGGCCTCTCGGCTTCAGCGGTCTCACTCATCCGGCTATATCCGGAGCAGTGCCGAACGATCTTGAAGTGCACCGCAATATCATACTCACAGGCTCGAACGCCTCCGGCAAATCTACCTTCATAAAGGCAGTTACTATCAACATAATACTTGCCCGCACCATATGCACCTGCACTGCCGATGCTGCATCCGTACCGGAGTGCGGAGTCGCTACCTCAATGGCAGTAAGGGACGACATTCTCTCGGGTGAGAGCTACTATATCAGAGAGATACGCTATATCAAGCGCATGGCTGACCTCTGTGCAAATGACAGGCTTATTTTCCTTGCCATCGACGAGATACTCCGCGGCACCAATACCCGTGAGCGCATCGCCGCATCAAAGGCAGTGCTCAGGTACTTTGCCGGCAGAAAGTGCATCCTCATGGCCGCCACTCATGACATTGAACTCGCCTATGCACTTGACGGTGAATTTGACAACTTCTACTTTACCGAAACACTGAATGAAGGTGACGTAGTCTTTGATTACACAATCCGCCCCGGCATCAGCACAACAAGCAACGCCATAAGACTTCTCGGAGCAGTCGGCTTTCCGGAGGAAATAATCACGGAAGCGCTGAAGGAGCTTGAAGAACAAGCATGAATCAGAGCGGAGACGGCCGCCGCCTTTGGATGCGGCGTAGTACTCAACGAGTATCAGCCCTGCGGTAAAGGGCTATGATATATAACAAGTGAAGGAGTATGCTCCCCCGGAGCATACTCCTTCGTTATCTACATCATGGCAGCGACCCCATCCGCCGGCTTACTCCTCAAGCTCGCTCAGGTCATAAGCCGCAGTGATCTCGTTATTCGGCTCACACTCTGCTATACGCCCCCTGATATACTCAGCATCCTCGGGGGGCTCAGCATCCTCGTTGAATCTGAGTTCCTCAACGTTATATTCCTCGTAGAAGTCGCCGACCTTCAGCTTCGCCTTCAGAATAAATCCGGTCTCGTTGTCAACAGTTAGCACAAGCTCCTGAGTCATACCGTTCATTTCATTCTCTTTCTCCACAGCCTCCGGTGTTCTTACAGGAGCAGCCTCCGGCGCTCCGTCCTCTGACGGTATACCGCTGTATCTCTCGTCTCCGTATACAGATGTCATAGCAAGCACTGTGCAGTCTCTTCCAAGGAAGGTCATACCCTCCGTGATATCCGTTATATCAAAAGCATCGAGATCATTCTCTATCAGATATTCCGAATAAAGGCTGCTGAATATATTAGGATCATCAAATCTGCATTCGCTGCGGTCCATCACCTCGTACTGAGCCGGACGCGGATCACCTGTGTCAGTATACACGCAGATATACATATCCTTATACATGAACATCTCGTTTCCCGTCACGCTCTGCGCAAGTTCCTCGATGGTAGTTCCGGATTCATCGAGTATCTCCTGATCAATATCACCGTAATACTCCGGTGTGCGAGACCAGTACTTTATAAGAGACTCGTTGTTTGTAAGGCGGTCTCTCTTGACTGTGCCGTGTTCGGTTGAAGCGCCGCTGTTCACGGTCACAGAGTATTTCAGGTTGATCTTATCATAGGCGTCATAATCCCTTGCCCGGATCTTTGCTATGATCTCTTCCATGGCGTGATGCTTAGCCTCTTCCTCCATTCTGTCTCTCTCAGCGGCTTCTGATGCCCTGCGCTGTTCCTCTTCTCCTGCTGTCTCAGCGGCAGATTCTGTCTCTTCCCTGAGCACTTCTTCATCCATAGTCTCCGTCTCTGATGAAGGCTCACCTACCTCAGCACCGGGAGAACCTCCGCCGTTTCTGTAAAGGAGATATCCGCCGCCGGTAACTGCCCCTGCAACAAGTGCAAAGGCTGCAGCAGCTGAAACTGCCTTCATCCATATCCTCGGACGGTATGCCTCAACCCCCCTTACCTCATCTCCGGATTCAGAGCCTGTCTCCACACGCCGCTCTATCTCCCTGAAAATGCGGTCACGCTGCTTTTTATCGCCTGTAGGGTATTCCTCGGCTATCCTTGCAGCCTCTTCATCAGTCACATGACCGAAAAGCTTTTCATCTTTCATAACTGTTCCTCCCTGTATAAGTCCCCGAGCAGACCGCGCAGCTTCTTGACAGCCCTTGCACAGCGCATACGCACTGTCGCAGGCTTCATGCCCAGCATACGGCCTATCTCTTTTGCGTTTCGCTCATAAAAGAATTTTTGTATGATTATAGCGGAGTCCGGTTCACCGAGTTCTCTGATCTTCTGAAGCAGCTGTTCCGTCACTGCGGAGTTCTCAGCGTTCCGGTCGATACGCTCATCTGATGGGAACTCTCCGAATTCCTCGCTGTCGATGGATACGCTCTTTCCGGCCTTAGCCAGAAGAGATCTCCGCATACTTATGGCCCTGTGCTTGGCAACAGTACCGATAAAAGGCTTTACCGGGCCATTACTGCCGCCGAGCTTTTTTATAACAGCGGCAAATACATCTATAACACATTCCTCAACATCCTCAGGAGTGCCTGTACCCCTGAGGATATTCACGGAGATCGCATAGACATAGCTGTAGTATTCATCAAACAGGGCTCTGTGGCCTTGCGGCGGCGATTTCTGCATCATTGCTAATATTTCTGAGTCGGTCATTGTGCTCCTCCTTTTCCGGCAGATCTGCTTTCATTATACATATACGCATAATAGACTGCAAGTGCAACAGACAGTGATAATTATTTTCAGAAGATAGAAAAAAGATGCAGAAGCCTTCTGTCCCCTGCATCTTTTTTACCGGATGAATACTGTTTCAGTTCACACCCGCATCCATTTTCTGTATCATTATTGCATCTCCTCCGGTGATGCCTGCCGTTCCGTCACAATCGGCATTCTTTATCCCCTGCTCAGACAGTGCATATTTCTCCGCATTGGCGATATACTGAAGCACCGCCACTGCATCTGAAACGGTTATCTTTCCGTCCTCGTTGGCATCTCCGGAGAGGCCTGCGGCAGGTGCAGCAGAGTTGAAATGCACCCTTGCATTCACGAACAGATCCTCATTGCCTTCCGGTGAGCTGTACTGTCTGATCTGATTCCACCGCTCCTCTGTGCCGCCGAAGTATACATCCGAAAGCTTGTCACAGTATTCAAAGGCACGGGGATAAATCGACCCCATTCCGGCAGGGATATAGATCTCACGCAGCTCATAGCACTTTGAGAAGGCATCGGAGCTGATCTCGCTCACTCCCTCAGGTATTTTCACCGAGGTAAGACTTCTGCAGAACTGAAAGGCAGCAGGGCCTATTTCATATACTCCTGATGGTATCTCAAAATCAGAGAGGTTTCTGCATCCGTTAAATGCATTACTTTCAATTATCTTTACACTGTCAGGCAGCTTAACTCTTCTGAGTGCTTTGCAGTCCCGAAATATCGCAATCTCTACACTATCTATCTCGCTGAGTATCTCCACCTCTTCAATGCTTTCATTCTCATTGAGCAGATTGAAGATATCCTTTAAGCCCCGGGGAATGGTAAGTTTTTTTATGGAGGTATTATCAAAAACCCCTCTGCCTATATCTGTCAGACTGTCGGGCAGAGTGATCTCTGTGAGGGCAGTTCCTTCGAAAGCACTTTCTCCTATCTTTTCAACTCCCTCAGCTATCACCGCATCAGTAAGCTGTCTGCACCTGAAAAAAGCATTCTCACCTATTTCAGTTACGCTCCCGGGTATCCTGACCGAAGTAATGTCCGAATAGGCGAATACACCGTCGCCTATCTTTTTAACAGTATCAGGGATAACGATATCACCGGAATCAGCACTGCTTTCAACCAGCTCACCGTCGATCACCACAAATCCGCCGATATCCCGGTTGCTTTCATACATTTTTGTACCGGTGAATATTCCGTTTCCAATATGCAATGCATACGCCGGCATTTTTATCTGAGCAAGTGAAGAGCAGTCAGCAAAGACTTCATCGCCGATGAATCTAACACTATCGGGGACGGTTATCTCCGTAAGGCCTGTGCAGCCTTTGAAAGCGCTGTCCTCTATCTTGGTTACGCTGTCCGGGATAGTGACAGATGTTATATCTTCGTTCATTGAAAAAGCGTATTCCCTTATGCAGGTTACCGGAACTCCGTTTACCTCCGGCGGTATCACAATATCGCCCTTTGTTTCATCATATATCTGCCTGACCCAGGCTTCTGTACTCGTGACCGTGTATTCCAGTCCGTCTATCCTGACTGTGAAGCAACCGTACTGCAGCATAGGTGTATCACCGAAAGTGATGTCATCAGTCCCGAAAACCGCTTCATTTCCCTCCATATCGCTGTAATGCCTCAGAGAGTCCCACTGTATCTCAAATCCGTTGAAGTATACTTTCTTCAGATTAGTACAGCCGTCAAAAGCATTTGCATCAATTTTTTCAAGAGTGAAAGGGAGATGTATCTCAGTCAGTTCCTCACAGCCTGAATATGCTCCGCTTGCTATCCTTCTTACAGAATCATACGAAAGATCAGCCACACTCTCGCTTTTCTGTCCGGCAAGAAGTATATCATTCAGGATAACATGACCTGATTTTGTACTTTCCTCAAGCCACATCGTATCTTTAAAAGCATCCTGTCCGACAGAGATCAGCGTCTCCGGTTCGTCGATATATGCAAGATTTGTGCATCCTTCAAATGCTCTGTCACCTATGGTCTCAATACCATCAGGGAGCACTATTTCATCAAGGCTGATGCATCCGTAAAAGGCCTCCTCGCCTATTGCTTTTATTTCGCGGTAAACGCATTCAGGTATCTCCGCTTCCTTCAGGTTTTTACATCCTCTGAACATACCTTCCGGCACCTCCGGGATATAGGGAGGAAGCTTCGCTGATACAAGTGCGGTACATCCGCTGAAGGCATCCTTTCCTATCTCCCTGATAAAGTCGCTCATTTCGACAGATGTCAGAGAGGTGCATTCCTTGAACGCCTGATCAGCGATCCCTGTGATATCATAATAATCTGACAGTCGTTCCGGTATGATAAGCTCTCCCTCTGCATCTTTATCACAGCTTACTATAGTCGCATTTTCTCCGTTTATACGATAAGTCAGCACGCCCTCAGTGATCTCTTTGTCCTCAGCGGCCGAAGCAGTGATGACCTCAGCATCAGGAATACGGTTAAACACGGGAGCAGATGCCCAGGCTGAAAGCATCAGGGCAGCAGCCGCAGCAATGATCCTTTTTGTTTTCATGGTTTTCGATCTCCTTTATATAATGTCTTATGATCCTCTTACGTCCGGTACAACATAATCAATAATGCTGTATCATCCCTGTAACAGTATTATACCACATGAAACAGAAAATGTCATTACAAAAACTGCTGATTTTATAAAAATGAACCGAATGATACTGGTGTTTTCAACAATATTCCCTCCTATGTTGATAAAAAGCTCTATATATGATGCATTGAAAATGGAAAGCCATTATGGTATAATTCTATTTAGCAAACGTTAATTATAAATGTTATAAGGAGTATTTCAATGACTGCATCAGGTAACTCAACAAGAGAAAAGCTGCTCTCTGCCGCACTTGATCTGTTTTCCGTAAAGGGATATGAGGCCGCCACCGTCGATGAGATCGCCGGATCCGTCGGTATGAAGGGGCCGAACATATATAACTATTTCAAGGGCAAGAAAGGGCTTTTCATGGAGATATCCTCCATCTTTGAAACATCATACAAAGAACAGGTAAGACTTGAAGCTGATCCCTCCGAATTTATACGTGATGCGGAGGATCTTAAAAGGTTCAGCATGGATCAGCTGAAATACACCGTCAGCGATGACAATATCCGCAAGCTTAGAAGAATAGTCACAATAGAACAATTCGGCAACGAATATCTGAAAGCTCAGGCAACAGAGCATCAGTACACAAATATAATGAAGCTTTTTACCGGCATTATGGCAGGTCTTATAAAACAGGGCGCAATAAAGGAAGAAGACCCGGAGCAGCTCGCCCTGATGTTCGCCGCCCCCGTTTCCATGCTGATACAGCTCTATGACAGAGAGCCCGAAAGAAAGGAAGAGGTGCTGAAGAAAGCTGAGGCACATATCGACCTCTTTATACAGACTTATTTCATCTGAGAAAAAATGACCGGCTGTTTTTTGCAGCCGGTCTGTTTTATATCTTTATGCGTATGATGAGCCTCTCACCTGCAAGCTCTGCCGAGATAGTACCGTTCATCCGGTCTATGAATGTCCTTGCTATAGACAGACCAAGGCCTGTGGAATTCCGTGCAGCCTGTACTGTATAGAAGCGGTCGAACAATCTTTCGACCTGCACCTTTGTAAGCCCCTCTGCGGTGTTCGAGAATACTATCTCGCCCTCCGGTGAAAGGCTTATGAAGAGATCGCCGTCGCTGTATTTGAGAGCATTGTTCATAAGGTTATTGAACACTCTTTCAAGAGCGCTGCGGTTGACATTGCGGATGACCTTTTCCTCCGTCAGCTCGATCTCAGGCGTTATGCCCTTTTCCGTCAATGCCGCATAGTAGCCCATGATGCAGTCCTCGAGCACCTGATTGACGTTCAGTTCCTCAGTTTCGTTATCCTCACCGGAAGACAGTATGACGGAATATCGGAAAAGCTCCTCAGTGAGCTGCTTCATCAGCTCCGTTCTTCCGCCGATTATATCGAGGTATTTCTCCAACTTCTCGGATTTCTCCTCCTTCTTCATTACCTCAAGATAGCCGCAGATAGCCGTCAGAGGTGTACGCAGGTCGTGGGAGATATTCGTGATAGCGGCCTTTAGCTCAGCATCTCCGCTGACATAGCGGTTATGCTCTGCACGGAGCTTTTTCAGCTGAGTATTGATATCCGAAGCAAGGCGGCGCATATCCCTGTCCCGGGTATGCACAAGGATAACACCGTTGGTGTCATCATCGAGCCTTTCTGAAAACTGCCTGGTCACGGACCTTGCCGCCCTTTTAAGTATCACTATCTTTATCACAAGCGCCGCTATAATAACGGCAAGCAGAGCATAGACCATAATGAACCTCCCTTATCTGAAAACGAAAATCAGACCATGGCCCTGATATGCGGGCCATGATCGTTTTCCTTCACTTTATATCCTTTTTCTGTAATATGTTCAGTCCCAGAGCTGTCACTGCGATAAGAATGAACACTGAGAAACACATCATCGTTACTGTGGACATCATAAGCTCGCCTTCTCCTATGAGTGAGGACATCAGCCACTGTCCGAGGGGGAAGAGATTCAGTAGGAATCTCAGCACCTGAAAACTCGTTCCCTCTGCTACAGTCATAAAACCCTGCAGTGCAAGTGCTATCATGAATCCGATCTGGAAAAGGCTGAACTGGATCACGATGGATGCACGCTGATTTGTAAAGCTCATGCTGAGCATAACAAGGAAGGCAAGGTTTGCAAGATTGTAGAGGAACAGCTTTACAGTGCTTATTACTATAAAGCCTGCATCCGGCAGAGTGTTTGCTCCCATAAGGCCTCCCGCGAGCCATGCAACTGTCATGACTGCGAGCGCAGCCGTCATTGTCAGCAGTGAGGCTGCATATATCTCCGTGCGGGTATTACCTGCTGCGATCTTGTTCCTTATCGTACCGTCACTGTACTCTATACCCAGGAAGAAGGGAGTGAACAGCGCAAAGAAGGCAGGGATGCCGAGGCTGACAGAGAGCGTATAATCGAAGTCTGTCTCATACATCCCGAAGTGATGAATAGTCACGCCGTTTGCTGTAAAGTAGTATGTTATGATGAAGGCAAGAATCGTTCCGCCGATAAAGAACTTATGTCTGAACATTCTTGCGCAGTAAGCTCTGAAAAGATTAGTCATTTCTATCCCTCACTTTATATCCTTTCTTCTGAACACGAACATTCCGGCAGCAGTGAAAAATACAACAGCAGCCAGATCGGTGCAGATCATCCTTCCGCTCTTTTCCGGTACGCCGCCGCCAAGCAGCATATCCGACTGACTTGCAGGCAGGGACCAGAACATGATATCCTTGGCGGAATTCTCCCCTACCAGCTCTGTAACGGCTATGTTCTCCTGCTGAGCCTTTGTTCTCAGCTTGCATACATTGTCGAACACAGCATTGCCTGCAATGAATAACGCAAGGGCAACTACCATGGAAACGTCCAGGGCATAGTTCTTTGAGCTTATCACTGTAGTTATCAGCTGTGCAATGGCAGTATATGCCGCCATGATGCACACTACGAAGAACTGATCGACAGCGAAGCTCAGAACAGTCTCTCTGTACATACCGAAGAGCGGTATTGCGACCGCCGAGCCTGCGATAACTGCAACAGCCTGCATGAAGACAGCACCTGTAAGAGTTACGATATAGTCAGCAAGATAGATGGAAGCGCGTGAGTGCCCTGCCATTATCCTGTTGTTCATGGTCTTCTCATCATAGTCCTGACCGATGAAGAGCGGCACAAAGGCGCCGATGATGATCCATATTACGGAAAGGCCTGAATTGTATACTCCGTCGAGAGGCTCCCTCGGAGTGTTCTTGTCAGCATAGCTGAGAAGAGTCGACATCACAGGCATGAACGCCATTATCACTGTTGCGATGCGGAATGCAAGATTCCTGAAAAGCCTTGAAAAACCGGCTGATAACAGACTGATCATTTCTCACCACCGCCTACCAGTGAAATATAGAAGCTCTCAAGGCTCTCGTCCTTTTCCTCCATAGTAACGATCTCGCAGCCCTGCTCAGAAAGCTTCAGAGCGATCTGTGTGAAGTTGAGCTTTGCAAATACATCGGCAGTCTGGCTGTCGAGTATCTTGTATTCTATGTTCATTTCGTCAAGCGCTCTTGAAAGCACTCCGGTATCTGTAACTGTCATCCGCACGCTCTTGCGGCAGGCGTTTTCCAGTTCCTCGGCGCTCATCTCACGTATCATCTTTCCGCCGTCGATAAAGCCGTAGTGTGTGGCGAGCTTGGAAAGCTCCTCAAGGATGTGGCTTGAAATGAGTATGGTGATGTTTCTCTCGTGGTTGAGTTTGAGTATGAGCTCACGGATATCTATGATACCCTGGGGGTCCAGTCCGTTCACAGGCTCATCGAGGACGATGAAATCGGGATTGCCGCAGAGTGCAACTGCAATGCCGAGACGCTGTCTCATGCCGAGAGAGAAATGCTTTGCCTTCTTGCGTCCGGTATCTGCAAGACCTACCAGTTCAAGCAGCTCGTCGATGCCCTTAAAATCCGGCATACCGAGAACACGGTACTGCTGCCTGAGATTGTCCTTAGCGCTGAGGTCGAGGTAGATAGCCGGAGTTTCAACAACTGCTCCCATTCTCTTTCTTGAATCGTTTATCTTCTTGTCGGTGTTCTTCTCACCGTATATCTCGAATTCTCCTGAGGTCGGCATCTGCAGGCCGGTAATAAGCCTTATGAGTGTGGTCTTTCCGGCGCCGTTCCTTCCGACAAAGCCGTATATCGATCCCTTGGGGATGCTCATTGTGAGTCCGCTGAGTGCTGTGAAACCTCTGTATTTCTTGACAAGATCCTTAGTTCTGAGTACGAATTCCATATTTATGACCTCTCTGACTTTTATTTAATTCAGCCGATGACTGTTTCTTTTTCGCTTCTTCTTTCAGCTGCGAACATTATCAGCTGTGCCACTGCCATAACCCCTATCGCTGCATTTAATACAGCTGCGGAATACCTGATATTGAGTATCCAGATCCCAACCTGTGAGATAACGAATACTGCTGCGATAACTGCTGCTGCCAGTGCTGCAACCATTGCCGCTTTCTGATGCTTTTCACTCAGCATCTCCTTGCCGGGCATCAGGAGCAGCAGGAATAATAATCCGGGATACCATTTATCCTCGTGTGCCGCAGAAGTGTATAAAGCGTACGCCGTGAAAAACGAGCCAAAGGCAAGAAGTATGTTGAGTATAACGTATCCTATCCTTGTTTCTGCAATGTTCTTTTTCATGATGATTACCTCCGTGTTATCATATCTTTTCTTCGGAAGGACTCTCTGTCCCTCTTTCTGTAATCATTATAGCACGGGATAGTCAAGAAAGCGGCCAAGAAAAGGTCAAGATAAGGTCAAGATTCTGTTTTTTTCTGTACTTTTCAAAAAATCCCTGTATACAGCCGTTTCTCACAGGTTTGACCTCATTTTGAAGCCGATGCCGTATACTGCCTCTATATAGTCCTTGCCGCTGACGGCCTCCAGCTTCTTTCTCATATTGCTGATATGCTGCTTCAGGGAGCGCTCTGTGCAGTCCGGAGTATCAAGGCTTATCCTGTCGAGTATGGTAGTCCTTCCCACAGGAGAATTAGGAGTCTGCATCAGGAGTTTCAGTATAGCACATTCGGTGCGGGTGAGCCTAACCTCTCCCCCGCTGGTCTCAGCTGTGAGGGAGTCACAGTGAAGTGTAAGGTCCTCAAACGAAAGACTGCTGCTGTCGCCGCTTGCCTGTGCCTTTCTCAGCTGTACGGCGATACGTGCCACCAGCTCTGCTATATTGAAGGGCTTTGTCACGTAGTCCGAAGCGCCTGCCATGAGAAGCCCGACCTTGTCGCTCACATCCACCTTGGCGCTGACAACTATGACAGGGATATTCTTTATCTGCGGTAGAAGCTCCTCTCCGCTGAGTCCCGGAAGCATAAGATCGAGCAGCACCAGATCAGGCTTGCCCTGTCCGAGGACAAGAAGCGCCTCAGTGCCGGAATAAGCCCGCATGACACCGTATCCCTCCGCTTTGAGAGCCTCTTCAAGCATATTACCTATATATATATCATCATCAACTATTAGTATGTTCTGCATCTGTGTATAATCCTTTCAGTATCAGAGTGTCATTTCATAAATCATCCCGATAAGCTCGGGTATCATAAGTCCACGGGGGCAGTCCTTCATGCACTGCCTCTCAGTGCAGCTCCTGCACTTCATGAATACCTCTTCTATATTCATCCTGAGCTTTTTCATTGCCCAGTAATGCTTGCCGAGATGATAGTAATTGTACTGTCTCAGCATGATATGCACCTCATAACCATGCGGGCATACACACCTCTGACATCTTGTGCAGCCTATGGGAGAAAAATGCTCCGAGAGCCGCCTGGTGACTTCCTCAAAGGCATACTCCCTCTGCGGCATATCCTCCTTCATGGCCGCCTCTGCCTGCCCAACCGTGCCGATGCCGATGAGCGCACAGGAAAAGGGCCAGTGTAGAATACCGCCTATGAGCTCAGAGGGCGTGAACACACTGAGCAGACAGCCCGCCGCATAGACCTTGTTGAGGATGATTCCCTTGCTGCGGAAAACATCGTTTCCGGCGATGCGGTCCATTATCCCTCTTTCAAGAATGTTTCCGCTGGTCTGTATAACATCGACCCTGCTGTCCCCTGCCGCCCGCTCTGCCACGCTGTAGTAGTGCGTTGCGATGCCGGTATACTTTATCTTTCCGGCCTTTTTAAGGTCATAGAGAGCGTCCAGCGCACCATATCTGCTGAATGTTTCCTCCTGATTCTTCTCGTCCACCTGATGAACGAAGTAAATATCCGGGTCAGTGCCGAGGTTCTCGGCGGAACGTGCGACCTCACGGAACATATCATTGCCGTCCATGAACCTCGCCTTGTCCGAAATGATGATATTCTCCCTGCCGACTCTTTCCGCAAATACTCCCAGCTTGTATTCGGCATCGCCGTATTCCTCTGGTATCGCCGTATCATAGAGGTTGCAGCCCATCCTGTAGGCCTGCATCATGATATCCACAGCCTCCTCAAGCTCCGGACTGCAGTAGTCCGGCAGCACAGGGACATTTCCGCTGAGTATGGGTATCGTGCCGAAGCCTGTCTCCGATACCGTAAGTCCTGTATTTCCGAGTTCCCTGTATCTCATAGCTTTTCACACCAGGCAAAGGCATCCTCTGCTGTATCTACGCCCTCACGGTCACAGAAAACCACCTCTTCAAGCTCTGTACAGAAGGCAAAGGCCTGCGCTCCTATCTCCTTTACTGACTCCGGAATGACTACTCTTTTCAGACTCTTGCACCTGAAAAATGCCCTCTCCGGAATGACTGTTATCTTATCCGATATGTGTATCTCCCTCAGATTGCAGCAGTGCTCGAACGCCCTCTTGCCTATTTCTACAAGGCTGTCGGAAAGGTCGATGCTCTCAAGGCTCTTGCAGCCGCTGAATGCCTGTGCGCCTATACTCATGACGCCTCCTGCATTGCTTACGCTCCTGAGCCACTTGCTGCTCCTGAAGGCTGACCTGCCTATCCTCCGGGTATCCTCCGAAAGAACAATGGTCTCCAGCAGATTGCATTCCATATATACCTCGTCCGCTATCTCCCTTATGCCACCGGGAAATACAAGGTCCTTTATATTGCCGGTGCTCTCTTCAAGCACTCCGCCATTCATCTTGAAGCAGTTTATGCACTCCGCAAAGATCCGTGCCACAAGCTGCGGATAATCCTTCTCCGCAGGGTCGGTGCAGTTTTCAAGGGTGTAGGTCTTTCCGTCCGGGAAATGGATAGACCTGAGATTGATGCAGTTTCTGAAAGCAAAGACATCAACTGCAATTCGCTCATTCGTCAGGGTCAGCTCTCTGAGCTCCGTATTTCCGGCGAATGCCCAGCTGCATATGCGCCTGATATCCTCCCCTATCTCAGCTCTCTCACCGCAGCGTGCAGCATCGATGAGCATACCGTTCACGATATTGTATCTTCCCTCACGGCGCTTCTTCTCAAGCCAGCCCGTGCCTGAAAAGGTGAGCTTCCCGCTGTATCGAAAGCCCCCGGGGAATACGATATCAGTCAGTCTGAGTTTGTCGCGGAAAGCTTCATCCTCCGCTGAGACTATATCATCCGGTATCCTCACCCTTACAGCATCTCCCTTGTATTTCACGATGCCGGAGTACATATTGATATCGAAGCAGGAGTACACGCTGCCGATCACCTCCTGCACCCTTACGGGCAGCCTGTTGTCTGCGGTATTTCGGCTCTGGGCAAACTGCGAGAAAAAGTACTCCTCTCCATTGTAAATCACAGTATCAGCGAAGGTACAGCCGGAGAACACACCGCTCCTGAGAACTGTCTCCCCGTCCAACTCTATCCTCTTCAGTGAAGTGCAGTCCGCAAAAGCATGAAAGCCCGCAAAGACCCCTCTGAGGCTTATCTCCTCCAGACTCTCACAGCGCTCAAAAGCACGCTCACCGATCTTTCTTATATTCCTGAGAATGAAACGGTGCAATGAAGTACACTCGTCAAAGCATCTTCTTCCGATCTCAGTTACCTTCTCAGACAGTCTTACCTCACTGAGAGAGGAACAGCCTGCGAACAGTTCGTCCCCAAGCACGGATAATCCGCTTATCTCAGCCCTTTCAAGACTGCGGCAGAAGGAGAATGCCCCCTTCTCCACCTTAGCCGCAAGCACCATTACCTCGCGCAGAGAGGGGCACTTCTCAAAGGCGTATCTTTCAACGATGCAGTCCGCGTTGTTTATAACTACCCTTCTCAGCTCCCGACATCCGGAGAAAGCGTACTTACCTATAACGGCAGGCTTATCCAGCACCAGCTCGGTGATGCTGCCGTCACCCACAAAGCTGTAAGCGGCAATGTCATCCTGGCTGTATATCCTTTCCTCCGGGCGCACCGCCGGAGGTGTACCAGTTTCAAATTCCGTGAGTTCAAGGTTCTCGCAGCCCCTGAATGCCGCAAATCCTACCTCTTCAAGTCCGGCAGGGACATTGAAGCGTATGAGCTTCTTACAGTTCTCAAAAGCACTCCTGCATATGATCCTGAGGTTCTCTGACATCTGAACTGTCTGGATACATACACATCCACGGAAGGCATTTTCGTGTATCTCACGGACGCTGTTGCTCATAATGACACGCCCTATCCTGTCATTTCCCTCAAAGCAGCTCTCACCGATGATCTCCACTCCATCAGGTACGGTGACACGCTCTTCACTTCCGGAGTAGGACATAAGCGTCCTTCCGCTTATGTAGAAATCACTCATTACCTGATCGTTTATCTGCCTTATGATATGCGGGGTATCTTCGTCGCAGTTGATACCGCCCAGCCTGTACACATGATCGCCGATAATGACCTTCTTCAGGCTGCTGCATCCCCTGAATGCGCCTTCCTCTGCGGTGATATCACCGTTCTTCAGGGTGACCTGTTCAAGGCTGATGCAGTTGCCGAAGGCGTTTGCCCTTATGCTTTCGAGGCTTGCGGGGAACGATATGGATACAATACCCTTCTTGTCAAAGAAGCAGCTTTTTTCAATGCATCTGATACCCTCGGGGATATCAAAGTTTTTAAGGTTGACATGGAGCTTGCAGAGCACTCCGTTTTCTATCTCTATGGACTGATAAACGCTCTCTGCTATGGCCCGCACTACGGGATGTATATCGCTGTCATCAATGATAGCAGAGATAAGGTCATCCGAATGCCACGAAGTGCCGTCGGAGAGATTTATCTTCTTTATGCCCACACAGCCTGTAAATATATCTTTTTTGAAATCGGAGGTATCCGCCTCGCTGCTGAGTGTTATCTCCGTCAGCTGCGTATTGTTCGCAAAGGTCTGCATCCCGAGCTTTTTCACGCCCGGCGCTTTGATGCTTCTCAGACTGTCGCAGCACAGGAAGGTACCCTTGCCGAAACTTGTCACTGTCTCCGGGAACTCCAGAGAAACAAGGTCATGACATCTATGAAAGGCCAGCTCGCCTACTTTCTCAAGACTTGAAGGTATGTTTATCCTTTCAAGCTTCCTGCATCCCTTGAAGGCATTTTCGCCAATCTCTGTAAGGCCCTCCGGCAGAGTTATATCCGTTATCCAGGACATACCCTTGAATACCTCTTTGCCTATTACAGTTACACCCTCAGGAACTATGACACTGTGCTGCTCTCCGGAAAAGCTGAGCAGCACGCCGTTTTCCACCTTGAATTCTTCCTGCATCCTTATTTCTCCGTTTCTCCGAATATCTTCACAAGCACCCTTCGTATCTCCTGCATATTCCCGCAGCCGTAAAGCTCCTGCTTGTAGGTCTTCGTACCGGGCAGCCTCTTCATGAAGTAGGAGGATATCTTCCTTATATGCTCCATGGCTGCCAGTTCATCAAAGCATCTCCCGGCAATATCCGCCTGCTCCAGCATGAGAGAGAGCTTTGTCTCCTCAGTACGCTTTCCGGTTAACTGCGAAAATATCATCGGGTTCTCCAGACCGCAGCGGGCTATCATCACGCCGTCAGCCCCTGTCTGCTCCATCATTTTCAGTGCATCCTCCTCTGAGTGTATGCCGCCGTTAGCTATGACGGGGATATTCACCGCATTCTTAGCCTCCGCAATGTACTCATATACAGGCTCGCCCTCGTACATCATATTCCTTGTGCGTCCGTGAACGGTAATCATATCCGCGCCTGAGTCCTCACACATCCTTGCGAACTCCGATACGACAATATTATCACGGTTCATGCCCGGTCTGAACTTGACAGTCACGACCTTTCCGCTTCTTTTGCAGGCCTCGATTATCCTTGAAGCCAGTTTCATATCCTGTGTCAGTGCGCAGCCCTCGCCGCTCTTTATGACATTGGGCACAGGACAGCCCATGTTGATATCGATTATATCAAAGGCCTCGGTATAGGCGCTCCTGCACGCATACTCAAAAGCCGCCGGCACCGACCCGAGCAGCTGCACAGCCTTGATCCTCTCATCCTCGTCGGTGTACAGCAGCTTTGCCGTAGCCTGATCGTTATATTTAAGCCCGTTAGCACTTACCATCTCAGTAAACGCAAGGCCTGCCCCCAGCTTTGTGCACATCAGCCTGAAGGGATAGTTCGTATACCCCGCAAGAGGTGCCATCAGCACATTTGAACCGAGAGTGATGTTCCCGATATGCAGCTTCTTCAGATAAGCTTCACTGAATCTTTTCATTTCCTGTCCTCGTTTGTTTTCTATCCTCCGCACTGCCGCTCCTGAGCTCTTCAAGCCGTGTTTTCAGTGCCTTATATCCCTCTTCAAAGTCATCAATATCCGCCACTGTTTTTTCCATAGGGCAGATATCCGTTCCCTGACGGTTCATTATCTTCTCAGTCAGAACATCGTATGTACAGGGAATGCCGCAGCTCTCAAGGTATGCCCTGCCGCTCACTGACATGACCCTGCCGTGAACACGGACTATACCAGCCTTTGCAAAGAGCATTGCAGCCGCCTTGCCCACTATGATATCGGCAGCGGAGAATCCCGCAAGCACTCTTCCCACTGCAATAAATCTCATCATCGGAGAGATGCCTCTCCCATCATCCGTAAGGAACTCACCCTCACGGCAAAGGCATATGGAATGCCCGTTCAGTTCCCTTACTGCTATCCCGATATCAGTCATTTTCCCCGTCCTTTATAAGCAGCTTCCTGAGGCCTATGATAATGGCCGGCACAAGCAGTGCCTGCAACGCAAGTCCGATGGATCCGGTCTGTATCTGTCCCCATATCATTCCGGGAGTGAATTCGGTAAAGCGCTGTGCTGCCGCAACTGCGCCGAGGAATACGCCTCTTCCGCAGAGCTGTGCCAGTATGACAGCCGGGAAAGCCCACAGACCGTTTTCTGCTATCTTCCCGGTGAAAAGGCCGGATACAGCCGCGAATACCGCCAGCTCCAGCATCATGAAAGGAAGCCTTGCCGCCGGCGGCATGGGATTCCCCATGGCAGAAGTTATCAGATGGCTCACAAGGGGCGAGAGCAGCCCTACCGCAAGCCCCCATTTCGTACCAAGCAGACAGCCGCCAATGAGTACCGGCAGATACATGGGCAGCCACTTCATACCTCCGGGTGCGCCCAGTGCAAGATGAACTATCTGCGGCAGTATCACGGAAAGAGCGATGAGCCCTGCTGATACCAGTGTTTTCAGTGTTATCCTTTTGCCTGCCGGCAAGTTTCTCATAGTCATGGCATTCTCTAACATTATCATATCTCCTTCGTATTCTGCACAGCGTATTCCGCCTTCATTATTTCATTATTTCGCATATTGATATTATATCACATACCATGTTCACAGTCAATCGCTCTCCGACTGCCTTCCGGTCACCGCAGCCGACATGAAACTGCCGTCTTCACATATGCTGCGGAGGGCAGTTTTTCATTTCCCTGACAAGGTTGACTTTTAGTAATCGTTTTGCTATAATGGGGGTAAACATACCCCATCGGAGGTGCAGCAGATGATAAACAAACTTAAAAAGCACATCAGCGAATACTTTGTAGGAAAAGAAGAAACAATAGAGAACCTTCTGATATGCCTCCTCTCCGGGGGACATGTCCTCCTTGAGGGTATCCCCGGAGTGGGAAAGACCACCCTTGCTTCAACTCTCGCAAGGTCGGTGGACTGCGATTTCGGAAGGATACAGTTCACCCCCGATACTCTCCCTGCCGACGTTATGGGCACAGAGATATTCAATATGAAGACGGGCGAGTTTGAATACCGTGAGGGAGCAGTAATGCATCAGATAGTGCTTGCGGACGAGATAAACCGCACCTCCCCCAAGACTCAGGCAAGTCTCCTTGAAGCCATGGCTGAGGGACAGACTACCGTAAGCGGAGTAAAGCACAAGCTGCCTGAGCCATTCATGGTCATCGCCACCCAGAACCCTGTTGAGTTCATGGGCACCTATCCCCTTCCAGAGGCCCAGATCGACCGCTTCATGATGAAGATAACCCTCGACTACCCTGAGGAATCCGAAGAGCTGCGCATGACAAGGAATATGCTCTCCGGTAAGACAGTCGATAAGGCAGAGAGCATCATCACCGCAGAGGACGTGATAAAGCTCAGAGAACAGGCCGCCGCCGTTACCATCAAGGACGAGGTCATACGCTACGCAAGGGATATCGCTGAGGCAACAAGGAACGAAAAACGCTTCGTGCTCGGCGCAAGCCCGAGAGCGGTTCTTGCTCTCGTCAAGGCTTCTCAGGCAAAAGCCATCCTTGAGGGCCGAAGCTTCGTCAAGCCCGACGACGTAAAGGCCGTAGCCCCCTTCGTGCTTGGCCATCGCCTCACTCTTACCTCCGAGGCAAGGATAGCCCGGGAGGATAAGGACGATATACTCAAAAAGCTGATACACAGAACAAAGATACCTATGTAATGCCCTGCACGCTCAGTGATACTGAGCCATAAAAGGAAATATCATGAAAAGAAACAGAATAATATGGTTCTGCCTGTGGGTGCTTTCCCTTGTGGGTATCAGCTTCAAAGGAGGCGCCGTGACCTACGGCTTCTTTGCCCTCCTTACTCTTATCCCTGTCATCTCGCTGATATATCTTGTAGCGGTATATGCACTTTTCCATATATATCAGGAGCTTGATAACCGCTTCGTCTCGGTGAACGAGCCTGTCCGCTACCGCTTCATACTCGTAAACGAATACCCCATCCAGTTCGTCGGCATAAGAGTGCGCTTTTTCTCGACATTCTCATCCATCACCGGACTTGACGACAAAACGGAATATGAACTGAGACCCGATACAAGGATACAGAAGGAAACAAGGCTAATCTGTAAATACAGGGGCGAATACGAGGTCGGTATCAGGGAGATAGAGATACAGGATTTCTTCCGCCTCTTCCGGATAAGATACAAGAACCGGGAGTGCATCCACGCCGTAGTCAGGCCGCAGCTTATAAAGACGGATTCTCTCGGCGGGATAGAGCTTTCCGATGCGGTAAGAGAATCAGAGCTGAGCAGGTCGGAGCCCGATGTCCTGAGCCGCGAATACATACCCGGAGACGACCGCCGCTTCATCAACTGGAATCAGTCAGCAAGGACGGGCAGTCTCATGACAAGGCTCCTTACAGGCTCGAACCATCAGGAAATAGCGATAATCACCGACACCTACAGATACAGCACTGACCAGGCAGACTTCCTCCCGGCAGAAAACAAGATACTTGAAACAGTGCTTGCCCTCGCATACTATTTCAGCCGCAGCAATATCTGTGCCGCAGAATACCATCTCCGTGACGGGCTTATACGCCTTACGGTGGAGAATACGCAGAAGTTCGAGGATTTCTTCACCTTTGTCTCAGACATCAGCTTCAGCAGCAGGAACAGCCATCAGCTACTCTGCGATACTGTCATGCACAGACCGGATATCCTTGAAAGCTCAATGGTCTTCCTGATACTCTCCTCATGGGATACGGAAACAGGCGTCCTGCTGAGCGCACTTGAAGACAGCGGACTTCATATCATCGTCTGCTATATCACCGACAACGAGGATGACCTTCCCGACCTTTCGGGATACAAGAACTGTACGCTCTTACAGCTGTCGCCCTACCGCGACCTGAGGGAGGTGCTTGAAGGATGAAGAAGTACTACGACCTCATAAACACTCTTCCCCTTTCCCTGCTGATGATGCTCCTCTTCGGAGCTGAGGCAGGCATCCCCTCAGGAAGCATTCCCGCCTTTGTGCTCTGCATAGTCTTTACGCTCTGGATAGTCCTGCTGCGCAATATGAAGAGAAGAGAATGCCTGCGCAGCATCGGCATTGTATCGGTCTTCGTACTCGTGCTCTTTCAGGCCGCCGGAGAAAAATACCGTGAGCTCTTCATAGAAAAATACTTATGGATACTCTGGCTGCTCGGCTTCTCCGGTGCCGCTCTTGCAGCCGCTGTGATACTGGATAAGAGCATCTGGCTCAGGAGGCTCTCCGGTGCAGCCATGCTTGTCTTCCTTGTCGCGGGTACAGTGATGGGTATGGATATAGGAAAGGCTGTCTTCGCACTGGTATGCTTCTTCCTCCTTATACGCCTTGCAGAGGAGGTACAGAGAAGGTGGACGAAAAGCGGATATCCCGATATCAGGGAGCATATCACCCGCATATCCCCCTTCCTGCTCGGGCTCTGCCTTATGGTATATATCATACCCGCCAGCAGCAAGCCCTATGACTGGCAGTTCGCAAAAAACATATATAATACCGCCGCAGCCTTTGCCAACAGAGTCTACGGCTACATCTCCCATCCATCTGACCAGTACGGAAAGATAGGCTTCTCTGATAAGGGCGGCTTTCTTTCAGGTCTCAGCGGAGGAAGTGATGAGGAGATACTCTCCATATCAGCAGATAATCCCGAGATTAAGGATTTCCGCCTTGTCGGCTGCATGAGCGGCGATTTCAGGGGACGTGAATGGGTCTTTGATATAAAGACCGCCGGTAATTCAAGAATGCTCGACACCATGGAGACCTCCACTGCTGTAAGAAAGCAGGACTCTGCCGCAAGATTCGATTATATCCAGAAGGTTGAAATGGATTACAGGACGCTCTTCTATAACACGAAGTACATTTTTGCCCCCGCCAAGACAAGGCTTGCAGCCTCTGTCAGAAAGACATCCCGCATCAGCGAAAAGCACGGCAGCCTTATCTCAAAGCACCGTATGAACTACAAGGACGAATATCAGGTATCCTGCTACGTGATAAACTACGCCAATCCTGAGCTTGAAGACTTCCTTACAACCGCCGGGGACATCAGTGAGGATGAATGGAAACAGACCGCCTATGCAGAAGACATCACCGGAAAAACCGGATACGCCTTTGAGGACTACCAGCGCTACCGCCGAAGCGTTTACGATGAATACTGCCGTTCGTACGGTCTTACCGGAGAGACCGCAGAGATAATAAACGGAATAAAGGACTCAGCAGCCAACAGGTACGAAGCTCTGAAGGAGCTTGAAGCATATCTGCGTACACTCACCTATTCTACTGACTGCGGCCCCCTCCCCGACTCTGTCACTGATGCACAGAGCTTCCTTGACTACTTCCTCTTCTCCTCAAAGAAGGGCTACTGTATGCACTTTGCCACTGCCTTCACACTTATGGCGGGCGAGATGGGCATTCCATGCCGCTATGTGCAGGGCTATAATGTCACAAGAGCATCCGACGGCAGCATTACCGTAAAGAACAGCAACGCCCACGCATGGCCGGAAGCCTACTTCGACAATGTGGGATGGGTCGCCTTTGAACCTACTCCTCTCTATCCCGTGCTCGCCGGATGGCAGGTCAGGAACCGTAATAACGGCGGCTACGGAAGAGACGACCACAGACAGGAACCATCCACAGCGCCCTCCGCAGTACCCGAAACCCAGGAAGTCCCCGCAGAGGAAGAAGAAAAGATAGACCCGCTCATCTTCATCATACCCTCCCTTGCAGTTATCGGCTTCCTGCTGCTTTTCTACTCTATCAGCCTGTCGCTGTCAAGGAGAAAGTACCGGAGGATGAACTGCAGTGACAGATTCAGATATCTCGCACAGCAGTATCTCCGCCTGATGAGTTATCTCGGACTGCGGATGCAGGATGACGAGACACTTGCGGAATTTGAGAGCAGAGCCCTGAACTCCGGCAAGGAGGGAATAAAGCCGCATCTCGGATTCATCCGCATATACGAAAACATCCTGTATTCCGACACGGAAGCCAGCGAGGAAGATATAAAGCAGGCAGAAAGCATCAACCGTGCCCTTCGCACCCTTGTGAAAAAGGGTAAACTGAAATACAGACTGATGCTCCTGCTGAAAAAGCAATGAAATAAGCCTGTCCGGCAAAATCCGCCGGACAGGCTTTGTTTATAGCATGATCATCTGTTCTTTTCTCTCTCTATCCTGAACTGTACAGACCTCTTGAGGTATTCCAGGTACTCCTCGTCCCTGCACATAGCCTTGCCCATATCATCAGACAGCTTTGCAACAGGTCTTCCGTTGACGTACTGGAGCTTGATAACGATATTCAGTGCCTTCTCCTCTGTATCATTGGAGCAGAAGGTACCGATGCCGAAGGATACCTTTGTCTTGTCGCAGAAATACTCATAGAGCTTCTGTGCACGGTCGAAATCAAGGCTGTCGCTGAAGAGCAGGAGCTTTGTCTTAGGATCAACGCCGTACTTCTTGTAGTGCGCTATGATCTTCTCTCCCCATTCGTAGGGATCTCCGCTGTCGTGGCGGACACCGGTATAGTTGTTGACCATTGAGCGGTTGAAATCGAGGAGGAAGAGGTCGGTAGTGATAGTATCCGTGAGAGCAGTACCGTTATCTCCGTCATACTCATCATACCAGTCCTTCATTGCATAGTGGTTCGTGTATGCGAGAGGTATGGAGTCGATGCCCTGATACATCTGCACGAACTCGTGAGCGTAGGTGCCGATAGGAGTTACGTTGTACTTCATTGCAAGATATAC
Source organism: uncultured Ruminococcus sp. (assembly GCA_946413815.1). Classification (GTDB taxonomy): domain Bacteria; phylum Bacillota; class Clostridia; order Oscillospirales; family Ruminococcaceae; genus Ruminococcus. The sequence goes on from CAMKMD010000007.1 coordinate 73,705, forward strand.
GTTTGAAGTGCCGACGCACTTGTCTGTCTCTGTGCAGAGACGTCTTACAACAACGTCCTCCCACTCGCGGGAAAGTCTTCTGCGGCAGCCGAACTCGGCAAACTTGAAGGTGTATGTTCCGTCGTTGAGAGCCTTTATCTTGGCATCAAGACGCTCCTCAGCGGACTTTCTCAGTTTCTCGTAGTCGTACTGCATACGGAAGTATACCTCGTTGACTATCTCAAGGAGGAATATCTCAAACTGCATTGCAGAGAAGAGAGGTCCGTCAACTACGATCTGCAGTTCACCGTTTTCATCCAGCTCAGCAGTGACATAATCGCGTATAGGTCTCCAGAGCCTGAGGAACTCCACATAGTCATCCTTGATGAAGCGGATGGAACGAAGATAATCAAGCTCCTCCTTTTTGAAGGTAAGAGTGCAGAGATGGTCTATCTGCTCATTGATCTCCTGCACCATTTCCGGCGTGAATACAACGCCCTTGTTGCGGCACTTGAAATAGTACTGTCCGCAGAGGTCGGTATGCTTGTGGAATATGACCTGATCCATATTGAATTTGTAAAGATCGGTGTCAAGCAGTGAGATCACGATAGGTTCAAGTTTCATAATGATTCCTCCTGATTATAATATGTCTATCTGGCAGCTTCTCATAGTTTCAATGGCTGCATCGTGCTTATCCGGTGTAACACCGGCACAGCATTTCTCATCCACCGCAATAGCAGCCTCCGGGAAATTCGCCTTCAGAAGGAGCGCATTGCTGATAACGCATATATCAGTACAGAGACCGATAAGCTCAATAGTGAAGTCCTCCCCGTCTGCGGCCTTCCTGATAAGCTCAGGCAGTTCAACAGAGCCGAAAGTCAGCTTCTCGACCGGCGTGAAGTCCTTATCTGCCAGTGCGGCGGCGATATCCCTGTCGAGCTGCCAGCCCTCAGTACCCTTTATACAGTGCGGAACAGGCAGCTTTCTGCCCTCAGCAGTCTCCATATAGTCCTCGAAGTGAGTATCAAAGGTGGCGAAGATCTCGCCCTCGAACTCCTCTATCTTCCTGACTGCCGCCGGAACGATAGCCTGTGCTTCCTTTGTTCCCAGAGCGCCGTCAACGAAATCCTTCTGCATATCTACTACTATAAGAAATCTTTTCATAACATCATCTCCATTATATACCCGTTATATGGTATCAGTCAAGTTTTTTCTCAAATGTGCAGCGGATATTTCCGCCATTATTTCTTCCGTCTGAAGAGCTTTGCCGGTCTGTGCCGCTCACCCTTTACGTATTCGCCGGTCTCCTCCACATAGTTTCTTATCATTCGCCTGAAATTCCCCGGCAGCACCGACACGTTCATTATGGTCTCCTGTACACGCTGCAACGAGGTAAGAGTGAACTCCTCCGGAAGGAAACCGAATATGGTGTCATAGTCCCCGGCAGCTCTCCTCAGGACTGTCATCGCCGCGGCTATGATGGATGCATGGTCAAAGGCAAGCCCTCCGTTGTCGATTATGCGGAAATCCGTGCGCCCGTAGCTCGCCCTCTCCTCAGCAAGCACAGCTTTCAGCGAAACATCGCCGTATTCAAGAGTCAGGTGATACAAGCCTTCATCGTCTTTATCAAAGCTGACGCTGAACCACTGTGCATCCGAAGCATCGTCCATACCCACCTGCTTTACTGATTCCTCTGTGATTATGGATACAAACGCATTAGAGATGACCCAGCCGCGGGGGTCACGCCCCGGCTTGCTGAATGCCGCCACAGGCACAAGTGCAGCCGGCATAACATTGGTCTCCTCCATAGTCTCCCTGAGAGCGCATTCCTCGATGGTCTCGCCGCTCTGAAGAAATCCCCCGGGGAGCGCCCACATCCCCTTGTATGGATGCCCTCCCCTCTTGATAAGAAGCAGCCTGAGCTTGTTTTCCGGATCCCTGCGCCCCTCAGTCCTGTTCTCCGTGCTGACCATGAATGCCGCAACATCGGTAGTCAGCGAAGGACGTTCATAATCCTCAAGCCTGTAGTTGGCCAGGAACTCCTTTTCACTTTCCATTGAACCAGCCTCCTTTGTTTTTCTTAATATGATAATATCACATTAAGAATAATTTGTCAAGTACTTTCCGAAAATTTTTTCTGAATAATTAAAAAAAGACTGACCCGCTGCGGATCAGTCCTCTTTATAGCTTATTCTGCGCTCTCTGTCTCTTCAGTCTCATCAGAGGCTGTTGTCTCAGTCGCCTCAGTGCTGTCAGCTGCCTCCTCTGTACTCTCTGCTGTTTCGTCAGAACTTGCAGGCTCAGTCTCCTCAGCGCTGTCAGTTACCTCCTCTGTGGCCGCCTCAGTTTCAGGCTCAGTCGATGTAACGGGCTCATCGGGAACGATGATCTGTGTGGGTCTGCTCTTACTGCTTGTGGTACCATCACCGAGCTGATAGATCATATTTTCGCCCATAGTGAACACACTTCCGTCCTCGCTGAGAACAACTGTATGATACATACCGGCCGATGCCCCTGCGATACCGTTCAGCAGGTGTAAAGGCTCAGTAACATTATCATCTGAACCGTTGCCGAGCTGATATTTTTCATTCCATCCCCAGACATACAGCTTGCCGTCCTCCGTGACAGCTGTCTGATGGTAACTGCATAAAGAGTAATCCTTGACATTATCCATGATCTTGTACGGCGTTGTCTGGAGCTCTTCCATATCCTTATGGAGATACCCATTGGGATTATAGCCCCATACGTACAGCTCTCCGTCCTTTGTAAGGGCGGCACTCTTCTGGTGTCCGAGGGAAACGCTCTGCACATTCTCCATTACCTTTACCGGACGTGGCTGATCCTCTCTGTCGCCGTTGCCGATCTGACCGCATAAATTATGTCCCCAGAGATAGAGGTCATCATTGTTATCTATCACAGCTGCGTGGTCATAACCGAGCGCAACATCCCTGACATCTTCCATTACCAGAGTCGGCTCATAAGCTCTCGGGAATGATTCTGTGTATATAAGTCTGAGCGCATAAAGACTATCGTCATCGTTATCGCCCCACATATAGAGCTTTCCGTCCTCTGTGACTGCAGCGCTGCGCTCACCGTCAAAGGAGATCCTGCTTACGTTGTCCATCACCTTTAAGGGTTCAAGCTGATTCTCCTTTGAGTGATTGCCGACCTGACTGTCATAATTGAAGCCCCACATATACAGCGAACCGTCCTCCATGATAGCGCCGCCGTGTGAATCCTCCTTTGAAAGGGCGAAATCCTTTACGTGCTCAAGTATCTTCTTAGGCTCCATAATATGTTCGCCTGTACCGTCTCCGCACTGTCCGTAACCGTTTGCTCCCCACATATAAAGGCTGCCGTTGTCTGTGAGCGCACCGGTAAAGGTGCTTCCCGCAACGACCTTGACTACATTTGCACCCTCATGCTCCGGCAGTTCCATGATAGTAGCCGGCTCTGTGGGAGGCTCCGTCCATTCAATAGCTTCCTCTGCTATAGTCTCTTCTTCTGTCTGACTTGCCGTTTCTGTGTCTGAGCTGCTGTCGGCAGCCCCGCAGGCGGTCAGTGAAAGCATTGCTGCTGCAGCAATGAATGCGAAAAACCTTTTCATAATACAATACCTCCATAAATTATTCCCGGAATTTCTTCCACTGAGTATTGTATCATAATGGCATAAAATTGTCAAGTGTTTCATAATTATTCATTTCAGCCATCATGTTCCCTGTATCTTATCCTCTCCTGATGCAACTTACCCCATCAGAAACGCAACTTACCGTTTTCTCGTTGACACTGGTAAAGAGAATATTATATAATGAAGATACGAGGACTATTCACCCTATGACACTTTATTTTTTGACGGAGGAACTGATATGAAAAAAAGAATGCTTATATTACTGATAACAGGTGCGATGCTCACTTCAGCAGCATCAGTGCTGCCCGTACAGGCGGCAGAGACAGACGATAAATACGATTCAATGATCGGACGCCTGCCCGAATGGACGCCAACAAGCTATGCGGAGGCTATCCAGTTCTACAACTCCCACGGCAAGACCTGGGTCGCAGATGACTACATCTGCGTCCTCAGGCCGATACTCAGGGGCAAGACGGAGAACTACGCTGTAGCTACAGGCGGCACCATGAGAGACGTCAATACGCCTGACGGCATAGTCCCGAGGGTCTACGAAATGAAGATCCCGGGAGAGCCCGATTCCAATCACCCCGGTTCTATAGAAGCCTTTCATGAATGCTGCGACACTTACAACATATACCCCCACGACTACGACCTCTTGAAAGAATATGCCGAAAAGGTGGGGCCGTACGCCTTTGAGGTGGGTATGTACCACGTGATTGAGGGCTATGACCTTACTGTCACCCTGTCCGAAAAGAAGGATGACGAATGGGTGACCACCGATGAATTCACCTTTGAGAACAAGGACGGCACTACCGTTGAGACCGATATCTACAGCTGGCTGCCCGACTGTCTGGACGAGTTCCGGAACTTTGAAGTTAAACACCGCTGGGGGCCTTCTGTCCACGGCGCATATCTTGCCTACTGCTCAGAATACAACACAGCGAAGGGCGCTGATGTGGAACTGACGCAGGAGGGCGAAGGAAAGCTGGAGGAGTTCATGCAGGCACCCTGCCCCTATTTTGAGGGTATTGTTTCAGGTGATATTCCCAACTACATCGTAGTTTACAAGGGCGCAGCTGACGGCCCTGTCCATGGAATATGGCAGCCATGTCCCGGTGTGACTGAGGAACCAAACGAGATATTTCATATGATCTCAGCTGAAGAAGGCGACTATGAGATAAAGGACAACTGCACCGTCATTGAGGATCATAACCCCTACAGAGCCGGAAACACGATCTTCACTCTGACAGATGCTGACACAGGTGAGCTTATCTCCATACCGAAAGATCAGAACTGCTATATCCAGAAAAACATCGGTGGCGGAGACAATTATACTGCCGAGATCTACGGTGTCAGTGAAAATCCCTGCACAGCAGACGATATCCGGGCATACGAGCCTAATCACAGCTACAGCTTTAACATAGAAACCCCGGAAGGCTGGTATGTACAGGCAGAGGGCGTCCCCTTATTCGAGAAGACCGGCGAGGATTCATACGAAGTCCGTGTTACCGTGCGTCTGAAGCTGAGAGCCAACGGTGATGCAAACGGCGACGGCAGCTTCGGTATCGCAGATGCGGTGGCACTCAGACAGTGGCTCCTGGGTTCAAAGGATGCAGAGCTGAACAACTGGCAGGCGGCAGACCTTAACCGAGACTGCGTCCTTGATGTATTCGACTTCTGCAGGATGCAGAAGAAGCTCGTCAATGAGGTCATGGTGGTAGAGCCGGAAAGAAGATACACAGCTCAGAACGGCTTTGAGATAATCGGCGATGACAGGTGCATCTATGCAGGCCCCGGTGAGGAATACAGAGTATTGGAAGCAGTTCCCGAGGGCGAAGGCCTCAACGAAGTCGGCGAAATTGAAGGCGTCCGCGACTGGGTATACGCCAAGCACGGCAGCACATACGGCTGGGTGAAGGTATTTACGGCAGACGGCCGCCTGAACGTAATGTTTGAAAGAGAAATGATAGACAAGCCCGTTATCTACCTCTATCCCGAGAAGGAGACAGACGTCCATGTGGAGCTTGAACTGACTGAGTCAAAGCTCTACACCACCTACCCGAGATACAACGGCGGCTGGGACGTTACAGCCTCCCCGGACGGCTCGCTTCTCAACAAGGCAGACGGCACCCACCACAAATCACTTTTCTGGGACAGCTCCGACTGCACCACCAGCTTTGATTTCTCAAAGGGCTTCTGTATCGCAGGCGCCGACACTGAGTCCTTCCTCAGGGAAAAGCTCACCTATATGGGACTTACCGAGAACGAGATGAACGAATTCATGGTGTACTGGCTCCCGAGAATGGAGCACAATGCGTATAACCTCATTGCCTTCCAGGGCGAGGCCTATACGGATTCTGCAAAACTGAACATCACACCTGCCCCTGACAGCCTCCTCCGCATCTTCATGACTTACATACCTCTTGACGAGGCTGCGGAGACAGAGCCGCAGCAGCTTGAGACCTTTGAAAGAAAGGGCTTCACAGTAGTTGAATGGGGCGGCAGCGAGATCAATATATGAAAAACACGGCACTCTGCTTCAGCGCGGAGTGCCGTTATTTTCTTCATAATGAAAACCCATATCATCCTGTCAGCCTGACGTAAAAGAAGCCTCCCCCGGACTGCTTCCGGAGGAGGCTCTGTATTGAAGGTATTATAAAGAACAGCTTATTCTATACCGGCATCGAGCTTCTGGATGGCGGTAACATCGCTTCCTGTAATGCCGGCGGTTCCGTCGATATCAGCATTTGCCCTGCCCCGATCAGAAAGCGGGTACTTGGAAGAATTGGAGATATACTGGAGAACTGAAACAGCGTCAGCGATATCGAGCTTTCCGTCGCAGTTAGCATCACCGATGCGCTCTGATACGGCGTTTTCGTCCTGAATGCTGATGCCCGCCGCTGTCACAACGGGAGAATCAACAGGAGGATTCTCCTTCGCAGTTCTGAGTTCACTGATGTAGTTCTTCATGTATCTCTGGAATTCGGCAGCATCGTAAACCGGTATCTCCTCGGTCTCGGATATGCTGTCAACATAGACATAGATCATCATTTTGTAGAGATCAAGATCGGTACGCTCACCGGATGTACCGTTATTATTGAGGTCAAGCTCTTTATCGAAGAAATCCCATACACTACCGGGGAGTGCTGAATCCTCTCTGCCTATCCGGCTTATATTGTCGGATATGTAGAGCTCCGTTGCAAGGATATCCGTGAAGCTCAGTTTACCGTCACCGTTTGCATCGGCAGGCGTCAGCTTTCCGGCATTGACCTTGTTGCAGTACTCGTTCAGAAGCCTGCTGTACTCCTCATGATCAGTTATGGTCATCTTCTCGCTCAGAGGATAGTGTACATCGTAGTAATTCTTCACTTCTAAACCGAGCAATGCAGATCCGGAGCCCTCGAGGATACTGTCGTAGTAATCACAGTCGTAATACTTTTCATCAGGATCCGATGTCCTCTCTGCTACGTACTGGAATACTCCCCGCTCGGAATCCTCAAATCCCAGACCAGTAACCATGAGCTTATAGACTGCTTCGCACTTTTCCCACTGATCATCGGGTATAGAAGTAACAAAATCGGGCGACCTTAGTTCGAGAAGTCCTTCAGGATCTGAATCATACGGGAGCATATCGTATATCCACTGATTACTCTTGTTGATGTGGTCACTGATCTGTTTCTGAGGAATGAAATACCAGTATGTGTTGACATCCTCAAAGGTAATGCTGCCGCTGCCGTCGATATCAAGATCTATGAAACCGTTTTCCATAAAATCAGTTACCACTGCAGCGGAACCGCGCTCTTTAATGAATGATCTGATGTATCCCCTGAAGATATCCGAGAAATTATCCCTGATCTCTTCATAGCCTATAATTACCTGCTCTTCTGCCTTTGCAAACAGCTCTTCCAGTTCCTCCGGAGTATATGCGCCCTTGTCAAAATCCTCGGAATTCAGCTCTTTCTCAGCCTCCGGGTAAAGGCTTCCGTATATGGGGCTGCCCTTTCTGATCCAGGGCTTTTCAAAAGACTCGTATGCTTCAGTATAAAGATACTCTTTCCTGAACATACCCTTTTCAAGGAAGTATTTCAGCAGGAGACGGCTGTCATCGCTGCCTACAGATCCGCTGCCGTTGAAATCAGCATTGGCTGCTATATTGTCAGCCACAGCCTGATCGAGCTCAACACCGTAATCATAGGCGAACAGATCATAGGGATCCCTGATATCGAATACACCATCCATATTCACATCAGTATCAAGTGTGCCGTTGTCCATCTCTTCAAAGACAGCAAGATCTTCTGCAGTAACATCAGTTCTTGCCGGTGCAGTATCAGCAGCGCTTCCCGGCACGGCAGCTGCATTCGATGCTATTGCAAGAGAAGCCATAAAGGTCGCAAGTTTTTTCATGTCAAAACTCCTTTCTGTATCATATACGATAGTAGTTACGGCAGGCACTGCTGCGTCCGCTGTCTGCGCAGGAGCGGTCACAGCTGCACTTGCCCCGGTGGTGACGGTATTCAGGACAGCCGCAGGTGTCTGCTGACTTTTACTGCCAGTCACCGCTGCCGGCAGAGAGGTCACATGGGACTTTACGTCTGCCGCTGCGGAGGTAACAGTATCATGGGGGCTGCTGTCATTTTTGCCGGCAGCAGTAGTTTTCGCTGTATCCTTTGATGCGGAGGAGACTGTATCGGTGCTCTCTTCAGGGAGAACCTCTGTGGCTGCAGTGCTGTCAGGGAACACAGTACCGTTTCCGTTATGAGGATCAAGAGGCGCCTTGTTGTTATGAGTTATGACAATGACCGCACCGGCTGCACAGGCAGAGAGTGCTGCTGCCGCACTTCTTTTAAGCAGCATCTTTCTTCGTCTGTCCTTTTCCAGTGCTTCATCACGCATTTTCAGCACGAGCTGAAGCATCTCATCATAATCCAACATTTGTTATCCCCTCCTTTTCCAGCTCTTTCTTCAGAGCTTTTTTTGCCTGATACAGCAAATTAGTTATCTGCCGGCTGTTTTTGTGCATGATAAGTGCAGTTTCGGTATTTGAAAATCCTTCGATGTATATCAGCCATATCACCTGACGGTACTCTTCCTTCAGTTTCCGGATAAGCTTATGTATGACCTTCTTGCGTTCTTCCTTAAGATAGTCCACCTCGATGTCAACGCCGTCGGAAATATCCCAGCAATCGTCCGTCGAAACGAACCGGACGTTTTTCCTCTTCCTGTACTCATCTATCGCAAGGTTTCTGGCGATCTGATAGATCCAGGTCCTGAATGAGCATTTCCCCGAAAACTCAGGCTTCTTGTAGGCAAGCCTGAAAAAGGTCTCTACAACGAGCTCCTCCGCTTCAAAAATGTCTTTGGTATAACCGTTCAGAAAAGCAATAAGCCCATCTCTGTATTCATGGATGATCTCGCCCAAAGCCGCATCATCACCGGCAAGATAACGGTCGTAGCTACTTGAACCATTATCCATATTCAAGGCTCCTTTCCGAAAATTTCGCCTTTCACAATGTTAGACGGAAGATCTTTCAGAATGTCTTAGTGGGAAAAGAAAAAAATTTTTAAGATCCTCCGCAGTTGTCACGTACACTTTCTTAATTATAGTATATGACATCCATGCGGAAAGGTCAAGGCTTTTTCTGAGACTGCTCACCGTCCTGAGTAACGCTCCGGTGTATGGTGAACTTTACGATGTTTTCCGCCCTGTCAGGCTTTCATTTTTCTGTCTGATATTTACAAACGTCAGGGAAAATGCTATAATCATACTAATGAATACTGCAAAAGGAGAATGCCGCAATGGACCTGTACGAAGCAATAAACACCCGAAGAACAGTGCGTGAATTTGAAGCCGGACCGATACCCGATGATGTGATCGGAAGACTGATCTCCGCCGCCTTCAGAGCGCCCACCAACGATCACATGAGGGACTGGCACTACATAGTCATCACGGATAGAAAGGTCGCCGCCAAGCTTATTGATATCATTCCCTCATCTGTATCAGACGAGGATATGGATGCACTTATCAGGGACTGGGATCTCAGTGATCCCGTACAGCAGGAATGCTACCGCAGCGCCGTTCCGAAGCAGTACCGTATGCTGTACGATGCCGCGGCGATCATAGTTCCCCTCCTCAGGCAGAAGACCGATATCCTTCACCCAGATAATCTCTCCCATCTCAACGGCTTTGCCTCCATATGGTGCAGCATTGAGAATCTCTTCCTTGCCGCCGCAGCTGAGGGACTCGGATGCAGTCTCAGGATACCTCTCGGCAGCGAGGGTGAGCACGCGAGGAAGGTCCTCGGCTTTCCCGATGAATACCTAATGCCCTGCCTCATAGGCATCGGCCGGCCAAAGGCAGGCCTTGAACCGGTAAGGCAGAAGGATATCGACCTCTCGGAGCGGATCCACCGTGACAGATTCTGAAACAGAAAAAAGCCTGCGGCTTCTGATGTTATCAGTCCCGCAGGCTTTGGTTTTATTCCTCACCGGTGCCGGTGATCTCCCTTCTCATGACATGGGTCTCAAGATCGGCCTCTCTTGTAGGCAGGGGTATATGGCTCTCCTTTCCGACAAGGGACATGATAAAGTCCGTTGCGGTATCAAGGGAGATATTATTTCCCACTGATACAAATACCGGCTTCACGCCGTCATGCGTGCGCAGAGTCCTTCCGTAGACTTCGCCGTCGATAACGATATCCGTATAGCTTCCGGCCGATGTATCCGGATCAGTATAATCCGTTTTCTTATCCACCCGGAAATAGGTCTTCGCCACACCGATAGTCGGTGCATCGAGATAGAAAGAAGCGTGAGAAGCGATACCCATATGCCGCGGGTGGAGATATCCGTTTCCGTCAAAGACATAGACATCAGGTCTGTGCTCCAGCAGCTTAACAGTTTCAAGAACGAGCGGAAGCTCACGGAAGGCCAGGAATCCGGGCATATACGGCACCTCTATCCTGCCGCTGTAATGCTTCTTTTCTATGACCTTCCGGGTTTTTATATCAATGACAACGATACAGCAGACAGCCTGCTCATCACCGTTTTCGTCCTTCCAGTATGCAAGATCAACGCCTGCCACCGTCTCAGCCGCAGAGATATCGGTGCTGTCACTGCACCTTATCTTCTGCCTCAGGTCATTCTGGATCTCCAGGAATCCTGCCTGCATTTCCTCTATGCTTTCCATACTCATCCTCACTCTCTATATTCGTTCCGTACTCAGCTGCGGAATGCCCGCAGCTTTCACTCAAACTTCTTTCCTGCGCTTCGTGCAGCGGCAACACTGCCGCCGACTGTCCTGTAGCACTTGACCGCCGTATCATAGATAACAAATCCGGCCTTGCTGTAATCCACCTTGCCGTCTGTGAGAACGCTTTCATCAGCCTTGAGGCCCACGATCTCCGCAACAACTCTTGTCTCGCCGAATTCCTCCTGAATATCAATTACCCTGCACTCAATAGTCACAGGCAGCTGATCGATGACGGGCGCATTGACCTTATCCGACCTGGTTACCGTAAGGCCGCACCTCTCCAGCTTGTCCGCAGTCTTGTTTCCTGATACTATGCCCACATAGTCGCAGGCTGCTATCTGATCTGCCGTTGCATAGGCCACTGTGAATTCCCTGTTCAGCCTGATATTCTCAGTAGTCTTATGTGAGGGTGAAAGGCTTAAAGAGAGCTGAGTCATTCCGACCTGACCGCCCCATGCCGCATTCATGGCATTGGGGGTGCCGTCAGCATCGTAAGTACCGATGATAAGCACCGGGAGCGGTGCGAAAAATCCCTTTTCAAACGATAGTTTCATATCTTTTCTACCTCCGTATTGTATTTGAAACAGTATTGTATAGCTAATGCTCTGCATTCATTATATCATAGATGAACACATTTTACAATCCCTTTCTGACATCAGAGCATAATATAAAATGTCAGCGGTACGGAAAATGGAGGCTCTTTACAACGCCCTCCGGAAATGGTATAATTGATATAACAGCATTCAGGGTGCGCCATCCTGAATGAAACCCAAATGATAAGAGGAGGAAAAACAAATGGATACTGATATGAACCGCATATCCGATCTGGATATCTACCTGACGAGGATGCAGAGATCGATACTGGATAAAATGTTCTTTATTGATAAGGTATTCGAGCCCTTCAGATATATCCTTGATTTCGGCTGTGCAAACGGAGAGCTTATCAAGGCCATGAAGTCCATGTTCCCTGATTATGAATACATCGGCTATGACATAAGCCCCGAGATGATAGAGGCCGCACGCAGAAATGTCACTGATGCCGGCTTCTACGATAACTGGGATAGAATAAAAATACCCTTCGGTGAAAGCCTGATCAACATATCAAGCACCATACATGAAGTATACTCCTACGGCAGTCCTGAAGACATAGACCTCTTCTGGAACAGGGTATTCGGCAGCGGCTTCAGATATGTTACTATACGTGATATGATGTTCTCAAAGAAGGAGAATACTCCGGTGAATGCAGAGCAGCTCGCAGCCATAAGAAAGAGCGCCTGCTCAGAATGGCTGGAAAGCTTTGAAAACGTCTGGGGAAAGATCGAAACCCAGTCCCAGCTCGTTCATTTCCTGCTGAAATACAAGTATACACAGAACTGGGACAGAGAGGTGCATGAAAACTACTTCCCTGTGTTCACAGAGGATCTGATGGAAAGAATCCCCTCTTCCTACAGGCTTGTCTACAAGGATCTTTTCACTCTCCCCTACACTTCATGGCAGATACGCAAGGACTTCGGATTTGAGCTTAAGGAGCATACCCACATAAAGCTCATACTTGAAAGGATAGACTGAGCATTCCATGTGCCTGTGTAATGAACAGCAGTGCACCCTGCTCGTTGAAATTCAGAAACAGCAGCCCTGAGGCTGCTGTTTTTCTTTCACAGGCCCCTTCCCGCCGGAACGCAGTAAAGGATATGCCCCGTTCTTGCTTTTTCCCCGCCGTTGTTGTATAATATGGATATAGAACACACTGACAACCCGGAGGAAAGAAACAATGAAACTACTTGGAGCAGTCATAATAATCATCGCGGTCGTTCTCATATACGAGTTATCAACCGTCATCCACGAGTTAGGACATCTCATCATGGGCAGGCTCACAGGCTACACTTTCGTGACCTACCGCATCGGTCCCTTTTCTGTCACAAAGGAAAACGGCAGACTGAGGTTCCGCAATTCCGGCAACATCCAGGGCACCGCCGGTCAATGCATCATGCTGCCGCCTGAAAGTGATACCCCCGAGGCTGTGCCTGTCGCCCTTTACTATTTCGGCGGCGGCCTCTTCAATCTCCTGACAGCGCTTATATCTCTACCCATCGGCCTTGCAGTCGATAACAGGTATGTAAAGGCCTTCTTTTTTCTGCTTGCCATCGTCAGTGCTGCACAGGCTCTTATCAATCTCATACCTTCAAAGACAATCGCTGCAAATGACGGCTACAACATGATGGTCATCCGCAGGAGCCCTGCAGACAGGCTGACTCTCTATAATTCCCTCCGCATAACAGGCCGGCCGGAGCATTCTCCGTCAGAGCTGCCCGAAAAATACTACACCTGTCAGGAGGAGGGGGAATACGCGTATGTGTCCCGCATCATGCGTGCCTACTACCTTATTGACTGCAGGAAATTTGCTGAGGCCGAGGAGCTCCTCAGAAACTCAACACCGGACGATAAAAAGCTTATAGACATCTTCCAACTTGAAGCCGCCGCCTTCCTGCTGCTGTGTATGCTAATGAGGAATGCGGACGCCGCTTCCATAGAGAAGGTATATACCGATGAATTACAGAAATATCTCGCAGTCGCCAAGGCAAGACAGATAGACAAGCGTCTCATCATGTACGCCTATCAGCTCCTGTACCGCAAGGACAAAGCGGCTGCCGAAGAGGAGTACAACGGGATGATTAAGCTCAGAAGCAGCTCTTCGGCGGGAGAAGTGAAAATGCACCTTACGCTGGCCGAGGAGGTCAGGAAACGTGCGGTATGAATGATACCGCAGGTGACAGTTACAGAAACGAAACGCTTTAAAGGAGAACAGTTTCATGGCCAAACTTATATTCCGCTACGGTGCAATGGGCAGCTCCAAGACCGCCAATGCGCTGATGGTAAGATACAATTATCAGGAGAAGAACAAGAAAGTCGCTCTCCTCAAGCCCCGCTGCGAGGACAGGGACGGCGAGAGGATGATAAAGTCCCGCATAGGCCTTGCAGAGCCATGTGAGTATGCAGAGGACTTTCTTGAAAGCTACAACGGAGAACACTACGACGCTGTCATCGTGGACGAGGCACAGTTTCTTTCCCCGGAGATGATAGACCGTCTCAGCGACCTTGCAGACATATACGGCATCACCGTCATTTGCTACGGCATCCGTACAGACTTCCGCACACAGCTCTTCCCCGGTGCAAAGCGCCTGATGGAGCTCGCAGACGACATAGAGCAGATAAAGACCATCTGCTGGTGCGGCAAACGTGCTCACTTCAACGCAAGGCTTCAGGACGGTGAAATGGTAACAGAGGGCGAGCAGGTGCAGCTCGGCGGAAACGAGAGCTATACTGCGCTCTGCCGCAGGCATTATAAGGAGAGGCTCGTCGCAGACCCGGAGGGGTGATTTTTCAGGAAGACCGTTACCTTCCCCCTTCTTTTTTCGTCTTATATAACAGAAGGGGTATCAAGGAGGTGCACCATGGAAGATGATAATATCATAGAACTCTACTGGCAGAGGGATGAATCAGCCATAAGAGAGAGCGAGATGAAATACGGCGGCTATTGCAGCAGCATTGCAGACAACATCCTGCACTCGGTCGAGGACACAGAGGAATGTGTCAGCGATACCTGGTTCCGCGCCTGGAACATCATGCCCCCTGACAGGCCCTCCAGGCTGGCGCTGTTCTTCGGCAGGATAACCCGTAATCTCGCTATAGACAGATACCGCCGCGGCCGTTCACAGAAATACGGCGGCGGACAGACAGCGCTGTGCCTTGAGGAACTGGCCGAGTGCATCGGAGAGTCATCCCCCATAGATGACAGGCTCGCCCTCAGAGAGCTTCTTAACAGCTTTCTCGGCGCTCTCCCCGAGAAAAACAGGGATGTCTTCCTCCTGCGCTACTGGTACATGATGCCCGTAAAGGAGATAGCAGTACGGAAAGCTCTTTCCGAGGGCGCAGTGAAAATGATATTGCAGCGTGTACGTAAAAAGCTCAGAGACTGCCTTGAAAAGGAGGGTATAGGTGTATGAAGAACAACGATATACTGCTTGATGTGATAGGCGACGCCGATGAAAAGCTCGTTCCCGATATCACTGAGGAAAAGAAGAAGAGTCACCTGAAATGGATAACTCTCGGCGGAGTATGTGCAGCGGCAGCCATCGGCTGTGCAGTCCTTCTCCCGAAAGGAAACGCTCCTCTCACTCCTCCCGCCCCGTCTCAGGTAACCACCGCTCCGACTGCTGCTCAGCCGGACAGAGACATCTACTGCCTCGCGCTGGCGGCCTATCCGGATATGCCGCATTATCCCGAAGACGGCAACGATATAGCATATAAGAAGTGGCATGAGGCCAGAATGAAGCTGAGAGACCAGCCGGCAGACTACATGAATGGTTTTGACACCTTCTTTGAAAACAGCACAAAGGTCTTTCTGACAGATGCCGGCAGCGATAACAGAGTCTATTCCCCCCTCAGCCTCTACATGGCGCTCGGAATGTCTGCGGAGATAACCGACGGAACTACCAGAAAGCAGATACTTGACCTGCTCTGTCAGGACGATATCCAGACCCTGCGTTCCCGCGCAAACTCAATATGGGAGGCAAATTATACGGATGACGGCATGGCCAGATGCGTGCTTGCCTCCTCCCTGTGGCTAAATGACAGTTACCCCTGTAATATGGATACAGTCAGAACAACGGCGAAGAACTACTACTCCAGTATTTATCACGGCGACCCGGCCGATGAGTTCTACAGCACCATGATGCAGAACTGGATGAACAACTCAACGGACGGCCTGCTGACCGACTATATCTCCCACCTGAAAATGGATCCGCAGATGACTCTCACTCTTGCTTCCACCGTGAATTACAGCGGCAAATGGCGGGATCAGTTCAACAAGGAAATGACTGCCCCAGCCTCCTTCCACGCCTCTGACGGGGATATACAGTGTGAGTTCATGAATGCTGAAAGGCTCACCACTTATTTCTGGGGCAGCAGCTTCGGCGCTGTCTCCCTGCCGCTTGAAAACAACGGACAGATGCGCCTTCTGCTTCCCGATGAGGGCATATCTCCTGAGGAACTGATAAACGACGGGGAAGTCATAGACTACCTGATGAATAACGGTTTATATTCCAGCAGCAAATTAGCTTCAGTAAGCCTTTCTGTTCCGAAGTTCGATGTATCGTCGGATATCGACCTTAAAGAAGGCCTTGAAAGTCTTGGCGTAAGGGATATATTCAGCTCTGACAAGGCTGATTTCACTCCCCTGTCCGAAAACTCTGACGGCATCGCTCTCTCGGAAGCAAGACAGGACACAAGGGTACTTATAGACGAGGAAGGCTGCAAAGCGGCTTCTCTGACAGCAATGGTGTACGCCGGCGGTGCAGCCGAACCGGAAGATCATATCGACTTTGTCCTCGACCGCCCCTTCGTATTCGAAATAATGAGCGAGACAGGTCTCCCGCTGTTTGTAGGAATCGTGAACAGACCTGTACAGTGAAACTGACATTATTCGGTACGCTGTGCTGAATATGAACTGCAAAAGAACCTTTCGCTGGGATCGCGGCGGTAACGAAAGCTGAACCCTGAAAAAACAAACCCTCGAAGAGTAAAAAAGACCGGAACTATCCGATCATCTCTTCGAGGTATTATTTTATATTCTGGACGGCAGTGCAGAGACCACGGCTACTTCATCTGAAGTGACCGACTGCCGTAGCCCCTGCTTCGACTGCCTGATAAACACCTGTGTGTTTATGTTCAAAAAGATTATACCCGTAGTCATATATATTGACTACGGTTTTATTATAGCACATGAAACGCTGTTTGTCAAGAGCTATTTTTGTATTATTTGCATATCTCAGGTCATTTTCCGGCACGTTCATTCCTGCCGTCCCCGATGTTTCCCAACTGTTCCTGCCCTTGCTTAACTGTAGAATTCTTTCTTCTTAATACAGATGGTATCAAAAATGATACTCATACTATCAAAAAATCAATTATTTTTCTCACAAAACACTTGATTTTTTTGTGAAAGTGTGCTATAATATAATCAGAGAAAAGGAAGGCAGGATGGAAACTGAAAGGCTGTCATTGTAACAATGAATGAATGATCCACAGAGAAAAAGGGTCATGAAAGAAAGGCCTGTGCACCCGCCAGCCTGCTCCTCACTCCACCCCATAGATACAAAATCATAAAATATACCTCCTAACAATTGCCCGATCGGAAACGATCGGGCTCTTTTTGTACTTACAGGTATCATACAGCTTGCCTTTTTGCCTAACCTGATATATAATAAAAAACAGGTATACTCCCACGGTGCAGACAGGTCAGCGGCACCGTTCGTCTGCCGGATATCCGGCAGATACAATTACCGGAAATATTATTTCCGAAACCTGTAACGAAAGCAGAACTCATTCGTCAAAGTATTTGAAAGGCGGTGAAAACAGATATGGATAAGGAATTCGATGAGATCTACCGGCTGTATTCAGCCGACCTGTATCGCTTCATCCTGAATATATGCAGGAATGAAGCTGATGCCATGGATATCATGCAGGAGACCATGCTCAGAGCCATAGAGAATATCGACAGGTTCAAGGGCGAATGCTCCATCAAGACATATCTGTTTACCATCGCCCGGAACCTGTATCTTGATTCACTGAAAAAAGCCGAAAACAAGAACATATCTGCAGACGAGACAGAACAGGAATTCACCGACGGCGCATCCTTCGTGGATAAGCTGACGGACAAGGAGAGCGCTCTCAGTATCCACCGTCTGCTGCACTGTCTTGACGAGCCCTACAAGGAAGTATTCACCCTCAGGGTCTTCGCAGAACTCAGCTTCCGGGAGATAGGCGATATCTTCGGAAACAGTGAGAACTGGGCAAGAACGACTTTTTTCAGAGCAAAGAAGAAGATAATCACACTTATGACAAAGGAGGAAGAAATATGAATACTAAATGCAGTATAATAGAAGACCTGATACCTCTGTACAAAGAGTGCCTTTGCAGTGAAGACACAGCGGCTATGGTAAGGGAGCACCTTGAAGACTGCGAGAACTGCCGCAGGCTGCTGGAGGATATGGACAACACTCCTGAGAAAAAGGCCAGTGTTCCCGACGAGAGCAAGGTCTTCCGCAAGGTAAAAAAGAAGATGAAACGCAGCAAGCTGAAAATAGCCCTGCTGTCTGTCATTCTCCTGGCTGTGATAGGAGGACTGGGTGTCCTGAGCTTCGGACAGATAACACACATGGAAGGCCTTATCAGCTTCGACACCATGATACAGTCATTCGAGACCTACAGGATAGCAAAGCTCATTGCTGACGGCGATATGGAGGCTTATGCTGCGACTATCTCAGATGAAGCCGCTGTAGACGCAAACTTCAACGTGCTCAGGAACTATGACGAAATAAAGAATCAGAACATTATATCCCTGAACGAAGCCTTCGAGAAATATATGAAGGGCAGAGAAGTGAGCCATGTATACTCCTTCGGACAGTACTACAGAGAGTTCGTAACGAGCAGTGAAATAGCACAGCCATCCTGCGCCATCGTGAATACCGCTACCATCAGATACAAGGACGGCACCTCCCTTGAGCTGAACTTCTTAAAGAGCTATGACGGCAAGTACATCTGTACCACAGCCTATCAGAATACCGGAGATGATTACGATGTCAGTGATTTCGGAGATGTCATCAGATTTGTAAACAGCCCGAAATTCTTCCCCGACGGAATGGCTGATGTGCTCTTCAAGAAGTACAACAAGGAATACTTCGAGAAATTCCCTGACCGGAAGACCTTCCTGATGACCAGCTGGTTCATCGATGAGAAAAAAGACAGCATCAACGAGGGACTGTATTCCTACTACGCCGAAAAGGGCTTTACCATAGATAAATTCATCTGCTCCGAACTGCGCTTTGACAAGGAGAGTTCAGAGATGTACCACGATGTCTTATTTGAGGGCTGCGATGACAAGGGCAAAGCCCTCATGACGGCTAAGATAGTAACTACTCCAGAGGGACTTGTGCCTCCGACTGAGGAAGATATCCGGATAGTGGCCGACGGCTGCTCCGATGAACTGGTCGCGGCGCTGAGATCCCTCTTCGGCGGGAACAGATAGTCCGAGAGCCGTAATTTAGTAAGAGTAAAATATCCCGCGTCTTCCCTCTCGTTGTCCAATGATGTATAATAAACTCCAAGAAACTTGATGGAGTAAATTGGACATTCCAAAAAACTCCAAAAAACTCCATGTAGTAAATTGGAGTTAATTAGACACGGGAGGTAGCATGATGCAGAATAAAACGTTAGGAGTCAATCCCAAATTCTGTGTAAACGCAAAATAGTGCAATAGAAAAGTGTATGATGAGACCGATTGTGAAAGCAGTCGGTCTTATCTGCATATTAGCACATGATCATTCGATTGTCAAGATAAAAGTGTTATTCCGGGA
>CAMKMD010000008.1 GCA_946413815.1 uncultured Ruminococcus sp.
CAGTAACCTATGAAAACGGACAGATCTTTCAGCATTTCGGCAGAACAGAGCAGTTTAAGCTCTATGACGTTGCTGACGGCAAGATCATCAACGAGCAGGTAGTCGGAACAATGGGCGCAGGGCATGGTGCGCTTGCGGGATTCCTGAAAAACGCTCAGGCTGACGTTCTTATCTGCGGAGGTATCGGCGGAGGAGCACAGATGGCTATGCAGGAGGCAGGCATCACACTTTACGGCGGAAATACGGGCAGTGCTGATGAAGCTGTAAAGGCTTTCCTTACACAGACACTTGTGCAGAATGAGAACCCGACCTGCGATCATCATCATGAACACGGCGAAGGTCATTCCTGCGGCAGTTATAGCTGCGGTAAACACTGATGAAGATAATAGCATTAGTTGAGAACACCGTAGGAAACGAGAAATGCACCGCAGAGCACGGCCTTTCGCTCTATATTGAGACTGAAAAGCATAAACTCCTGCTCGACACGGGGCAGACGGATGCAGTTGTAAAGAATGCGGAAGTGCTGAACATTGACCTGTCTGCTGTTGACACTGTAATCCTGAGTCATGGTCATTATGACCATTCGGGCGGTATTCTGCCTTTTTCAGAGCTGAACCATACTGCAAAGATAATTATGCAAAAGAAAGCCGCAGAGCCGCATTATAACGGTGAACGCTACATCGGAATTGATACAGATATCCTCAAACTGCCGGATGTTCAGCTTGTAGACGGCGATATGCGGCTTGATGATGAGCTGTTCCTGTTCAGCGGGGTGACTGGCAGAAGATGCTATCCGGCTGGAAACAGAAAGCTGTCCTGCATAAAAAACGGAGAAAAGGTCTGCGATGATTTCTGCCATGAGCAGTGCCTTGTTATCACCCAGAATGGCAAACGCTGGCTGCTGTCGGGCTGTGCTCATAACGGGATACTCAATATCCTTGACAGATACAAGGAATTGTTTGCAAGCTATCCCGACTTTGTTATTACGGGATTCCACATGATGAAGCGTGAGGGCGAGCATACGGAAGAAGAGAAAGCAGTCATCATTCAGACGGCACAAGAGCTGTCACTGCTTGATACCGTGTTTTACAGTGGACATTGCACGGGCATTCCTGCATTTGAAATGATGAAACAGATCATGGGTGATAAACTCATTGCACTCCACAGCGGGAAAACTGTCATATAACAAAGATGCCTGATACTATGAAAGAGATATACTTCACCGAAGAATAACCAATTCAAAAACTGTGATAAAAACGTTATGATGTGAGCGGCTTGAAAAAAAGCCGCTCCGATTTTTACAGTATACAATGGATACTTTAATATGTCAAGGTTCTATGGATATCAGCCTGCCGGAATGGAGCGCAGCGTAATGGAATCAGGCTGATATCCGGCGTCTCAGCCGATCCTGTCTGGATACATGATCTCGAGTTCACCCAGGACTATGCCCAGTTTCGCAGCGGCATAGTCCATTTCTTAGCTATTTCATACACTTTAGATTTGATGTTGCTTCGCTACGGCAATAGCAGACAGCAGCGAATAGGACAAAAAGAAAAAGGCTGCGTAACTGCGATGTTACGCAACCTTATCCTCAAATCACATAAACTGCTTTATGTGCGCCGCACTTATGTGGCGCTTCTGTGTTATCATGTGAAATGGTTCTTTGCAGATGTGTAGTATACCAGCATGGACTTGATTATATCCTTCAGATTTGCATTAGTGGAGGAATTTGCAAGCTTCTTGCTGGCGTAGGTGGGTATGCTGTAGATAAGCGTATCGCTGATATTCTTGCCGTTTTCCTGTATAACAGCCGTTACTGCCTGCATGGAATCCTTTGCTGCAAGGCCTGTGAAATCGCACCTGAGCTCGTTTGCGTAATCACCCTTTGTGAACTTGCTGTAAGGGATATCCACTGTCTTGCTTTCGCCAAGTACGTTCTTGTATGTGAGATGGAGCTTTACCTTGCTTGTTGCTACTCCGCTGTTGAAAGTCATGTAGTATACAATAGCAGTGGTGCTTCCGAGATTCAGATTCTTTCCGGTGAATTTTGCCTTTGCGCCTGAGAGAGTCTGTATTTTTTCATGATTCGGTACAGAGATGCTGTCAAAGGGCGTTGCGAGCTTCTTTTGCTGTGCTGTAAGGCTCTTGTTTACAAGATCGCCGGTATTGTATTTGAAATACTGCTGTGCCTGTGCTCCGTAATTGAGCATATCAACAAGCAGAGTCTTCAGTGAATTGGGTGTACCGGTCTTGTTCAGCTTGTTCATGGCATACTGCTTTATGCTGTAGACATCCTCCTGGGAGGTGAAGGTCTTTCCATTCTTTTTAGCGGTTATTGTTGCTGTGACACTGCTGCCCATTTCCTTTGCGGCTATTCCCTTGAACCGGAATGTGTACTCAGGACCGTAGCCGCTGTCTGTGGGAGTGCCTGCCTTGATTGTGCTTGTCTTATAGGACTTTTTACCGTTTTCATCAAACACTTCTTTTTTGAGATTCAGCGAAATATCGGTGAAGCCTGTGAGCTTGTCTGCGGGTACATAGTAAACGATGCTCAGGTCGTTTTCCAGTGAGACATTGTGTGAGAATTTGATATCCAGAGGGCCTTCCAGTACTGGAGTTGTCCAGTAATCAATAAAGCTGCCATCTTCCTCATATACGACATCTGCTCCCGTATTCTCCACGCCGTTGACGATCAGCGATCTGCCGTAGAAGGTATAGATATCTCCCGGTGAGACATATTCCGGCAGACTCATCTTTAAGCAGTATTCATATCTGCTGCCGGCCTTGAATACATCCGTGTCTTTCATTTCGTGATTGCCATTTACATTAAGCTCGTATATTCCGAACACTTCCTTATCCAGTATCAGTTCAGCCGGAACAATACTTTTAGAATCCGCTATATAGTGAGCGTATGTCTCGCCGACATTCGGCAGTCTGATGCTGACATTTCTGTCAACAGAACCCTTATACTTTTTCAGTATGAAATGGTTTGATTCTGCCTCTGCGCCCCATTTGTTATGTACCCTGACATACATTTCAGTGCCGTCATATCTGTCTGTCAGACCGTTGGGTCCTGCCGTGCCGTAAAAATCATAGCTTCCGGCCCATTCATCGGCTTCGAATTCCTCGTCAGGTAAGAATGATGTTCTGTCGGGAGTCTTGAAATACCATGAATATATCATTGCTCTGCCGACCGCCATTGCCGAGACTCTTGCCGGGCTGCCTGTATCAAAATACACTACCTCAGGGGGCTGCTTGGTGATCCTGATAGAACCGTTATCCCTGAATCTCAGCGTTATAGTGTCGGAAGTCTTTGTAAAATAGGTCGATTCGACCACACAGCGTACCATTGTTCCGTCATCTTCACGCCCGAGACCGTATTTAAAATTCATATCGTACTGGCCGGTAGCTGTGTCATCTACTTCCATCCATTTTTTGGAATCCGGTAACCACTGATACCATATATACTTCAGTTTATCTCCGTCAGTGCTTTCTGCATCTACTCTTAGTCTGACAAATTCATCACCGGGAGTATAATATACCTCTTTGTCCTGATAGTTTATCTTGATCTCGCCGCAGCGTACATAGGTATTGGTACCGTTATTGGAGATCTCTGCATACTCGCCGTCACCGCTTACCCTGACAGTCGGATTGTTTGCGTTTGCCCAGCCTGGGTTAGGCAGATAATGAGCTGTTCCGATATCTCCGAAATTCGCGCCGAGCACAAGCTTTTGCAGTTTATTAGTTCCTGCAAACATATCACTTGAATACGAAACATTCCTTGTGTTAAAACTGCTCAGATCAAGCGTTTTCAGGGAGGAGCAGCCAGAGAACATATCCCTCATATTTGTAACGTTACTTGTGTTGAAGCTTTTCAAGTCAAGTGATAGCAGCGATGAACATTTATAGAACATATAACTCATATCTGTAACGTTGCTTGTTTTAAAGGTGCTCAGATCAAGTGATGTCAGCGAGGAACAGCCGGAGAACATATATCTCATATCTGTTACATAACTTGTGTTAAGATATCTCAGATCAAGTGTTGTCAGCGAGAAACAGGCGGAGAACATATACGACGTATCTGTATAATTACCTACGCTGAAATTGCTCAGCTTAAATGTTGTCAGCGAGGAACAGCCAATGCACATTCCGGTCATATCTTGTACGTCTACTAAATCGGCATTTGAAAGATCGATTGTTGTGCAGTTAGAATATGATCCGAACATATTGCTACAGTTCTGCGGCATGACTGTACCCTCTTGAGCAACGATTTTTTTTACATTCTCCTTATAGGCAAAGTCAGAGATTACAAATCTATTGACATTGCCCTTCAGTGTAAGCAGACCTGAACCATTATTGAAGACATAACAGTCCGCGGCCTCGGCAACAATGGCCGACTCCTCAGATAAGGGCGAATAGCAGGTCATCACCCCGCCGATCATGAACACTGACATTGCCGCTGCAAGTGCTCTCTTCAGAATACCATACATAAAACCAACTCCTTAAAATAAAATAATTTTAAAAAGCACACCCGGCAGAGCGCGGCTGCCCCGCAGGATGCGCTGTTCTAACGTCTCTTTTTGCATAAAGGCGCAGTTATCCCTTCCGCCTGATGATAGTGACCTGCCCGGAAATAGTGAAGCACCCATATTCACTCACCTCTATGCAAGATTGTGGCTTTATTGTAGCATATTTAACCGTGTTTGTCAAGATATGGCGGAGACGGAGCTATGATATACAGGACTGTATAACGGGTGTGAAGAAGCGGGATATGATACGCTTACTGAATTGAGCCTGCAATTGCGGCACCTTCTGATTTATATATACTTCTGAGCAGGACGGTCCCTTTGTCTCATTTATGAGTGATTCACATAGCCTTAAGCAGAGAAAATACCGAAATATCGGCATTTCACTTTCCCGTATCCCGTATAAAGAGGTTTTGTCCTTTATTCTATACAAACAAGACATAGTACCTGCCGATAATGAAGCTGTAATACGCCGATATATCTTGACACATGACAGTATAAATGTTATAATTTGACTGCATATTAAACAGGTATGTATTAACAGGGGCCTCAGAATGGCCGGGAACAACACGGAAAGAGCGTCAAAGACACAGGCAACCAGAACAGCCTGCTCAAACGTGTGAGGAGAATCGCATCGGCAGGCACGGCTCCTGCTTATTTCCTGTTTCTGTGAAATAATATCTGTCAGTACATAAAGAATACACATCTTTTGTTTATAATGGTATCAGAAACTCAGATATGAAAGGGGGTATCCAAGTGAAAAAGCATTATAACAGGTTAACAGCTATTATTACATCTCTATTTTTTCTGGCGTTCCTTCTTTTTGAGGGGCTGTATACATATGTGACGGCTACAAAGATTATGAACGAGAAAATGGCAGCGGCTAAGAATCATACTCTGGCGGCATTCACGGCACAGAACCGTAAAGATACCGTTAATATAATCGGCGCGGCGTATTCCGACTTTGAGATACAGTCATGGTACAATGCTGATGATATCGGATTTTATGGGATGATAGAACTCGACGACGGCAGAATAGTTGAGTCCGGGGATTTTGTAGAGATACTCTCTGTAAACAAGGATACTCCGGAAAATCCCAATTCCAGATATTTCCCTGTAACCCCCGGGTTTAAGAGTGAAGGACGTATCATCACAGTTTTCAGTATTGACGCTATGTGCGATAGTAATTTCATATTCGGCGGAAAGTTTACCTATGTTGATACGGATTACAATAATCCTGTAGAATATACCATAGGTGAAAACGAACTGGCATCTCCGGATGATGCTGTTCCCGTATCCGAATGGCAGGGAGACAAAAGCCTTCATGCCGAGTACTATACAATGGCAAAAAACAAGTACGAAGCCGGTCTTAACGAACAGTCAAAGCAGCTGCTTGCAGATGTACGCAACAAGACAGACATGGGGTATGTGTTCAAGATATATCAGGATGACGGTACGTTCTATTATAAGACAGAATCAAGTGAAGCCGACTCAATGCAGAAGAAGATCGACAGCGGACAGGTTGTAAGCTTTGTTGAGAATAAGCTCACTACTTCCTACTATATCTCACATTCCTGTATAAATTCCGATACCGACAATGCGTTCCTGTGCTATTTGTTCCATCCTCTGGAGCTGACTTTCAGATATCATATCGTGCAGTATATTATGAGCCTTATAGCCCTGATCATAGCCGAATCAGCTGTTGTTCTCATGATGAGAAAAATGTACGGCAACCGTATGAGCTACGAGCTTATGCGTCAGGACCTTACAAGAAGCATTGCTCACGACCTGAAGACACCTCTTGCCGTAGTAAAGGCTTATACAGAGAACTGGGAACACATAGACGAGGAGGACAGACCTGAGTACGCAGAAAAACTGAATGCTGAAGTGGATGATATGGCGTCTGTTATCAATAATATGCTCAATATGTCAAAGCTTGATTCGACAAATGAGATCAAGCTGGAGGAAGTGGATCTCTACACGATAACAGCTGAAATATACGAACATATAAAACCTGTCATCAGTGAGCGCGGACTTAACGTCAGGCTTATAACTGATGTGATCGGCGGAAAATATGCCGCATATGCCGATCCCAAGATGATAAGGATAGCTATCGGGAATTTTATTACAAATGCCGTAAAGTATGCTGACAGCAGGGTTGAGATAAAGCTTCTCAGCAACGAGAAAAACATAACTTTTATGGTGACAAATGACGGTCAGTGTATAAGTAAAAAGGACATAAAAAAGATATGGGAACCCTTCTATAAGGCAGATAAGGCGAGAACTGACAGAATGGGGAGCAGCGGCATGGGACTTGCAATAAACAGAGGCATACTGAGGCTCCACAAGGCAAAATATAAGTGTGTAAGCAGCAATAACGAGACATCGTTCTGGTTTGAATTGAAAAAGGTGAAATAAATGGCGGACAGATACAGGATACTTTTAGCCGAGGATGATAAGGCACTTCGGGATATTACAGCGCTGTTTTTCCGCAAAAACGGCTTTGACGTTGACGAGGCGGACAATGGCGACGCTGCCTGCATGAAAGCGGCGGAAAACAGGTATGATATAATTATTCTTGATATAATGATGCCCGGAAAGGATGGCAAAGAAGTCTGCAGATATATAAGAAATAAATATGATGTGCCTGTGATCTTTCTTACAGCCCTTGGTGAGGAAAACAGTATCGTTGACGGTTATGAGGCGGGGGCCGATGAATACGTGACAAAGCCTTTTTCCACCAAGGTCCTGCTTGTAAAGGTCAATGCCCTTATAAACAGATATCATGGTCTTCTCGTCAAAAGCGGCAGGATAGTCATTGACGAACTGGAGATCGAGCCTGTAAGGCGGTATGTGACGGTAGGCGGCAGGGAAGTGGTCATGGCTCCTAAGGAGTATGATCTTCTTATGTATTTTATCGAAAACAAGAACATCGTACTTAGCAGAGACAGGATACTTGACGCAGTATGGGGCGTGGACTATGATGGTTACGACAGGGCGGTTGATACTCATGTAAAGAAGCTTCGTGCAGTTCTCGGAAGTGCGAGCCGGCATATAGAAACAGTTGTAAAGGCCGGATATATATGGAAGAGCTGACAGAAGGGCCATGATATTACATGACAGAAAGTCCGGGACGGCAAATGAATATGAAGGATATGGTACAGACAGCGAAGAGGCAATGGTCGCCCGAGAAGCCTTAAAGATATAAATAAAGGTGAATACTTCCGTATGAAGTATTCACCTTTTCCTTTTATTCAGGCTTTATTCAGGCTGCTGTGATATCATGCCTTGAAAATATATTTTATAAAGTTATACATCAGCGGGATAACTGTACTGCTGTCATGGCCGCCGCCGGGTACGGAGAGATAGATGTTATCTGTGCCGTGCTGCGTGAAGAGATCACTGTACTGCTTCGGGAAGTCGTTTACCATTCCGTCAGCGGTTCCGCCTGCGATAAGCAGCAGATAAGGGGAATAGGGCGGATCTATGCGCATATCGTCCTTGCTCATAACGCCCGGATGATCCATGAACTGATCCTTTGTGGGGAATATTCCCGGAGCAGGAGCGCCTCCGCCAATATAACCTACCTTATCGCAGCACTTAATGCCGATATAGATGGATTCTCTTCCACCCATTGAGAAGCCTGCAACAGCGGTATTCTCACGTCCTGTCTTTACTGGGTAATGGGATTCGATATAGGGCATAAGGCTGTCCGGGAGATCCTCAACAAAGTTGTCGTAGCCCGGTACATCTGCCTGACCGTTGCCGGTCTGCTTGGGATGGTTCGGGTCGGTGTACTGGTCGGTAAAGACGATTATCATTGGTACCGCATCACCGCTCTTGATAAGATTCGTGGCTATCTCACGCACACCCATTCCGTTCACCATTGCGTTCTCGTCACCGCCGTAGCCGTGGTTGACGTAGAATACAGGGTATTTTCCGTTCTCGTCATATCCGGGCGGGAGCCATACATTTGCGCCTTTATCATGGTTTGCCTTTTTGGAGAAGTAGGTAATATGCTCTATCCTGCCTTCGGGATTCTTCAGCACCTCAGAGGGTACGTCTGCCGTTATCTTGTCGCGGATGCTGTCCATATACCCTTCCGCACTTGCCGGAGGTTCCGTAGGCGGCTGCTCAATGACGACCTTCTCGAAATCCTGTCTCTGACCGAGGACGAACTCACTTATCTGCACAAGATCGGCAACTGTCATCTCGCCGTCACCATTTACATCACCGGCTTTGAGAGCATTCCCGGTCAGACCGTCAATGGCGCCCCTTCTTGCAAGTACCACATCAAAGACGGTCACAGCCTCGTCAAAGTCGATATCACCGGGTATAACCTGCCGGGGACCTTCTATCTGTGTGCCGGACGGTGCGATGATGACTTCATCGATACTGAAATCTGTGGTGCCGGATTCCGTTTCCACGTAGAGGAGGTAGTCGGAGCCCTCAGGGAGAGTATAGGAGGGGTTTGCAAGCTGTATGTAGTCGCCGGAAGCTTCACCGTTTGCGATGTGTCCGTACCTGGTATCGCCGGAGGTGTCCTTGTACTGGAGGGAAAGCATCATATTTCCCATGCCGGAGACTGCTATACTGAAGCTGTATTCCTCACCTGACCTGAATACTGATGGATCGAGAGCCTTCTGTGCGCCGTGCCATGAACTTGTTCTGCCGGTAACTGCGAGTGCCCTGCTGCCTGTATAAGCTGCTGAGCCTGTTTTTACGGAAGCGCCGCCTCGGCCCTCCCAGTTATCAGTACCGCTTTCAAATGTATCGTGGCAGTAGTAATCATCTGCGTATGAAAGAAGATCCGGAGCTGTGCCCGCGTGTAAAATGAAGGATGCAGAGAATGCGATCCCTCCTGCGATCATGCCTGTAAGCACGGATCTGAGTTTTCTGATCATGTATGATCCCTCCTTGTGTCATTATCTGTATATATTATAGAATACATTTTGCTTCCGGTAAACCCACTATTTTGAGATTTTGGTGGACTTTTCTTGGATTTTCACGATTTTTGTGTAGTTTTATTCTATATGAACGATGATATAAAGATAAAGGGCTCCCGGAAACCGATCCGGGAACCCCTGCTGAATATTGCTTGATATCAAATTTTCTTTAACGGATAATAACGTACATAATATAGTTCCTACAACATCATCGACAACTGCGATGGCAAGCATCAATGATAGCCATAGTGCGGTTCTTTTGCAAGCATTCGCCATAATCAATATCATGTAAGTACCGGTTTTCTTTGAGCATTGTTCAGTTGCGCGGGAAAACCATAAAGAATATACCACAGTTCTGATGATTAATCAGGACCTGCGGGAGGTGCTGAGGTTACAGGAGGTGTGAAGCTTGATTTTTCCCTTATAATATGTTATACTGTAAACTATGTTTTGAGCCGCTCTGTGCGGCCAAACGCTTTTATGTGCTAAAGTCTATAACCGGATACCGGTCAGCCCGGCTGTCCGCAAAAGTTTTTTTGCCTCATAAACGCCTGTAAACAGGCAAATAGAAAAATCTGAAAATTTTTTTGAAATTTCTTGTAACGAATCCGTACTTCGTCCGTCTAACCAACAGAAGCCCGGAAAGGAGGTGTGATGATTGGAAAAAAAGACCGCAGAAAAACTGTATGAAGCCTGTTACATGAAGGTGTATTCCTACGTGATGACTCTTGCTAAGGACAAGCACGCTGCCGAGGAGATAACTCAGGAGACATTTTTCAAAGCAATGACAACTCAGCAGACCTTCCGTGGCGAATCTGAGTGCTTCTCATGGCTGTGCGCCATTGCAAAGAACGCCTTCATAGACCTGACGAGAAAACAGTCGAAGATAGAAGGGGAGCCTGACGAGAGCCTTGCCGATACCGGTACCAATATCGAGCAGAGCATAACCGACCAGGAGACCTCCTTCAGGATACATATGCTGCTTCACTCAATGGAGGAGCCGTACAGAGAGGTCTTTGAACTCAGAGTATTCGGGGAACTGTCATTCAGTCAGATAGGAGCTATCTTTCAGAAGACGGAATCCTGGGCGAGAGTTACCTATCACCGTGCCAGATTAAAGCTGAAGGAAAGGATGGATAAAAATGAAATATAACTGTGAAATGATACGTGATCTGCTTCCGCTGTACAAGGATCAGGCGTGCAGCAAAGCAAGCGCAGACATCGTGGAAGAGCATCTTACAGAATGTGCCGACTGCACAAAGCTGCTTGAAGACATGAGCAGCTTCAACATTGAGGACGCTATCGTAAAGGAGCGGAACGAGGTCATAGGAACGCAGGCAAAGTACTTCAAGCGCCGCAGTGCTCTTGTGGGAACCATAATAGGAGCGGTGCTTACGCTGCCAATACTGATATGCCTGATAGTAGACCTTGCTGCAGGTTCCGGACTGAGCTGGTTCTTTATAGTCCTGACAGCGATGTTCATACCCATATCACTGATAGTGGTACCGCTCATGGTGCCTGAGAACAAGCTGCTGTGGACAATAGCAAGCTTCACAGTGAGCCTTATGGCTCTGCTCGGAGTATGCTGCATACATTCCGGCGGCAGCTGGTTCCTGACAGCCGCACTTCCCACACTCTTCGGACTGTCCGTTGTGTTTACCCCCTTCGTGGTAAGGTCAAAGCCGGTCGCAAAGAAGCTGGGCAACAACAAGATGCTGACTGTCCTGGGAGTATACACACTGTCATACGCCATTATGATGATATGGCTTGGCATACAGAGCGAAGACAAAGCACAGTTCTTCCGTGTAACAGCAGCCACTTCAGTACCGGTGATCGCCTATATGTGGGGGATGTTCGCACTGATACGCCTGCCAAAGTGGAACGGCTGGTTCAAGGCTGCGGCCTGTGTGCTCTTCTCAGCAGTCTTCTACTTCTTCTCAGACGCCGTGGTAATGACTATACTTGGCATGAAGCCGGAGCTCCCGAAGTTAATGTTTGACTTCACAACAATGACAAATATCAATGCCAGCGTATGCTGGATAGTACTTATCGCCGGTGCTGCTATCGCAGCTGTACTGGCACTCATAGGAATGACAAGAAACAACAGGAGGAACGTAAAATGAAAACAGTAAAGATGATAACAGCAGCAGTAACAGCTATGGTAATGCTCGGCAGCCTCGGAAGCTGCATGGCGATCAGCGTAGGAAACACCTATCCCAACGCAGACAAGTACACAGCAGGCGGCCGTGATTTCAGCGAAAAGGTAAGCAGCATCGAGATAGACTGGGCTTCCGGCAGCGTTGACGTTGAGTACCAGGATTCAGCAAAGGTAAGCGTAACGGAGACAAGCGACAAGGAACTCAAGGAATCACAGCAGGTACACACATGGCTTGATGGTGATACCCTCAGGATACAGTTCTGTGAGTCAGGTGCAGTGAACACCGGAGATTTCGGAGACAAGAAACTCTCCGTAAAGATACCCAAGGGCACTTCGCTTAACACTCTTGACCTGGACGGTTCATCCTGCGAGTACACCTTTGACGGTATCACTGCTGATATCATCGATGTTGATGTTTCCTCCGGCGATGGCCATGTCAAGGAGTGTACAGCAAAGAGCTTTGAGGCAGATACATCATCCGGCGACCTCGAGATGTCTCTTAAGGGCAGCTGTGACAGCATCAGCACTGACTGCTCATCAGGCTGTGTAACGATCACAGCTGAGAATGCAGGAACTATCGATTGTGATTCCTCTTCCGGAAAGATAAATGTCACTGCATCTGAGGCAAAGAGCTTCAAGTCATCTACCTCAAGCGGCGCTGTAACAACAGTATGGGGAACAGTACCTGAGAGCATCAATATAGATACAGCTTCAGGCGATGTAAGCATCACCCTTCCCGAGAAGGCGGACTTCACAGCAGATATAGATACTGCCAGCGGGGATCTTGATTCATCCATTGCTCTGAAAAAAGAGGGCGATAACTATATAAGCGGTTCCGGCAAGAACAAGATCGAAATAGACACCTCTTCGGGTGATATCACATTCAGAACTGCATCATAAGAACAGAGCCCTCCGGTTTGCCGCCGGAGGGCTGTCTGCATTCTATACTGTTTTATGATATACTACTCCGGGAAACTTGACATTCTATAAATTATAATGTATAATATATAACAATGATGTTTATCAAAGGGGGAGATATAAAATTGAGGTTCAACATAGGCGATATTTTAAATGTTGACGGAGAAGAATATCATGTTATAGGCCGTATAACCTACAAGAACACAGAAGCCGGTATGCACTGGGATGAATACCGGCTGCGTCCCCTTGAGGGTTCTATTGAATCGTGGCTGAGCGTAGATGAGACATTTGATGAGTACTCTGTCAGCACAAAGGCTTCCATAGGTACATCTACAGCCGGATACCATCTGGTGGATCAGGGTACAGAGGTA
The DNA here is from genome assembly GCA_946413815.1 of uncultured Ruminococcus sp. Classification (GTDB taxonomy): domain Bacteria; phylum Bacillota; class Clostridia; order Oscillospirales; family Ruminococcaceae; genus Ruminococcus. The sequence continues at coordinate 12,920 of CAMKMD010000008.1, forward strand.
GTTGTTTCCCGGGAAGGAAACGTGGACGTAGATCCCGGCGACAGGGCTCAGTTTTTTGAATACGAAGACTCTACGGAGGAAAAGACCATTTCCCGGGAGGTATGGGATGATGAGACCGAGGTCTCAACAGGCTATTACCTTGACAGGGATGAGTTCTTCTTTGTCCGTCATGACTCCGAATTCAAAGAGTACGGTACTGGATGTTCATCGGGCTTCACGATAATTGTCTGCGCAATAATTGCTCTTATGATCATCTTGCCGGATATCGGAAATCTTATACATTTCACGCCTTCCATGAGAAAAGTCATGGATAAAGATTCCAGATTCAGTTATGTGACATCCATTACGGGGCAGGACAGGCAGAAGGCGAGGGTCTACAGTGTAGGTTCGAATTATACGGCCGGCGATGCAGCCAGATGGATAATTGACGGTATTGAAGGCGATACTGAGGTAGTCCAGCAGGATGAAGAAGAGGAGAACGGCTCTATAGGAATCCTTACCAAGAAGGAATACTGTCTGGTATATACCGCCGAGGACGGACGGGTCCTTGCTCAGGTATCCTCACGTAAATATGCCTATACCAATGATGATACTCCGTATCACAGCACGAGCCATGCACACCGTTACTACAGGCGATTCTATTACTCTGGCGGCTACAGCAGTGACAAAGGAAAATACAAAAGCTCATCATCACCCTACAGCTCGTATGACGGAGATACGATTTCGTTCTCTTCATCAGATACATACAGCAGCTATTCAAGCAGTGTAAGACAGACAAGCATATATTCCAGAAGCTCTTCCGGCGGCGGACTGAGCGGCGGTAAATAACAGGAGGTAATTATGGATTTTTATAAGGATTTACTCGAAATAGCCATTTACTCCGGTATCGGAGTGATACTCATGATAGCAGCAAACTACTTTGTCGATCTCATCATTCCCTGCTCCTTCCCTGAAGAGATTAAGAAGGGCAACAATGCAGTGGGCTTCGTTTCTGCCGGAATAAATGTCGGCGTAGGAATTCTTCTCCGGGCTGCAATATATTCTCCGGCGCAGGTCGATAAGAACGAGACGCTGTTTACCGGTATCATAGGAAGCATCCTCTATTTCTGCGCAGGTATAGTGTTCTTCATCCTCGGCTATCTTGCGATAAAACTGATAAACCGCAGGTATGAGCTCAATACAGAGATAGGCAAGGGCAATACCTCCGCAGGTATCATGGTAGCCGGTATATTCATCGGCATCGCTATCCTTATCAGCGGAGTGATAATGTAAGGGAAAAGGATGAAGAATTATCGTATCCTTATGCTGACAACACTTATTATTTCGGGCTGTTCAATGGTCTATGAGCTGATAATAAGTGCTGTCAGTTCTTATCTTATGGGCGATTCCACATTGCAGTACTCGGTAACTATCGGACTGTATATGTTCGCGCTCGGCATCGGCTCCTTTCTTTCAAAGTTCGTGAAGAAGGATCTATTCAACAGTTTTGCCATGGTGGAGATATGTATAGGAGTCATCGGCGGAACCAGCTCTCTGCTCCTCTTTCTTGCCAACCTGTATATCGAATCCTATGATGCCGTTATGTACATTGAGATACTTCTCATCGGTACTCTTGCGGGTCTTGAGATACCGCTCCTTACACGTATTATAGAGGAGGACAGGCAGGAGCTGCGTCTGACGCTTTCCGCCATCTTCTCCTTTGATTATATCGGCGGACTGGTCGGTGCGATCGCATTTCCCATGCTGCTGCTGCCTCATCTCGGCTACTTTGCGACGGCTTTCCTTGCTGGTTCATTCAACCTTGTCTGTGCCGTTATAATAATCTTCAAATTCAGGGACAGGCTGAAAAAGAGCCTTGTATTCCGTACAGTATCGGTCGCGCTCCTTGTCCTTATGGCCGGAGGTATCGTATTCTCGGAGAACATAAGCCGGGTAATAGAAGGCGGCCTTTACCGCGACGATGTTATCCTCATAGAGCAGACGCCCTACCAGAAGATAGTTGTTACAAAGCATAAGGATGATATGCGGCTTTATATAGACGGCAACTGTCAGTTCTCCACTGCGGACGAGTACCGCTATCACGAGGGACTTGTACATATCCCCATGCTCTATGCTGAAAGCCATGAAAGGGTGCTGATACTCGGCGGCGGTGACGGACTTGCAGCGCGGGAGCTGCTGAAATACCCCGACGTAAGGGAGATAACCCTTATAGATCTTGACAAGGGGATGACTGATCTCTGCAGCACTGACAGGCAGATAGCTGAGATAAACGGCGGCTCACTGAGCAGCGATAAGCTGACCGTAAAGAATATGGATGCCTATGAGTACCTGAAGGAGAGCAGCGATCTCTATGATGTTATCATAGTTGACCTGCCCGATCCGAATAATGAAGCACTCAATAAGCTCTACAGCAACATTTTCTACCGGCTATGCAGTCAGCACCTGACTGACGAGGGGGTCATGAACGTACAGTCCACGAGCCCTTATTACGCTCCCAAGGCCTTCTGGTGTATCAGCAGGACGATAGAGAGCGAGGGTATGAACGTAAAGCCCTACCATTTACAGGTTCCCGCCTTCGGTGACTGGGGCTTCAATATGGCAAGCCGCAGCGAGCTCACCGTTAAGCACGAACTGCTCTCAGATACCCGTTTTCTGAAAAGCGACAACGTGGAGTCCCTTTTCTCCTTCGGAAAGGACGAAACAGACGAGAATACGGATATCAACCAGCTGACAAAACCGGTGCTTATACAGTATTACAATGATGCTGTAAGAAACTGGGAATAAAAAGAAAACCTCCTTTGAGATACCGGAAACGGATCCCGAAGGAGGTTTTGCTGTTTAAGGGTTTATGCGAGGTAGTTCTTTGCGGATGTATAATATACCATCATTGCCTTTATTATCGATTTGAGACTATCTGATGTGGTGCTCTTGCCAAGCTTGTTCTTTGCATAGGTGGGTATGCTGTAGGTGATAGTGCTGCTTATTGCCTTGCCGTTCTCAAGTATAACCGCTTCAACGGGCTGCATGGAATCCTTGGCTGCAAGGCTTGTAAAATCATATCTCAGCTCGCCTGCATAGTCTCCATTCGTGAATTTGCTGTATGGTATTCTGAAAGTCTTATTATCACCGAGAACTGTAGTATATGTGAGCTTCAGTTCTACCTTCGATGTGTTTACCGGGCTGTCGAAGGTCATGAAGTATACTATCGCAACATTCGTTCCGAGGTTAAGAGTCTTTCCTGAGAACTTTGCCTTCGGGCTGCTGATCGTTGTCTCTTTTGCGTGACTTGTTATCATGCTGTTATTGAAAGCTGTGGCAAGGTTCTTCTGATCTGCTGAAAGCTCGTTGTTTGCGAGAGCCGATGTATTGTATCCGAAATATCTCTGTGACTCTGCACCGTAGTTGAGCATATCAACAAGGAGGGTTTTCAGCTTCGCCGCTGTGCCGGATTTACTGAGCTTGTTCATTGCATAGTTCTTTATGCTGTATACATCAGTATCTGAGGAATAGGTCTTGCCGTTCTTTGTTCCGGACAGTACAGCACTAACGCTGCTGCCTATTTCCTTTGCTGAGATAGCATTGTAGCGGAAGACGTATTCGGTGCCGTAGTTTGAATCTTCGATGGTGTAGTTGGTGAGAACGGTAGTGCTCACGCCCTTGACGCCGTTTTTGAAGGTGTCCTTTTTCAGAGTCAGCTTTATGTCACTTAAACCGTAAAGTGCGCTTTCAGGAATGTAGTAAACTATGCCCAGGCTGTTGCTGAGATTAACATTGTGGCTGAATTTTACATTGATCAGCGGTCTGGATGTAAAGTAACCCGGAGCGCTCGGACCACAGTCGATACGAGCATAGTCCTTACCGGTTTTTTGGTATTCTGCAACAGTAGATCCCATTTCGCCTGTCAGTTTATCACAGCCATAGAACATTTCTTCTGCCTCATCAGCTGCGACTTGTTCTATATTCCATTTATTGCTTGCATAGATTATTTTAAGTGACTGACAGTTGAAGAACATATTCTTTGCTGACCTGACACTACTGGTATCAAAGCTTCTCAGATCAAGCACTTTAAGAAGAGTACAGTTTCCGAACATATATTCCATTCGGCGAACCTTACTGGTATCAAAGCTTGTCAGATCAGCATCTTCAAGCTCAGAACAGTCGAAGAACATTTTGGAAACGGCAGCAACATTTCTTGTATCGAAGCTGCTGAGATCGCATCTACGCAGCGAACGGCACCCTTCAAACATACTTGCCATATTCTCAACTTTGCTTGTATTCCATCTGCTTGTATCGATCTCTGTGATACTTGCGCAGTTTGCGAACATACCGCCCATATTTGTAACATTGCTTGTGTCCCAGGTGCTTGTGTTGATCTCCTTAAGCTTAGTGCAGTTCCAGAACATATCGGACATATCTGTAACTCTGCTTGTATCGGCATTATGCAGATCAACTGACTCAAGGTTTTCCCATCTTTCATCGTGTGAGTATCTGTCAAACATTTTGCTGCAGTCTTCCGGAAGGACCGTGCCCGGTGCGGCTGCAACACTCTTGACATGATCATGCTCTCTGTATACAAATAAATCGTCTTTTGTGAACTTGTCTCCGCTGAGTGTCAGCACGCCTGTATCCGGATTCAGAGTAACACCGCGCTGTGTGAAATAGCCGGGCTGATATGGAGCATAGTCAGGAAAGGCTGCTTCTGAATTTGTATAGGCGTTGGAGTATTTTGTACCTGCGCCGCCGACAAGAGATGTACATCCGGCGAACATATTGGAGCCTTCTGCCAAAGAGGATTTGTTGAATTCATGGATCGTTATAGTTTTCAGAGCAGAGCAGCCGCCGAACATATTCTCCGCTTTGTAGACATTCTGCGTGCGGAAGGCAGTGAGATCAAGTGATTTAAGGCTCTGACACATTTCAAACATATGATCCATTCTCTCAACGTTTGAGGTATCAAAACCGCTGAGGTCAATATTTTCAAGAGAACGGCACTCCTGGAACATAAATTGCATATATCTTACATTTGAGGTATTGATGCCGCTTGCCTTAACTGTTTTCAGAGCATGGCAATGCATAAACATACCGCTCATATCTTCCATATTAGTCAGTTTAAATCCGCTTATATCGACCTGCTCAAGACAGCTACATTCTGAGAACATCATAGACATATTAGTAACATTATATGTATTGAAGCTGCTGCCGAAGTTAACGTTCTCAAGGGCAGAGCAATTAGCAAACATATTATCCATTTTCGTGACATAACTTGCATTTGCTTCGCTGAGATCTATCGATCTGACATATGACATTCCCTGGAAGAGTATTCTGCAGTCATCAGGAAGCACGGCATTACTCCTGCATACGATTTTCTTGACCTTTGAATTGCTCTTGTACCTCTGAACATCATTGTTGGTGAAGTTGTTGGCGAGGTAAAGTGTGTCAACACCGTCAAATTCAGCATTGTCAAAGGCCTCTGCCGTAATGCCGGTGACGATGGCGGGTGAGAGATCCTGTGTCATGTAGCAGGCGCCTGCAAAAGAGAGGATCATTGCTGCAGCAGCAGCTGTTCGTAAAAGTTTTCTCATAATTGATACTCCTATCCATTAATTCTTTTGATCAGCTGAAATAGTTTCTTGCGGATGTGTAATATACGATCAGAGCTTTGACGATAGTCTTCAGTTCTTCTGATGTATCGGTTTTGTTGAGCTTATTCCTTACGTATGTGGGGATGCTGTAGGTAAGGGTGTCGCTTATTGCCTTGCCGTTCTGCATTATTACGGCATTTACAGGCTGCAGGGAATCCTTTGCGGATATTGATTTAAGGTCGTATCTGTACTCTTCCGGGTTATCGCCCTTTGTGAAGCTGCTGAAAGGTACATTGACTATGATCAGTTTGTTATTGATATCCGCGTAGGTGAGCCTCAGAGATACCTTGTTCCTGTCAACGGAGCTGTCGAAGGTCATGAAGTATACTATACTGATATTGTTTCCGAGGCTGAGGTTCTTTCCGGAGAACTTAGCCTTTGCTCCGGTGAGTTTTTTCTCTGCAAAGGCGGATACTGCCATATCTTCGCTGAATTCTGTTGCAAGCCTCTTGTCGAAATATGAAAGATCCTTGTTTGCAAGGGATGATGTGTTGTAGCCGAAGTAGGTTTGAGCGGCTGCACCGTAGTTGAGCATATTCACAAGGAGCCTTTTGAGCTTGCTGTTTGTTTTATCATCGGCAAGCTTATTCTGTGCATAGGTCTTTATGCTGTAAACGTCGGGCTTGGCTGTTATTGTCTTTCCGTTCTTCTTTGCGGTGATCACAGCAAGGATGTTGCTTCCCATCTCCTTGGCTGCGATACCGGTATAACGGAATTCATATTCAGGACCGTAGCCGGAATCTACAGGACTGCCGGCATTCATAACTGTCTTCTTGCGGGATACTGTTCCGTCGGCGTTAAAGACTTCCTTGCTCAGGGTCAGCTTTATATCAGTGAAGCCTTCAAGTTCGGAGACGGGAATGTAGTAAACTATGCTGAAATCATTTTTGAGAGAAACGTTGTGACTCATATTGATATTGACTTTTGAGGTATCTGTAAGATATCCCGGCTGACCTTCCCTGTCGATGCGGGCGTAGTCGGCACCCGTATTTGTTTTGTCGTATACTGTTCCGAGGCCGCCTGAGAGCTTATTGCAGTCAGTGAACACATCCAATGCGTATGCGAAGAATGTTACGTTTGAAAGGTCCCATCCGCTGCCGGCATATATGGTTTTCAATTGGCTGCAGTACCTGAACATCTGGCGGACATCAGTAACACCGGAAGTGTTGAAGGAGGAGAGATCGAGTACCTTCAGGCTTTCGCAACGGTAGAACATGAAGCTGAGATCATTTGCGGAGGAGATATCAGCGCCCCTGAGATCAAGGGATTCAAGAGCAGAGCAGCCATAGAACATGGAATTGACCTTTGATGTATTCTTCGTGATGAAACCATCCCCGAGGGTCAGAGCTTTAAGTTCAGAGCAGTTACTGAACATATACGACATATCCTTAACCTCTGAGCTGTCTGCATTCTGCAGGTCGATTGATTCACAGGGGAAATTCGCGAACAGACTGTCACAGTCAGCGGGAAGCACAGAGCCTCTGTCTGCCACGACATATTTTATGCCTGTGTTCTGGTGCTGATCGGATACCGCGGGGGCATAGATATATCCGCTCAGACGAAGCGTTGAAGTCTGCGGATCGAAGCTGCAGCAGGGCTTGTCTGTGAAATATCCCTTCCAGCCCTGGCGATCAACGAAGGTCCAGGAGCTGTCGGTAAAGTACTCACTATATGTTGTTCCGTTGCCTCCTTTGACAGAGGTGCAGTTCAGGAACATATCATCGTCTTTTTTTACCTGTTTTTTAAGCGCCCAGTCCTCAGATACATAGATGGTACTGAGCTTCCCGCAGTCCGCAAAGGCATAGCTGGTATCCTGAAGCGATGAGTGATCAAAGCCTGCAAGATCAACGGTGCTCAGGCGTGGGCATCCCTCGAAAATATGGCTTATATCAGTTACATTTCCGGCTCTGGCGCCTGTCAGATCAACATGGACGAGATTCGGGCAGCCCGCAAACATATAGCTTGCGTCGGTAACTTTGCTGAAATCTGCCTGTGAGAGATCGATGGTATCGACGTTAAGCCAGTACTTCGGCTTCCCGTTAAGTGTCTCGTTGCTGCTGAAAAGTTGTGAGCAGTCCGCCGGCATTACTGTTCCCTTGTCAGCTGTGAGATAAACTACGCCGGGATTGCTGGCAAGGCTTTCTATATCCTTGAATCCTTTAATAGTTCCTCTGAGGTGGTATACGCCGTCTTCAACGTAGTAAACTTCTGCAGCAGCTGCTGTGAACGAGAACGGTGATGTTGCAGCAGCTGCGGGTAATACAGATGCCCCCGCTATGAGGACGGACATCAGGGATGCTGTGAGCTTTCCTGTTAGTTTCATATTTATGGTTCTCCTTTGGTATCGTTATTTCATTCCTTAGTCAAAGTCTCTTTCGAGAAGGTTTTCTCCGTCTCCGATAATACCCTCCGCCTGTTCAAGTATCTCCTCAGGCAGCTCTTCGGGGCTCTCCACGGGCTCGTCATCTTCGATTATCTCACGGGTATCATCATCGCCTTCGTTGCTTTCCACTGTTTCCACGGCAGGTGTGGTTTCAGTACTGATTGTGGTTCCTTCGGTATCAGTTTCCGTAACGGATGCGGTGCTTGTGACTGTGGTGGATGTTACTGTTGTTGCAGTCGTTGAAGTCTCAGAGGAAGCAGTTGTGGTCGTCTCTGCAGGAGTTTCCGATGATGCCGTGGGGAATGTGTCTGTACCGCTGCTGCAGGCAGCAAGAGAAAGTGCCAGGAGTGAAGCTGTAAAAAATATCCTTCTTTTCATATTGTACTATGTTCCTTTCAATGTGCGGCCGTCCGGTCAGGGACGGCCGCTTTTAAATAGCTTTTCAGCATATCATGTTAAGTAGTTCTTTGCTGAAGTGTAGTATACGATCATCTTTCTGATAACTTCCTTGAGGCTTGTGCTTGTGCTTGCGCTGCTCAGCTTCTTGGAGGCGTAAGAAGGTATACTGTAGGTAATGGTGTCGCTGACAGGCTTGTTGTTTTCCAGTATCACGGTTTCAACAGGCTGCATTGAGTCTTTGGCAGCAAGGGATGAGAAATCGTATCTGTACTCGCCCTCATAATCGCCCTTTGTGAACTTGCTGAATGGTATTGTCTCTGTCTTCTTTACTCCTGTAGCGGTAGTATAGCTGAGTTTCAGAGAGACATTGTTCTTGTTTACCGTATTGTTGAAAGTCATGAAGTAGACTATTGAGATATTGTTGCCGAGGTTGAGCGTCTTTCCGCTGAACTGGGCGGTCGCATTGCTGAGCTTCTTTGTGGCGGAGTGATTTGTTATCATGCTGTTGGAGAAAGCTGTTGCAAGTTTCTTCTGGTCGGCGGTCAGGGCGTTGTTGGCAAGGTCGCCTGTGTTATAGCCGAAATGCTGCTGTGCCTGTGCTCCGTAGTTGAGCATATCCACAAGGAGGGTCTTCAGACCGGCCTTTGTACTGCTCTTTCCCAGCTTGTTTGTGGCATACTGTTTAACGCTGTAAACATCGGGCAGTGTACGGTACTCGGTGCCGTTTTTTGTACCGGAGAGGATTGCATATACCTTGCTTCCCATCTCCTTGGCGGAAATGCCGTTATAGCGGAATACATACTCTGTTCCGTAGCTGGAGGTCTCAATGGCATAAGACCTGATAACGGTTGTTGAGAGCTTCATGGTGTTTCCGGAGAAGGTCTCCTTCTGTATTGTAAGCCTGATATCGCTCATACCTTCAAGGAGGTCGGCGGGGAAGTAGTAAACGATTCCGATGCTGTTGCTGAGGTTCACGTTATGGCTGAAGCTCGCATCTGAAAGGGGATTGAGTGTAAGATAACCGGGCTGTCCGGGCTTGTCTGGTCTTGCGAATGTCTTGTCGAGATTATTCGCATCGAAAAAGGTGCCGTTTTCGCCTAGAATATTGTAGCAATTTGAGAACATAAAATCAGATTTATAAACCTTATCCATGTTCCATTTATTGCTGACACATATCGTTTCAAGTGATCTACAATCATAGAACATACGCGTAGTCTGCAGAAAATTTTGTGTATCAAAGTTGCTGAGATCAAGTGAAGTAAGTAATTTGCATCCTGCAAACATATACGTTGCAGTTAATACATTGCTTGTATCAAAATTGCCAAGGTCAATTGATTCTAATGACTGACAGTCACGAAACATATCATCCATATATGTAACATTGCTTGTATCAAAGCTGCTGAGATCAAATGAAGTAATTGATTTGCATCCTCTAAACATAGATGCCATTGTTGTAGCATGGCTTGTATCAAAGTTGCTTAGATCGAGGTCTTCCAATAATTCACACTCTTGGAACATTTTCTCCATGTTTGTAACGTTGCTTGTGTTGAAACCATTGATAGAAAGTGATTCCAGTTTACGGCATTGAGCAAATATTTTAAACATATTGGTTGTTTTGCTCGTATCAGCTTTTGAGAGATCAATTGTTTTGAAATTTTTACTTTGGAATAGATTACTACAATCTTCAGGCAGAATTGTTCCTTCCATTGCAACTACATATTTAGCTGTAATACTTGGGTGCACAAGAGTGCTTTTATCGATTTGACCTTCAAGGTACACAGTATCTGAATAAGAATCATAGGTAAAGCTTTTTCGTGTGAAATAACCCGGCTTAATTCCCGGATCATCAAAACGTGCATATTCTCCGTCAATATGCTCATAATCCAATCTGGTTCCATTTCCTCCGATAAGCCATCTGCATCCCGTGAATAAATCAGTCGCATTAGCGGGAGCGATGAAGTTTTCTCCGGCAAATATATAAATCAGATCTGACGCGTTCTCGAAGAGGGCATCCATATCAGTAACATTACGGGTATCAAAGCCTGAAATGTCGATTATCTGCAAGTTTTTAACGTTACTGAACATTCCGTACATCTGTTTCAGCTTAGGAGTCTCGAAGAAGGAAAGGTCTAAAAATTTTGACTTGAATTTGCATCCGGCGAACATATACGACATCTGGGTCACGTTACTTGTGTCGAAATTTGAGATAGAAACGTCAATGATACTCGGATTATAAGCAAACATACCGCCCATGGTTGTGGTCCTGCTTGTATCTGCTTCATGAAGATCGATGGTTCCTAAGTTTTTCCAGTATCCTGAGCCTGATGTATTGCCGAAGAGGTAGTCGCAGTCCTCAGGTAAGACGGTTCCCGTCTGCGCATAGACCTTCGTTACATATTCGTTCTCTCTGTATGCCCAGACATCTTCTTTAGTGAAATCTTTTCCGCCGATATAGAGAGTTCCGTAAGCTGCATCGAACATTACACCACGCTGTGTGAAGTAGCCGGGTCCATAAGGCAGGTAATCGATATGTGCTAATTGTGAGTCTACTTTGTTGCTGTCATATGTTGAACCGCAGCCACCTTGAATATTGTAACAATTCTCGAACATATAACCATCGTAGACAAGGCTGTCCTTGTTGAATTCATGGATGGTGATGAATCTGAGTTTCTGGCAGTCCTTGAACATTTCTCTCATATCAGTGACCTTGCTCGTATCAAAGCTCGACAGGTCAAGTTCATAAAGCGACGCGCAGTTCAAGAACAAACGGTTCATATTCGTGACTGCTGGTGTCTTGAAGCCTGATAAGTAGAGATTAGTAAGCTTCGTGCAGTTTGTGAACATTTGGGTCATGTCTGTAAGCTTTGTGTTCTCAAAGCCTGATAGATCAAGGAGCCACAGTTCGACGCAATTCTGAACCATACCCTCAAGGGAGGTTACATTTGATGTGTCAAAGTTCTTCAGATCAAGCTCCTGAAGCGCACTGCAGGAGTAGAACATTCCTCTCATATCTGTAACATTCGCTGTGTTGAAGCACGAGAGATCGAGGGCCTCAAGACTCTGGCATTTGTAGAACATGAAGCCCATATCAGTGACCTTGGAGGTGTTGAAAGTGCCGCCGAATGTGATCTTCCTCAGGGCGGCGGACTCTGAGAACATTGAATCCATATTCGTTACGTTGCTCCAGTTGCCCTTGGTGAGGTCTATCTCCCTGACAGATCTGAACTGCTGGAAGAGACCGCTGCAGTCAGCTGGGAACACCGCATCATCGGCAACCTGGATCTTCGTGATAGCGGTATTGCTCCTCTGGGTCTGAACGGCTGTCTTTGAAACATTTCCCCCGACAGTAAGGATGCCTGTCTCTTCATCAAAGGATACGAGAGGAGAGGCGTAGGCTGTGAGAGAGGGGGCGCTGCTGCTCAGCACAGATACGGCCGGAGGGATGATGCCGATGCAGGCAAAAGCGAGCATGGCAGCAGCTGCTTTTCTGAACGGATGTTTTTTCATACATGATCACTCCTTAAATACGTTTTCGTTGTAGGCGTTATTTCCGGCGTTAATGGTATTCTTCTCATCTCCTTTGCTTATTTAGTCGATCATTTAACAGCCTGCGGGCTGTGGAAGTACGTAGAAAGAAAAAAGAGAGCAAATGAATTAATCAAAAAGCGGACCATACTCCCTGAAGAGTGATCCGCTGCAGAATTAATTGATATAGTGTTTTATGAGATGCCCGTGTGTAAGAGGATTATCTGTCATATAACTGCCCCTGCGAATGCACGATTGTAAATATTTGAAGATAAATTTACAAAATCTACTTTTATGATAGCATATTCTGTCACGATTGTCAAGGACGAAATCAGTCTATCACTGTATTTCCGGCGTTTTTCACCGATTCCGTCCGAAAGGCAGCGCTCTTGCAAATCATCCGGAGATGTGGTATAATGTAACTACAGATATAATACTGCTCAGGAGGAGAAAACATGGCATTTGATTACAAAAAGGAATACAAGGATTACTACGCACCAAAGAACAAACCAAGCATCATAACTGTTCCGGTGATGAATTATATCGCTGTCCGCGGCAAGGGTGACCCGAATGCCGGGGAGGGCGAGTACAAGAAGGCAATAGAGCTGCTGTATGCCGTTGCCTATACTATTAAAATGAGCAAGAAGGGCTGCCGTCAGATCGAGGGGTATTTTGATTACGTCGTGCCGCCGCTGGAGGGCTTCTGGCAGCAGGAGGGCACAGAAGAGATGGATTACTCACGCAAGCAGGATCTTGAATGGATATCTGTGATACGCCTTCCCGATTTCGTCACGGAGGAAGACTTCGCGTGGGCAGTTGCAGAGGCAGAGCGAAAAAAGAAGATCGATGCTTCAAAGGCGGAGTTTCTCCGCTGCGAGGAAGGGCTCTGCGTTCAGTGTATGCATATCGGCTCCTACGACGATGAGCCGGAGACAGTCGCCCTCATGCATCAGTTCATGGAGAAGGAGGGCTATTCCCTCGATATAACAGACAAGCGCCTGCACCATGAGATCTATCTGAGCGACCCGAGGAAGACAGTCCCCGAGAAGCTGAAAACAGTTATAAGACATCCGATAAAAAAGGTGTAAACATATCATAACAGTAATAAAGGCAGATATCTTCATGATATCTGCCTTTTCTGTTTATATATTTTCGTATTTATCCGGACTGTATTGCTCTGCGTTGTCAGATTGTTTAAAAAATATGTGAATAATCATCGAAAACTATTGAAACTCGCAATAATACATGGTATAATATGTATATTGATTTATATTTCCGGCTGATGCTGCCGGATGATACGGAAATTCAGAGATATAACGGCAGCCGTGGTCATAAGGATGCTGCCTGACGAAACGGAGGGACCGGATATGACGTTCCATATAATGATAGTTGACGACGACAGTACTAACCTTATGACTGCGGGACATATCCTCAGAAGGAACGATATGCGTGTGACGGCGCTGAGTTCCGGAAAGGAGCTGCTGGCAAGGATAAGGCAGCACGAGCTGCCGGACCTTATACTCCTTGATATCAAGATGCCGGAGATGGACGGCTTTGAGACCTTGAAACAGCTCCGCGCCATAGAGAAAGAGCATGGCACAGGGGAGATACCTGTGGTATTCCTCACAGCTGACGAAACCGCCGACACAGAAAATCAGGGGCTTGCTGCGGGAGTTTCCGACTACATACGAAAGCCCTTCGACCCGAATATACTTCTGCGCCGTGTGCATAACATCGTATCGAAGGAGAAGCGTCTGAACACCCTGCGTACAGAGGCCGATACAGATAAGCTGACGGGATTCCTCAACAAGGCTGCCTATGCGAGGGCAGCTTCGTCGCTCTGTTCCTCCGACCTCGGAGCGCTTCTCATGGTGGACCTTGACTCCTTCAAGCTGGTGAATGATCTCTACGGGCATAAGATGGGCGATAACGTGCTTATCTCCTTTGCAGAGATACTCCGTGAGAACGTTCCGGAGGGGAGCTGCATAGGGCGTCTCGGCGGTGATGAGTTCTCGGTATTCATCAGCGGTCTCGGGAATGCGGAGGCTGTATCCGTCCTTACTCGTACCCTCAACGATAAGCTGATTGCAAAGGCGAAGGAGCTCATGGGCGAGGATATGGGGATTCCCCTCGGAGTATCCGTGGGCGGAGTGTTCGTGCCGATGCACGGCGATGATTATGATGAGCTGCTCCGGCTTGCGGACAAGGCACTGTATATTGTCAAGAACAACGGAAAGCACAGCAGTTCCGTATATATGGCGGATGCCGACCCGGAGGAGGCTTTGCAGGCCTCGGTACATAATATAAGCCGACTCTCTGAGATACTGGGTGAGAGGTCAGTGCCTAATATGGCGCTGCAGCTTGACAAGGATTCATTTGCCTACGTTTACCGCTACATCATGCGCTATATCATGCGCAATCAGCGCAGTCTGTACAAGGTGCTCTTTACGCTTAAAGCAGAGGATGGTGTGGACGAGCTAAGCTACAAGGAGTACTGTGATATGTTCGGAAGTCATATCCGTGAGAACCTCAGAAAGACGGATATACTCATGCGCAACCGGTTCAATCAGTATTTTGTCATTCTTACGGATACACGTGAGAAGGATATAGACATAGTCACAGGCAACCTTAAAAAGAAATGGGAACTCAGCGGCGGTAAGGGGCTGGATATCACCTATGAGAAGGAGTTCGTCAGCATGGACGCTGCAAGCACTACTTCCGGCGGTGATATCAGGATAGCTCTTGCAGATGACGATGACGCGAACCTGCGCCTTACCGGAGGCATACTCAGCAAGGCGGGGTATCATGTATCTGCGGTGCGCTCCGGTCAGGGACTTTTGAAGTATCTCGGAGAGCACAGCCCCGACCTTATACTCCTTGATGTACAGATGCCGGAAATGGACGGTTTTGAAACGCTGAGAAGGATAAGGGAGATAAAGGGCGCGGAGGATATACCGGTGGTATTCCTTACCGCAGAAGAGGATGAAGAAACGGAGCGCAGGGGCATGGCTCTCGGTGCGGAGGATTTCATAAGGAAGCCCTTTGTTCCGGAACTCCTGATTAAAAGGGTGAAGCGCATAGCAGAGCTTCGCCGTTTCAGGAAGAATGCCCGCTGAGGTTTAATACAGAGGAGCGATACGATGAAGCATATAGAAAAGAATGATCTTTTCCAGGCATCACAGCTGACAATACTGCTCAGCTATACCATATTCTCGGTGATACTCATCGGCGAATCCTTCCTTATGGGATGGGAGCTGTGGCCGCTTGTACCCATATTCATAGGCATAGTGGTGTCCTGGATGCTGCATATCAGACAAAGCCTTTCCGAGAAGCACCGTATATGGGTCTATTCGGCATTCATATCTTTTACCTTCTTCTTCTACGGTGCCCACAGAACAAGTGTATTTGACACTGTAGCGGTCATGTCAGTAGTTCTGATACTGTATACCATGGCCTGCATCAAGCCGCTCATAACCTTCCTGCAGGTACTCTATTACATAACCCTCGGATACGGTATACTTATCATATGGCGTGAGGGGGAGAGTTTTGATGCACTGATGATCTCGCGCCTTGTCCTGCATTTTGCAGTCATAACTGCTGTAAGCATCATATCAAGGAAGACCATAGACAAATGGCTGAGTGTACTTGACCATTCCCATGACGAGATAGACAAGCTGACTGATGCCACTGACAGACTCAACGACTTCCTTACCAATGTTTCTCATGAGACACGTACTCCCATAAATGCGATAATAGGCCTTACAGGCATCTGTATAGACGAAGAGACGAATGAGGAAAGACGTGCGAATCTGGTATCAGTACGTGACGCAGGCAGGAGAGTGGCAGAGCAGATAAGCGATATCCTTGATTTCACGGAGATAGACAGAAAGAATCTGACCAATAACTATGAGGATTATATGCTCTCCTCAGTGCTCAATGACCTTGTGGAGGAGATACGCCCATACAAGCCCAAGGAGATAGAACTGGTCATAGATGTTGACCCGGCGATCCCGTCGGTAATGAATACGGATATAGCAAAGCTGAGGAAGATACTCAGACACCTTATAATCAACGGTATCAAGTATACCCCTGAGGGAGGAGTCTATGTCAGGCTTTATACCATCAAGGAAGAATACGGCGTAAACCTTCTGATAAGGGTTACTGATACCGGAATCGGTATGACAGAGGAGGAGCTGGATCGTGTCTTTGAGCGGTATTATCAGGCGGATTCCGGCAGAACAAGACACGGCAGCGGCCTCGGTCTCGGCATGACTATAGTATCCGGCTTTACGGCTTCACTCGGAGGATTCGTCACAGCCAAGAGCAAGCCGGGGGAGGGAACCACCATCAGCGTGAGTCTGCCGCAGAAGGTAGTGGAGGATTCAAGCTGTATGTCAGTATCAAGGCCGGACAAACTCTGTCTCGGAGCCTTCCTTCAGCTTGACAAGTATCAGGATCCTCATGTACGTGAGTACTACAACATGATGATACACAACATCGTGCGGGGCTTCGGTATACAGATGCACCGTGTTGAGAACGTGGCAAACCTGAGGAAGCTCATTGCCTCGGTCAGGCTCACCCATCTCTTTATCGCAGAGGAGGAATATATGAGTGCTCCGGACCTCATTGAATCCCTTGCGTCGGAGATGATAACTGTAGTTGTGGCAAACGATGATTTCAGACTGCCGAAGGGTTCAAAGGCAAGGATAATGGTCAAGCCATTCTACTGCTTCCCGGTTGCGGCGGTACTAAATACCGATCCGGATTCAGAGGCGACGGACGAGAGTATAACCTTCCCGGGAGCTGAGGCTCTTGTTGTGGACGATGAACCTATGAACCTCATTGTTGCACAGAATATCCTGAAACGCTACGGTATGCACGTAACGACTGCCGAATCCGGAAATGAGGCCGTTGAGCTTTGCAGGGCACGGAATTTCGATATAGTATTCATGGACCATATGATGCCGGGAATGGACGGTATCGAGGCTATGAAGCTTATACGTGCAAACAGCAGGGACAAAAGGGAACTGCCCATCGTTGCCCTTACTGCGAACGCAGTAAGTACCGCACGCGAGACATTCCTTTCTGTAGGATTTGACGGCTTCGTAAGCAAGCCTGTCGAGCTTGTGGAGCTTGAACGTGTATTGCGCAGGGTAATGCCGAAATCCCTTATAGTCTCTGACTCAAGGTATGCTGAAGAGGAGCAGCATCAGATAACAGATGCTGCCGCAGAAGAGAACTTGCCGGAGAACAGCGGAGATATTCTCGGCCGTCTCAGTGAAGCCGGTCTTGATACCGCACAGGGGCTCAGATACTGCGGGGAAGAGGAGGAATTCTACCTCTCTATGCTGACACAGTTTGCACAGGAGACGGAGAAGAAGCAGAAGTCCATGCAGGAGTTCTTTGAGAAAAAAGACCTGAAAAATTACGAGATACTTGTCCACTCTCTGAAAAGCACTCTGAAAATGCTTGGCAGCGAGACCATGTCGGAGCGGGCAAAAGAACTTGAATTTGCGGCAAAGGACGGAAACTACAGTCTTATAGCGGAGAAACACGAGGGGCTGATGAAGGACTGTCTCAGCCTGGCGAAGGCAGTGCTTGGTATCTGCGGCGGGCAGTCCGTAATGGATAACACTGCGGAAGACGAGGTTATAGAGTTCGGGCCGGTAAGTTCGGACGAGGATGAAGTAATAGAATTTGAACCTGACAGAGAGGAGCGATGATATGAGTTCCGGAAAAATAAGGGATCTTTTATACAGCAATGAAAGAAATCTGCGTGAGCGGCTTTTTATGGTCATCACCTTTCTGACTGCTGCTGCATGGCTCGTTACTCTTGTCGGCAAGGTCATTGCAGGTGCGCCGACGGCCTGTATAATCGGCATAGCCGCTGCGACTGCCCTGATAATCGCTGTTATGGTGTATGCTGTGCGTTCGGATACAGTACAACGCTGGGCTGTCTTCGTGTCGGTCATAGTATCTCTTGCGTTCCCGCTTCACTCCTTCCTGAGGGGCGGCGGCACTCACGGTGATGCGCCCCTGTGGTTCCTGTTCGGCGTATTCTTCATAAACGTCTGCCTGATGGGAAAGAAAAGGGTATTCTTACTTGTTGTTGAATGTATGGAGGCTCTTTTTTGCTGGTACATCTCCTGGAAACTTCCCGGACTGGTGTATGATGACCCTGAGGCTTCGGAGCATTTCCTGTCCTTCATAGCACTGTTTCTTGCAAGCGCCGTTATATGCATCATGACAGAGGTCAGCAACAGATTCTATATCCATGAGGTCAAACTCTCTGTTGACCAGAAGAAGGAGATAGAGGCTCTTAACGAGGCGCAGAATCACTTTTTCTCGAGTATGAGCCACGAGATAAGGACGCCTATCAATACCATAATCGCCCTTAATGAGATGATACTCCGGGAGAACATCTCGGATGAGGTGGCGGAGGACGCTGTGAATATACAGTCCGCCAGCAATATGCTGCTTCATCTTATCAATGATATACTTGATATGTCGAAGTTCGCATCAGGACAGATGAAGCTTTCTCCCACAACCTATAATCCCGGGGATATGCTCTCGGAAATTGTCGGTATGCTCTGGATAAGGGCAAAGGAGAAAAACCTTGACTTTCAGGTCAATGTATCGCCGGAGCTCCCTGCAGAGCTTTTGGGCGACGAGATAAGGATAAAGCAGATACTTATTAACGTGCTCAATAACGCTATCAAGTATACTCCCGAGGGCTCGGTGTCACTTTCCATACAGCCGGGCGAGGAAAGCAACGGAGTAATGAACGTTATCTATTCCGTAAGTGATACGGGCATAGGTATCAAGAAGGAGAACATACCCTACCTCTTCACTGCCTTCCGGCGTGTGGACGAGGATAAGAACCGCCATATCGAGGGAACAGGCCTCGGCCTTTCAATTGTAAAGCAGTTCGTTGACCTTATGGGCGGAAGGATTACCGTAAACAGCATATATACCAAGGGCTCAACCTTTATCATCGAGATACCTCAGAAGGTTACCGGCAAGCAGAATATCGGCGAGATAAAGCTTGACAGTCTCTCAGGTCTCAGCAAGAGAAGAGAACATATCTCAGGCTTTGAAGCACCTGATGCAAGGATACTTGTAGTTGACGACAATGCCTCAAATCTCCTTGTTGTTTCAAAGCTGCTGAGAGAAACGAAGGTACGGACTGATACAGTATCCAGCGGAGAGGAGGCACTGAAACGGACGCTCAGCACCCGCTATCATGTAATCTTCATGGATCATCTTATGCCAAATATGGACGGCATCGAGTGCCTGAAGGCCATACGCTCACAGATAGGCGGACTTTGCAGGGATTCAAAGATCGTTGCCCTGACGGCAAATGCCGGGGGCGACAGCAAGGCACTCTATGAAAAGGCGGGCTTTGACGGCTATCTTACCAAGCCTATAACCGGCGATATCCTGGAGAGAGAGCTCTACAGGCTGCTCCCGAGCGAGCTTACCTTCACCAGGGGGGATGCTGAGGATATACTTAAAGAGACGGTCTCATGGATGAACAAGGGAGAGAGGAAGAAGACTGTCGTTATCACAACCGAGAGCGTTGCAGATCTTCCTCAGGAAATTACTGAGCGATATGGCGTTGCAGTCCTTCCGCATCTTGTACGTACAGCTGAGGGCAGTTTCCTTGACGGCGTGGAGATCGAGACAAAGGGAATGCTCGACTATATGCAGGATATATCCCGCAAGGTTGAGACAAGGGCACCGGATGTGCAGACTGTTGAGTCGTTCTTTGCCAAGCAGCTCACTGCTGCGAATAATATCATCCACATATCAATATCGAGCAAGCTTGCCAACAGCGGATGCCCTATCGCACAGGAGGCAGCAAAGGCTTTCAATAACGTAACTGTTATAGACTCCGGCCATCTTTCCAGCGGTCAGGGACTCATGGTCATAGAAGCCTGTCGGCTTGTGGAAGAGGGAAGGAGCCCTGAGGAGATAACAGAGCATCTTGAGAAACTCAAAAACAGGATACACTCAAGCTTCGTTGTTGACAGCCTTGACTTCCTTGCGAGAGCGGACCAGGTGTCAGAGGGCATGGCTGCTCTGACAAAGGCACTTATGGCAAGGCCTGTGCTTGTACTCAGACACGGACGCATAGGTGTCGGAAAAGTCTACTTTGGTGCGCGTGAGATGGTATGGAAGCGTTATATCAGGAGCGTACTGCGCAAGCCTGCATCTATTGACAACAGGGTGCTCTTTGTCACCTATGTGGGACTTTCCAAGCGTGACATGAAATGGATAAGGCAGCAGGTTGAGAAGTACGCTAAATTCGAAACCATCTACTTCCAGAAGGCATCGCCGGTAATAGCAATGAACTGCGGCCCCGGTACTTTCGGACTTCTTGTCAGGGAGGCGGATCCGCACACACTGGGAGAATAAGAACTGGCACGATACTGGCAACAACTGTGACCTTATAAATCGCTTGTATCTGTGATTAAACATCAAGGCCGGAGAACAGCAGGATGCTGATTTCCGGCCTTTTGTGTTGCAAATCGATATGGGTGTACGTGATAGAAGAATGAAAACGGTGGTTAAATTCTTGACAAACTTTCGTTAATGTGCTATAATCATGACGGACATAATTGTGCAGTTTCAATAGATGAATGTATTGTTATAAGGGGTGGAAACTATGCTGCAATTAAAGGATATCATAAAGACGTACGGAAACGGGGATAACACTGTAAAGGCGCTTAACGGAGTGAGCATAACCTTCCGGGAGAATGAGTTCGTTGCTATACTCGGTCATTCCGGCTGCGGAAAGACTACGCTGCTCAACATCATCGGCGGCCTTGACCATTACACTTCCGGCGACCTGATAATCAACGGGGTATCAACAAAGAAGTACCGGGACCGTGACTGGGATGCCTACCGCAATCATTCCATAGGCTTCATTTTCCAGAGCTACAATCTTATACCGCATCAGACAGTGCTTTCAAATGTCGAGCTTGCTCTTACGATATCCGGTGTATCGAGATCGGAGCGCAGGAAACGTGCAAAGGAGGCTCTTGAAAAGGTGGGCCTCGGAGATCAGCTCCACAAGAAGCCAAATCAGATGTCCGGCGGACAGATGCAGCGTGTGGCTATCGCCCGTGCGCTGATAAACGATCCGGATATACTTCTTGCTGATGAGCCGACAGGTGCCCTTGACAGTGAGACCAGCATACAGGTAATGGAGCTGCTCAAGGAGATAGCTGCCGATAAGCTCGTTATCATGGTAACCCATAATCCGGAGCTTGCAGAACAGTATGCGACCCGTATCGTCCGTATCAAGGACGGACAGCTCACTGCGGACAGCGATCCCTATGAGCCTGAGAAGGAAGAGGAAACAAAGCAGGAGAAGAAAAAGAGAGTTTCCATGTCCTTCGGTACTGCTCTCTCCCTCTCCATGAACAACCTTATGACCAAGAAGGGCAGGACGCTCCTGACAGCCTTTGCAGGATCCATAGGTATCATAGGCATAGCCCTGATACTTGCCCTTTCCACCGGTATCAACGACTATATCGATCAGGTGCAGGAGGAGACGCTTTCTTCCTATCCGCTGCAGATCTACCGTGAGAATGCAGATACCTCCGGCATGATAGAGGCCCTGATGCAGAACCAGAAGGACTATGAGAACAAGGAATTCAGGGACGATACTGTATACGCCAATACAGCGGTATACGATATGTTCAACTCCTTCAATTCCGCCGCCAAGCAGATAAACAATATGAAGGACTTCAAGGAGTTCCTTGAAACTGACAGCGTTATCGCAGAAAAGGCAAGTGCCATATCCTACAACTACGACCTGAAGATGCCTATATTCACGAAGACTCCCTCCGGCGAGATAATCAAGGCGGACTTCATGGATATGTACAGCCGTGCTCTCGGCGTTAACGGTACAGATTACATGAACATGGCCATGAACAGTCCTATGGCCGGAAGTCAGGAAATGACAGCATGGGGCCTGAGCGTATTCGAGCAGCTCCTGCCCGGTTCTGACGGCGACCCGGTGAACGGACTTATCCGCGATCAGTATGAGGTCGTTGACGGCAGATGGCCTGAGGAATACGACGAGGCTGTTGTAGTCCTCACCAAGAACAACGAGATCCCTGATATAATTGTATACGCCATGGGACTCAAGGATACAGACGAGTTTTCCGAGAACCTGAAGGCCGCCATGAACGGCGATGTCATTGAGAGCTACGGTCAGGTGGAATGGAGCTTTGACGAGATAAAGGATAAGAAGCTGAGAATGATACTTCCCTGTGAGTACTATCAGAAGGTAGAATCAGGCGAGGGCTGCGTTGACCTGTCATCCACGGAAACAGGACTTGATTATCTGTTCAGCTCTGATGATATAGGAACAGATATAAAGATAGTAGGCTTTATACGTCCCGGTGAGGATGTAAAGACTCCCATGATAAAGGGCTATATCGGCTATACCAACAAACTCACAGAGTACGTCATAGATACCACATCAGAAAGCGAGCTTGTAAAGAAGCAGATCGCAGATGAAGATACAGACGTGCTCACAGGCACGCGCTTCCTGACAGACGAGTATCAGGGACCCTCCGACAGTGAGAAAATAGATTCCGCAAAGAATTATATAAAGTCTGCCGATACCGAACAGCGTGCAGAGCTCTACCGCTTCATCGTATCACAGCCAGACCCGGAACAGCTCAGCCTGCAGCTTGAAGCAGCTATGGCGGATTTCGACCGTGATGCCTTTGTAAAGCAGGTGACCGAGAGCTATTCACAGGAGCTGGGCGTTGATCCCTCACAGGTGCTTTCATATATCGACCAGCTCAGTGATGAGGAGCTGACAGACTATGCACGTCAGGCGATAACCGAGCAGATAACACAGCAATACGCTCAGGCAGCTGCGGAACAGACAGCATCTGTGCCGAATGACAAGCTTTCAGAAATGCTCGATGCACTGCCGCTTACAGATGAGCTCTATATAGCAGTCTGCGAAGAGTTTACACCTCCTCAGGTCTCTGACTCTTCATACGAGGATAATCTGAAACTTCTGGGAGTTGCGGACGAGGACGATCCCTCGGGCATTAATCTCTATGCAAGTACATTTGAGGATAAGGATGATATCGCAGATGCGATCACACGCTACAACGATTCTAAGGAAAAGGAAAGCGATGTCATCCACTACACCGACTACGTTGCTCTCCTCATGTCCTCAGTGACAGGCATCATCAGCGGTATCTCCTATCTGCTGATAGCCTTTGTAGGCATCTCCCTTGTGGTATCCTCCATAATGATAGGTATCATCACCTATATCTCCGTACTGGAGCGCACCCGCGAGATAGGAATACTCAGAGCCATTGGCGCCTCCAAGAAGAACGTATCAACGGTATTCAATGCTGAGACTCTTCTCGTCGGACTTGTTGCAGGACTTATCGGCATAGGTGTATCGCTGCTGCTGACCATACCGATAAACTACATCATCCACACTCTCACAAGCCTTGATACCCTTGAGGCGAGACTTCCTGTGGAGGGCGCAGTCATCCTCGTTGCCATAAGCATGATACTGACGCTTATCGCAGGACTTATCCCGTCAAGACTTGCAGCAAAGAAAGACCCTGTTGAAGCACTCAGGACTGAATAAGCATAAAAGAAGCCATAGCATCATAAAAGATGCTATGGCTTTATTGTTATGTCAAAGGCTGTTCAGATAACGTCTGATATCATCGTACAGGCTGTTGATATATTCATCTGAGAATATGTCAGGGAATCCGTCCCCGGCGAGTGCCTCCCGCAGCCGGACGTTCTGATCATTGGCAGGTATCCTTGCCAGCTTTGAATACTTTTCAATCGCGGTCTGCGGATCGTTGAGTACGTCATCAAAGAGATCCAGGGCGGCAAGTGCAGAAACTCCGTAGCTGATGTAATATCCCGGGTAAACGAATATGTGGTCTATATAGTAGAAGGGGAAATCACGTGCATATCCGCCCATGATATCATTGTAGCAGCGTATTACGTCTTCCGGTGTGTAGGTATCTCTGTTTTTCAGCACAGTGTATTCAAACTCGCCTACAAGGAATCCTGATTCGATGGCAAAGAGCAGGTTTGAGAGCTGATCTAGACGCATGGCGTCTGCCTTTTTCCCGTAGATCTCATCATAGAACTGCATGAAGAGCAGCTCCATTCCCTGAGACTGTATTTCAGCGATATCGTTATTTGAAACTACGGAGTATATAGGCGTCTTGTCAAAGTGTCCTGCATGGTAGTGTCCGAATTCGTGTACAGCCGTTCTGAAATTGTCGTCATTGTCATCACAGTATATATATACTAGATAATCATCGGACAGGGGAAGGGCGGCGGTATACGAACCGTCATAGCAGTCATCGCCCTTTGCAGTATAACAGTGTCCGGTCTCGATGATACGACTTGCTGATTCAGCGATCTCCGGAGACAGCCTTTCGGCGTACTCCTGAATGGTGCTGAAAAGCTTATCCGGTTTTATATCTGACCTGCGCAGGAATCCGTAGTCTGCTTTATCGAAGTATTTTCTGTTAACGTCATCAGAGATGAGAAGCAGGTTCCTGCGTACTGATCTTCCGACCTCGATTATCTCCTCGGGAGTATAGTCGCGGTAGTATTCATCGTAGAAGGTATCGGCATCGTACTCTGAAAGGATGTCAAGGTATATCTCAGCACATTTCAGGTTTTTCTCACTGTCGGAGAGCTTGTCGTTATCCCGTATCTCGTAGTACTTATCGGAGCGCTCGTCGATAAGCTCATAATCGACTTTTGTATAGCCTTCAAGTCTTTTCAGACTGAGGGAAGGAGCATTGTAGTAATCAAGAAAGTCTTCGTTGATATAGTCGGAGAAAAGATCAGAGTATTCCTCTGAAGCATAGCCGTGACTAAGCGCATAGGTGACAGCTTCGTACACGAGTGAATAGGTGAGGGCGCAGTCGTCATATTCCTGCTCTGCCTTTTCATTGTACCAGTCAAGGCAGTAGTTGAGATGGGACATAGTGTATGCCTCGTAGGCAAGTGCGACCGAATGAAAGAGGTTTTCCGTATCTTCCTTTATCATATCCTCGTTGTCGGGGATCCTGAGGTCATCAAGAAGCTTCTCCGCCTGGCTGTTTACTTCATCCATGTCAGCCTTTTCATATCCCTTGTTCCGCTCTTCTTCGTCATCACGGGACTGCGACGGGAATAAAGGCTGTGAATGGTCACGGAAGGAGCAGGAGCCGGCTGAGATCAGCATCAGGGATGCTAATAAAGCTGTAAAGATACGTCTTTTCATAATTATCCCTCCTTGCGGGAAAGAGAGGCGGCAGCTGTGGGTATCTGCCGGATATCGCTCACGATTATATCAGCCTTGCTGAGTTCCTCCTCCGTGCCGTAGCCGTAAGCACAGCCGATGGAGGGCAGGCCGTTCCTGACAGCCATTTCTATATCATGAAATCTGTCTCCGATGGCTATAAGATCTTTGCTGTGCATCGGAGCTATCTTTCGCAGTATCTCATATTTGGGGATGAATCCGAATTCCTCGCAGCAGTAGAAGCTGTCGAAGAAGCGGCCGAGGCGGAATACACGTCTGTGGCGTTCGAGGTAATGGAAGCGGCAGTTGCTCAGGAATACAAGGCCGTAGCCTTCATCCCTGAGCTGATTGAGAATCTCCTCTGCGTGCGGATACAGTGCGCCCTCGCCCCCTTCCACACGCTCAGCCATGTTCTCACCGAGCATGATACGCGCTTTTTCCCGTATCTCCGGGGCAAGGCCGGGCTGGAAATTGCTCCACATATCAGTTGAGTTGAAGCCGAGCCAGTAGCTTATCTCTGAGTCGGTATACTCCCTGTCCTCTATATACCCCTTGTCCGAGAGCCATTTCATGGTATCGCGGAAGGCGGGGGCGTAGGTCAGCATGGAGTTATGAAGAGTGCCGTCGTAGTCAAATATGAGTTCAGTCATCAATAGCCTTTATGAGATTTATCATCTCTATAGCGCCCTCTGCACACTCGCTGCCCTTGTTTCCGGCCTTTGAGCCTGCTCTTTCGATTGCCTGCTCAATGTTCTCTGTAGTGATAACGCCGAACATGACAGGGATATCGCTCTGGAGAGATACCTGTGCGATGCCCTTTGCTGCTTCGTTGCAGACAAGGTCATAGTGTGAGGTGCTGCCCCTGATGATGGCTCCGAGGCAGATAACTGCGTCATACTTGCCGGACTTGGCCATTTTAGAAGCTATGAGCGGGATCTCAAAAGCACCCGGTACCCATGCAACGTCAATGGAGTCATCGGATATACCGTGTCTTATGAGTGTATCAACTGCTCCTCCGAGGAGCTTTGAGGTGATGAACTCGTTGAATCTGGCAACAACTATGCCTATCCTTACTTCGCTGGGTATGAGTTTTCCTTCGTATGTTTTCATTTCTGATTTCTCCTTTATGGTTTATATTCGAGCGGACATCAGCCGCTGTAAGGGCGGTGTATGTGAAATATCTCCTCAACAGCCTCAATGGAGCTGAGGTCGTTTCCGTGTACCTGTATGCGTATCACCCAGGGCATGAAATCTATGACACGCATGAATTCATGGTAGCCGAAGCTGGGGCGGAAATAACGCATTACTGCGCCTATTGCAGCTCCGTGGGAGGATATGACGGCATCGTCTCCGGGATTCTCACGGATAACGTCATTGATTCCGGTTATCATCCTCTCCTGAGTTTCGGCAAGACTTTCTCCGCCGGAACGCTTGTAGCTGAAGTCGTTCCACTGATGCAGGTTGAATTCCTCAAATTCATCGTCTCCGTGACCGCCCTCGCGTTCACGGAAGATAGTGTCCGTGATTATGGGAAGTCTCGTTATGCGTGAGAGGGGAGTGACTGTCTCTACCGCACGGGTATAGGGGCTTGAGTAGATGGAGTCTATACGCTTTCCGGACAAGAACTCCGCAAGCGCCTCCGCATCCTCCCTGCCTGTCTGCGTCAGCCTTCTTTTGGGATTGACCGGTTCACTGAAATCAGGCTCGCAGTGTCTTACAAGATATATCGTAGTCATGGAGCCTCCTTATGCGTGCGGCGTATAGGCGGACTTCAGTATGGCGTCAAGCTTATCAGTGTCGCCTGTGACGGTATATGAGCTCTTATAATTAGTCTTCCTGTCAGTAATGATGAGCTTTTTCCCGTCAAGTTCGTACCAGCAGGTAGACGGAGCTATGGTCCTTCCGTTTGATACGATTATGCCGCTTTCGGTTATAACGCATTTCGGCTTCATGAGGAGAGTCGCTATCATGAGTACCAGGGTCAGTATCCATGCGGCTATAAAGATAAAGTATGCTGTATTGAAAAGTGTGGTATGGCTTTCCTTGTCCTTGAAGTAGTTAATGGTGGACGTGATGAAGTTTAGACCGCAGAAGACCATTGTCCATACGAGATAGGCCGGATTCTTCAGCTCTGCCGTCACGCCCTCCGGAAGTTCACGGAACTGTCTCCGCTTGACTGCTTCATAGATGCCGATGGCGATAACACCGGCCATCAGGGCGACAGCGACGATAAGGAAGATTATCTCAAGTATGTGACTCATTGTCTTCCTCCCCGTAGCTGAGGATATGTCCCATCTTTGCCGCCTTCGTCTTCAGATAGAAAAGGTCGTAGGCAGTGGCGTCCATCTGTATCGGCACTCTCTCGCTTATCTCAAGACCGAAGCCGCTCAGACCGTATACCTTGTCGGGATTGTTGGTGAGAAGTCTGAGTGTCCTGCATCCGAGGTCACGGAGTATCTGTGCGCCGATGTAGTATTCACGCATATCGCCGGGGAATCCGAGAGCAAGGTTCGCTTCAAGGGTATCCATGCCCTGATCCTGCAATTCGTAGGCTCTCAGCTTGTTGATAAGGCCGATGCCTCGTCCCTCCTGACACATATACAGGAGCACGCCGCGGCCTTCCTTCTCGATCTGTGTCATGGCAGAGGCGAACTGCTGTCCGCAGTCGCATTTGAGGGAGCCGAAGGCATCTCCGGTAAGGCATTCCGAGTGTACACGGCAGAGGATATCCTTGCCGTCGCCGATATCACCCTTTACAAGTGCTACATGATGCTCGCCGTTGAGCCTGTTGACATAGCCGAGAGCACGGAAGTTGCCGTACTTTGTGGGCAGCTTTGTATCAGCCACCTTCTCGACCAGTACATCATGCACCTTGCGGTAGTCCTTGAGCGCCTGAATGGTTATGAACTTCATTCCCCATTCCTTTGCTTTCTCCTGCAGCTCTCCGGAGCGCATCATAGTGCCGTCATCCCGCATTATCTCGCAGCAGAGACCGCATTCCTCCAGCCCGGCAAGGCGGAGAAGATCCACGGTTGCTTCGGTATGGCCTTCACGCTCAAGTACGCCGTTCTTCCTTGCGGTGAGCGGAAACATATGTCCCGGCCTGCGGAAATCCTCAGGCTTTGAGGAGGGATCTGCGATCATGCGGGCGGTAAAGCCTCTCTCCTCGGCAGATATGCCGGTGGTAGTATCCACATGATCCACGGAGACCGTGAAAGCTGTTGAGTGGTTGTCGGTATTGTAGTCCACCATCTGAGGCAGGTGGAGCCTTTCACACATCCCGATGCTCATGGGCATACAGATAAGACCTCTGGCGTGAACGGCCATAAAGTTGACGTTTTCCGTCGTGGCGAACTGAGCGGCGCATATCATATCGCCCTCGTTTTCCCGGCCCTCGTTGTCGGTGACGAGGATGATCTCGCCGTTTCTCAGTGCTTCAAGAGCCTCGGATACAGTGTTGTATTCAAACATTAATAAGCCTCCAGTTATTCATCACGGACAGACGGTTCTTTGATATCGATATCGCCTGTGCCGGTGTTCATTATTATCCTGCATTTACCTTCGATGTCAAGCTCCATTTGATGGGATGTTACAGCTCCCTCAGAACTGGTAACGGTGTATTCATGGCCGCCTGTGTCAAGAGATATGGAGCCCGCGCCTGTATCGATTTCTATGACAGTATCATCGTTGAGAGCGCCGGGGAGAGTCAGGTCTATATCTCCCACTCCGGTGCTTATATCCAGCTCTGAACCCATATCGGGAGCGCCGGCAAGCTCAACGGTTATACTTCCTGCGCCGGTCTCTATCTCGGTAGCACCCGAGAGTACGGAACCTGTCACTGTTACGTCTCCGGCGCCTGTTTCAAGCTTTGCCTTGCCGCTGAACCGGCTTAGCTGTATATCACCGGCACCGTTCTCGATGTCACAGATGCTTATCGCATCGGGTACCGATACTGAAGTGTCGGCAGCAACGGTAACAGTGTCCTTGTACTCGCTGTCCTTTATGAAGCGCCATACATCCTGTCCGTCTTTAAGGTGTGTACTCAGGGTAAGAACAAGGGAGGTGTCCTTCGTTTCGGTGAAGTAGTAAAGGCTCTCCGCGATTTTATCAGCACTCTCCTGTGTATCACCCTTTATACTGATAGTTGAGCCTGCGGATGCGGAGTGTGCGCCTCCTTCTACTGCGATGTTTCCCGCATCAGACCTGTAGACTAAGGTGTCTGCGCCCTGTGTACTGACAGAATCAAGGTGCGGGGAGGCAGTGGCTTCGTATTTCAGACCAATGTGAAAGTTGTTGTTGCCTGCATCAATACCGCCGCAGGAGCAGAGCAGCGCTGCTGCAGGCAGGCATGACAGAAGGTGTCTGTATTTCATATAGTTCTCCTTATATGAAGCCGTTCTTTGCCAGCATATCGAGGGATACTCCTCCGGAGTGCTCCTCCTCTGCCGGTTTCATCAGCTTCTCTACGTATTTTCCTATTATATCGTTTTCCAGGTTTACTGTGTCGCCTGTCTTCCTCTGTGAGAGAACGGTACAGGCTGCTGTGTGTGGGATGATCGATACGGAGAAGTCACTGTCAGTGACCTTTGCCACTGTCAGGCTGATGCCGTCGATGGCTATGGAGCCTTTCTCCACGATGTAGCGGAGTATGCTCTGAGGGGCTGATACCGTGTACCATACGGCAATGCCGTCATTCCTGATACCGGAAATGGTACCCGTGCCGTCGATATGGCCGGAGACAATGTGTCCGCCGAAGCGGCCGCCGGCAGCCATAGCCCTTTCAAGGTCAACAGGGCTTCCGCTCCTGAGACTTCCGAGTGAAGAACGGCTGAGAGTCTCGTTCATTACGTCTGCCTGGAACCAGTCACCGCCCATGGCAGTAACGGTCAGACATACACCGTTCACGGCTATGCTGTCTCCGAGCTTAGTGCCCTCGAGTACTTTTGCGGCTTTTATGCGGATATCTGAGTTCGTGCCGTTTCTTGTGACAGATATAACGCTGCCCACTTCTTCGATTATTCCTGTGAACATTGCCTTATCCTTTCCTGTCATTTATTTACATATATTATTTTTCCGAACTGGTTGTACCTTTTGTACCTTACCCTGCCCTCTATGACGTAATCATCGCCGACAGAGGATATCTTCGTATCGTAGAGCGTATAGGCATCATCGGGATGACGTATTCCAAGGCCGGAAACAGGTGTCTTTGCAGTCCGTCCGCCGAATATCTTCGGGGCGATATAGGCCTTTACCCTGTTTACACATCCGGCTTGGAACATACTGTATGTAAGCTCGCCGCCGCCCTCCAGAAGGACACTGTCTATCTCCTTGTTTGCAAGGTAACGCAGAAGAAAACCTATGTTTACGCCGCGGCGTTCTGAATCGGAGTGTGTCGAAAAGATCTCGCATCCCATCTCCCTGAGCTTCCATCTCTTTTCCACCTGATCCCTGTCCTTCCTCTTGTTGTAGCTGGTCGTGGCTATGATAGTCGGGATATCCTTCGCAGTCTGTACGATCTTGCTGTCGAAGGGGATCATGAGATTGGAGTCGCATATCACTCTTACCGGATTCCTTCCGCCCTCGATGCGGCAGGTCAGCATGGGGTCGTCTGCGAGGACAGTGCCTATGCCGACCATTATCGCCGAGTGCTTCAGCCTTTCGTACTGCACATCGAGCCTTGCCTCCTCGCCGGTTATCCACTTGGATTCGCCGGTAAAGCAGGCGGTCTTGCCGTCAAGTGTCATGGCGTATTTGGCCGTAACAAAGGGCCACTTTTCAGTTATCCAGTAGAAAAAGATGTCGTTGATGCTGTCGCATTCCTCTCTGAGCACGCCTTCAACAACCTCGATGCCGTGTTCACGCAGTATCTTTATGCCCTTGCCTGCCACCAGTATGTTCGGATCACCGGAGCCTACGAATACACGCTTTATGCCGTGTTCTATTATGGCATCCGTGCAGGGCGGCTGCTTGCCGTGATGACAGCAGGGCTCGAGTGTGACGTACATATCCGCCCCACGACAGTCGATGCCCCTTGCATCGCAGTCTGCAAAGGCGTTCCTTTCAGCGTGAAGATCGCCGTATTTCCTATGCCAGCCCCTTCCGATGATCTCACCGTCCTTTACTATAACGGCACCAACCAGCGGATTCGGGTTCACGAAGCCAGTACCGCGCTTTGCGAGCTCGAGAGCCTCGGCCATATATCCTTCATGAGTCATAAAAAGCCTCCTGAAAACAAAAAATCCCCGGAACTCCGGGGCTTTGACAATAAGCGTATTTAACGCAGCATCTTCTTTCATCCGGACTATACCGTCGGCTCCGGAATCGCACCGGATCAGCCGCTTTTGCGGCTCGCAGGCTATAGGCAACACCACACAAAGACCGACTTTGGCTATGTACCGTTTCTGCTTGCATATTTTCCGCCATCCTGCACAGAAATCCCTTGACGGGCGTTAGCTCGCTGTCGGGCTTTCTGTACAATCTCGCGAAAAATCTGACTGCGCATCTCCGGTACATTCTTTGTGCGGTATTACCTTTACTGCCGGTCAGGAATCTCACCCTGCCCTCGAAGATGTTAATATTATAACACATTATGACCGCTGTGTCAATAGGAACATTACCCGCGGGTAACATAAATATGCACGGAAATAACTGTTTATTGCTATCATACTGTCCGGCACTTGCAATTTCGTTTGAAGTATAGTATAATATATGTGACCGTAGGGAAAGGACGGTCGAGGGATTAAGAATGATTCGCATCATAAGCGCAAAAAACAGAAATGTGGTGAGTTAATGGAACAGACAATAAAGAGCGACAAGAGTACAGATAACGGCAATGTTCTCTATACCGTGGCAATGAGAGGCCTCGTTGCCTTCCCGAAGATGGTCATGCACTTTGACGTGGCAAGGGATAAGTCCGTTGCGGCGGTTGAAAGAGCACTGAAGGACGGAGGAAGAGTTTTCCTCGTTGCCCAGCACGAGGCATATGTGGACAACCCGAAGGCTACAGACCTTTACAAGACGGGCGTTATAGCCGAGATCAAGCAGGTGCTCAAGCTTCCGGACAATGTAATGAAGGTTCTCGTTGAGGGTCTCTACAAGGCAAATCTTGTACGCCTTATCGACGAGGGAGATGTGCTGAAGGCTGAAGTCAAGAGGACTCCGGCTTATTCAAGAGC
This sequence comes from uncultured Ruminococcus sp., assembly GCA_946413815.1. Taxonomy (GTDB): domain Bacteria; phylum Bacillota; class Clostridia; order Oscillospirales; family Ruminococcaceae; genus Ruminococcus. The sequence goes on from CAMKMD010000008.1 coordinate 45,353, forward strand.
AAAATATGACGAGGTAGAGGTGGAGGCACTCATGCGCTCCGTAAAGGACGTATTCGAGCGCTATGCTTCTTTCTTCCCGAAGATGCCGAAGGAACTCCTCATATCGGTAATGACAGAGGAGGATCCCATAAAGCTCTTTGAGAACGTGACCTTCAACTGTAACCTCAACTACCGTGACAAGCAGACACTGCTCGAGGAATCGAATATCACGAACAAGCTCTCCGTACTCTTTGCCTGCCTCACTTCCGAGGTGGAGATACTGGAGCTGGAGAACCTTATCAATGAGCAGACAAAGAACAGCATAGACAAGGGGCAGAAGGAGTACTACCTCCGCGAACAGCTCCGTGTTATACAGGAACAGCTCGGTGAGGATGACGCTGATGAGGTCTTCTCCTACATCAACGACATCATGGAGCTGAAGACAGACGACAAGAGCAAGGAAAAGCTCATGAAGGAGGCTGACAAGCTCAGCAAGCTGCCGCCCTCTTCACAGGAGGCCTTTGTTATCAAAAACTACCTTGATACCGTCCTCGATCTGCCCTGGGGCAAGTACTCCAAGGCCAAGATGACCATGGAGAAGGCTGAAGCTGTCCTCGAGAAGGATCACTACGGCCTGAAGAAGGTAAAGGAGCGCATCCTTGAATTCCTTGCCGTTCATATGCTCAACCCTGAGATAAAGGGACAGATAATCTGTCTTGCAGGCCCTCCCGGTATCGGCAAGACCTCCATCGCCAAGTCCGTTGCAAGGGCTATGGGCAGGAAATATGCCCGTGTATCCCTCGGCGGCGTCCGTGATGAGGCAGATATCAGAGGTCACAGAAAGACCTACGTGGGCGCAATGCCCGGCCGTATCATTACAGCCCTTCAGCAGGCCGGTACAGCCAACCCGCTCATACTCTTCGATGAGATAGACAAGCTCTGCAACGATATCAAGGGCGATCCTTCGTCTGCAATGCTCGAAGTCCTCGACAGCGAGCAGAACAATGCCTTCAGGGATCATTTCATCGAGATACCCTTTGATCTCAGCAAGGCTGTATTCATTACCACAGCCAATGATGTATCTGCAATACCCGGACCACTGCTCGACCGTATGGAGCTTATCGAGCTCCCGAGCTACACTGCAGAGGAGAAGTTCCACATAGCGAAGGAGCATCTCGTTCCCAAGCAGCTCAAGGAGCACGGTCTCAGGGCTTCACAGCTGAAGATAGATGATCAGGCTATACGTGATATCATCCAGTTCTATACAAGAGAAGCCGGCGTGCGTACACTTGAAAGGTATATCGCTTCACTCTGCCGCAAGGCTGCAAGGAAGATAGCCTCCGGCGAGACTAAGAAGGTTGCCGTAAAGGCGTCAAACCTTGCTGATTTCCTCGGCGTCCGCAGATATATATCCGACCTGTTCTCCCGCAAGGATCAGGTGGGTGTGGTCAACGGTCTTGCATGGACATCTGTAGGCGGTACTATCATGCCTCTCGAAGTTATTATCCTCAAAGGCACAGGAAAGATCGAGGTCACCGGTCTTCTTGGCGAGGTAATGAAGGAGAGCGCACAGATCGCAGTGAGCTACGTAAGGAGCGTCGCCGACAAGTACGGCATCAACCCGGATTTCTACAAAGAGAATGATATACATATACACGCACCAGAGGGCGCAGTCCCGAAGGACGGCCCTTCTGCCGGCGTTACTATAGTTACAGCGCTTGTTTCTGCGCTTTCCGGACGCAAGGTGCGTTCCGACGTAGCTATGACCGGTGAGATAACCCTCCACGGAAATGTACTCCCCATAGGAGGCCTGCGTGAGAAATCCATGGCTGCATTCAAGGCAGAGATCCCGACTGTACTGATCCCCCGCGACAATGAGGCGGATCTTGAAGAGGTCGATGATGCAGTAAAGGCAGCCATCAGCTTCCGCTCCATGGAAACTCTCGATCAGGTGCTCGATATAGCGCTTGTCCCCGAGGAAAAGCCTGCACCGGTTAAGACCTCACGCAGAAGGAAAAAGTCATAAACGAAAGGAGCGGCGTGATGAAGCTGAACTACAACAAGGCAGAGTATGCCGCATCGTACGGAAAATTCTCACAGCTCCCTCCGCCGGAGCTTGCGGAGCTCGCATTTGCCGGACACTCAAACGTCGGCAAATCCACGCTTATAAACAAGCTGTTCAACCGCAAGAATCTTGCAAGAGTGAGTTCTGTGCCGGGAAAGACAGCAACCATAAACTTTTACAGGCTCGATGATATATTCTTTGTCGATCTTCCGGGCTACGGCTATGCGAAGGTCGCCAAATCCGAAAAGGAGCGCTGGTCCGGGCTCATCGAGGGCTATCTCGGAGCCGACAGGGACCTGAGACTGGTATTCATGCTTGTTGATATGCGTCATGCACCGACTAAGGACGATCTGCAGATGATAAGCTACCTTATCGATACTGAGACTCCTTTCGTACTTGTGCTCACAAAAGCGGACAAGCTGAAGAAGACGGAAAGGGAGAAGCGCATGGAGGCTTTCAGAACGGAGATACCGTACTTTGACGATATGCACGTAGTGCCCTTTTCATCCCAGACTGCCGAGGGCGTTGAGGAGCTCCGGCAGATAATTGAGGAGATCACCGACGACAATGGCGTCGCCGATGACGAATGATACATGAAAGGAATGATGAGAATGTCACAGTTTATTTCCGAGAATCTTGGCGTCAACGGCCAGGGACATCTCACCATAGGGGGCGCTGATACCGTTGCTCTTGCAAAGGAATATGGCACACCTCTTTACGTAATGGACGAGCAGAAGATAAGGGACACACTCCGCCGCTTCCACGAGAGCCTTGACAGGTTCTATCACGGAAGGAGCCTTGTATGCTATGCCAGCAAGGCCTTCTCCTGCAAGGAGATGTGCCGCATCGTGGCAAGCGAGGGTGACGGACTTGACGTTGTTTCTGCCGGAGAGCTCTATACCGCCATAAAGGCAGGCTTCCCCATGGAGAAGGTGGGCTATCACGGCAACAACAAGACCACTGAGGAGCTGCGTATGGCAGTTGAGAATGGGGTAGGACATATCGTAGTCGATAATCTTCCCGAGCTACGCAGACTTGAAGCCGTTGCGGAGGAGCTCGATGCTGTACCCGATATCATGCTCCGCATCAAACCCGGTATCGATGCACATACCCACCAGTTTATCATGACGGGACAGATAGACAGCAAGTTCGGCTTTGCCCTGGAGACAGGCGAGGCTTTTGAGGCGGTAAAGGAAGCCGTATCCTGCGGCCGTGTAAAGCTTTCGGGCATACACTGCCACATCGGTTCACAGATATTCGGCATAGAGCCCTTTGAGGCTGCTGCCGGAGTAATGCTCGATTTCGCAGCAAAGGTAAAGAAGGAGCTGGGCTATGAGATACCCGGTCTCAACCTGGGCGGCGGCTTCGGCATCAAGTATCTCAGCAGTGACGATCCCGAGCCCTTCGAGAACTATATCGAGCGTGTTGCAAAGGTAGTAAAGGCAAAGTGTGAAGAGCACGGCCTTGCAGAGCCCTTCATCTATATCGAGCCCGGAAGAGCGGTCGCTGCACCTGCAGGTCTTACTCTGTACACAGTCGGCGCACGCAAGGAGATCCCAGGTATCCGTACATACGTATCAGTAGACGGCGGTATGGGCGATAACCCGAGATACATCCTCTATCAGTCTGAATACGAGGCCGTATCCGCTGAGAGACCGCTTGAAGAGCGTACCGAGAAGGTGACTATAGCCGGACGGTGCTGCGAGAGCGGTGACCTCATCGGTGAGAATATGCCCATCCAGCACGTAGATTCCGGTGATATCATAGCTGTTCTCGCTACCGGTGCTTATAACTACTCCATGTCATCAAACTACAACAGAGTAGGCAAGCCCGCAGTTGTTTTCGTTAACAACGGCGAGTCACGCATTGCTGTCAGGAGAGAGACTCTTGACGATGTAATAAGAAATGATGTCTGATATATGACAATAATATCCTTCCCGTTTGCCGGGGAGGATATTTTGTTTTATGCTCCTAACCGTTAAAGTATATTACATAAGTGTAAACACTTTGTTTAATTCTTGACAAACAAGAAGTAATGTAGTACAATAAAATATATATGTATTGAAAGGAATGATCTCAATGGGTTTAACACTAACAGAAAAGATCCTCAGAGCACATCTCGTTGACGGAGAATACGTAAAGGGACAGGAGATCGGTATCCGTATCGATCAGACTCTCACCCAGGACGCTACAGGTACAATGGCATACCTCGAGTTCGAGGCTATCGGAGTTCCCCGTGTAAAGACAGAGCGCTCTGTTGCCTATATCGACCACAACACTCTCCAGAGCGGCTTTGAGAATGCTGACGACCACCGTTTCATCGGCAGCGTTGCAAAGAAGCACGGCATTTACTTCTCACGTCCCGGCAACGGTATCTGCCATCAGGTACACCTTGAGCGCTTCGGCGTTCCCGGAAAGACACTTATCGGCTCAGACAGCCATACTCCCACAGGCGGCGGAATCGGCATGATCGCTATCGGTGCCGGCGGACTTGACGTAGCTGTTGCCATGGGCGGCGGTGCATACTACATAACCTGCCCGAAGGTAGTAAAGGTAAACCTTACAGGAAAGCTCCGTCCCTGGGTAGCTGCAAAGGATGTAATCCTTGAGGTCCTCAGAAGAATGTCCGTTAAGGGCGGCGTAGGCAAGGTAATCGAGTACACCGGCGAGGGCGTAAAGACTCTGTCAGTACCCGAGAGAGCTACTATCACCAACATGGGTGCAGAGCTCGGTGCCACAACTTCCATCTTCCCCTCAGATGAGATCACAAAGCAGTTCCTTAAGGCACAGTGCCGTGAGGAGGTATGGACACCTCTCGCAGCTGACGAGGATGCAGTTTACGACGAGCAGCTGGATATCAACCTCAGTGAGCTCGTTCCGCTTGCTGCATGTCCGCATTCTCCCGACAACGTAAAGAGCGTTGAGGAGATCGGAAAGCTGAAGATCGATCAGGTATGTATCGGTTCATGTACTAACTCTTCTCTGCTCGATATGCTCAAGGTAGCACATATCCTCAAGGGCAAGACAGTAAACCCCGATGTTTCTCTTGCTATCGCACCCGGTTCCAAGCAGGTCCTGAATATGCTTGCTCAGAACGGCGCACTTTCAATACTCATCGATGCCGGCGCAAGAATACTCGAGAGTGCCTGCGGTCCCTGCATAGGTATGGGACAGTCTCCTAACTCCAAGGGTATCTCACTCCGTACCTTCAACAGAAACTTTGAAGGCCGCTCCGGTACAAAGGACGGACAGATCTACCTGGTATCACCTGAGATGGCAGCAGTATCCGCTATAACAGGATATCTGACCGATCCCAGAGAGCTTGGCGATATGCCTGAGTTCAAGCTCCCCGAGGAGTTCACCATCAACGACAATATGATCGTTCCTCCCGCAGCTGAGGCAGATATGGACAGTGTTGAGATCCTCCGCGGACCCAACATCAAGCCCTATCCCGAGACCTCACCTCTCCTTGAGACCATCGATGCACCTGTATCACTCAAGGTCGGCGATAATATCACAACTGACCACATCATGCCCGCAGGTGCAAAGATCCTGCCCCTGCGTTCAAATATCCCGAAGATCTCACAGCACTGCTTTGCTGTATGCGATGAGTCCTTCCCCGAGAGAGCAAAGTCCCTCGGCAAGAGCATCATCGTCGGCGGTTCAAACTACGGCCAGGGCTCATCCCGTGAGCACGCTGCACTTGCACCCCTCTATCTCGGCGTAAAGGCAGTTCTCGTAAAGTCATTCGCACGTATTCACAGAGCAAACCTTATCAACGCAGGCATCCTGCCGCTCACATTCGTGAACGAAGCAGACTACGATGCTATCAGCCAGGGCGACGATCTCGTTCTTGCTGACGTAAGAAAGGCAGTCGAGGCAGGTAAGTCTCAGCTCACAGTCCTCAACAAGACTACAGGTAAGGAGATCCCTGTACTCTGTGAGCTTTCCGGCAGAACAAAGGATATCATGCTTGCCGGCGGACTTCTTGACTACACACGCGAGTCCATGAAGTAATGGCTGTCTCAGCCGGCACATTGCCTGCAGCAGGTCAGGTGAACAAAGGCTTTCTCAGTGCCTCGGCGCTGAAGATCATAGCCATCATCGCAATGACCATTGACCATCTGGGATGGATGTTCGTCCCGACTGAATCAAAGGCAGGCTGGATCATGCACTTTATCGGAAGGCTGACCTTTCCGCTGATGTGCTACTTCATTACCGAAGGTTATCATCATACCCGCGATCTCAGGAAGTATTTCCTGAGACTTGCGGCCTTCGCACTGCTTTCCCATTTCCCCTTCGTCTGGTTTGAAAAGGCGGCATCCGGGGGAGGGGATATCGGCAAGACCAGCGTTATCGCTTCGCTGCTGATGTCGCTGACGGCGGTGCATATACTTAACCTGGAGCGTATCTCCGTTGCCCTGAAACTGCCGCTTCTTCTGCTGCTTTCAGCACTCGGGGAATACTGCGACTGGGGCACATCCTGTGTATATATGGCCATAGTCTTCGAACTCGCAAGAAAGAGCGGAAGAAAGTATCAGGCAGGGGCTTATTTCCTCGCAGCTGCATACTATCTGATACCCTTTGCGAGACAGCTTTTGCAGAATTATACCTATTACAGGTTTTACAGTTACAAGCTTGGAGTCTTTATTCCCGTCCTGCTGATACTGTGCTACAGCGGAAAGCTGGGCGGAAGCAGCAGTCCGGCTGTGAAGAAGGTGTCCAAGTACGCATTCTACATCTACTATCCGCTCCACCTGCTTATAATAACATGGTTCGGAGCGCATTACGGAGGACAGTGATATGAATCCAGAGTCGGCTGCCGGGATGATGAAGACACTCATCATGTTTGTTGCGGTAATGCTTGCACTGTGGCTTCTGAATATGGCGAAGCACTGTAAGGCAGGCTGGACCGGCAGGCAGAAGATCATGGATATAACGGGAGTGGTGCTTATTGCAGTGCTCCTGATACTGCTCATCATACCACTGCTTAAGATAATATGAGCAAGAAAAAGTATAAAGAGGAAGCTGAAATGATAGAAGCTTCACAGGTCTCACGTACAGGCTGGATATTCACTGTCCTGTTCATGATACCTCTCGAGCTTGCGGCAGCCGGTCTCTATATCAACGGATTCGGCGGTAAGAGTCTGGGTTTCAGGATGGGAATGCTCCTGCTTCTCTCAGGAGTCTGCACTGCGGCCTCTCTGCTTCTCGGAAAGGCTCTTTTCACCTTCCTGTACGGACGCATCTTTCAGCGTACAGAGAACCGCACGCGTTCACGGAAAATCGCCGCTGCTGCAGAGACAGTGATACTTGCCGTGATGCTTATATTCATGCTGATACTCTACAAGCTGAACTGATTATATGAAGAGAAACACAGAAAGATACGGAGGTAATCACCAATGGCAAAGATAATCATGAAGACCCCCCTCGTCGAGATGGACGGCGACGAGATGACAAGGATCCTCTGGCAGTGGATCAAGGAGACACTGCTCGAGCCCTATGTTGAGCTCAATACTGAGTACTACGACCTCGGCCTCAAGCACCGCGAGGAGACAAAGGATCAGGTGACACTTGATTCCGCCGAGGCTACAAAGAAGTACGGCGTAGCTGTCAAGTGTGCGACCATCACACCTAACGCAGCAAGAATGCCCGAGTACAACCTCACACAGATGTGGAAGTCACCCAACGGCACTATCCGTGCAGCTCTTGACGGAACCGTATTCAGAACTCCCATCATCGTTAAGGGCATCGAGCCCTACATCCCCACATGGACAAAGCCCATCACTATTGCACGTCATGCTTACGGTGACGTATACAAGAACACAGAGATGCGCGTAGCTCAGGGCAGCAAGGCCGAGCTCGTTGTTACCGATAAGGACGGAAACGAGACAAGAGAGCTGATCCACGATTTCACAAAGTGCGACGGTATTATCCAGGGCCTTCACAACCTTGATGATTCCATTGCAGGCTTTGCAAGAGCATGCCTTAACTATGGCCTTGATCTGAAGCAGGATGTATGGTTCGCTTCAAAGGACACTATTTCCAAGAAGTATGATCACCGCTTCAAGGATATCTTCCAGGAGATCTATGATAACGAGTACAAGGAGAAGTACGAAGCTGCCGGCATAGAGTATTTCTACACTCTCATCGACGATGCAGTTGCAAGAGTTATCCGTTCCAACGGCGGCTATATCTGGGCCTGCAAGAACTATGACGGCGATGTTATGTCCGATATGGTATCCACAGCTTACGGCAGCCTTGCAATGATGACCTCTGTTCTTGTATCACCCGATGGTATCTACGAGTATGAGGCAGCACACGGAACAGTACAGCGTCACTACTACAAGTACCTCAAGGGTGAGGAGACCTCCACCAACTCCGTTGCTACAATCTTCGCATGGAGCGGCGCTCTCCGCAAGAGAGGTGAGCTTGACGGCACACCTGAGCTCTGCGAGTTTGCAGACAAGCTTGAGAAGGCTACTATCCAGACCATCGAGGAAGGTGTTATGACAGGCGACCTGTACATGATCTCCAAGCTCGAGAACAAGAAGAAGGTAGATTCAAAGACCTTCCTCGACGAGATCAGAGCAAGACTCGACAAATTAATGTAAGGCGGTCCTTCCGCCGGGGAGAGGCATTTACCTATGTCAAAAAACAGTATATCAAACTCAGTGATAAGGCGTCTTCCCAGATATCACCGTTTTCTCGGGGATCTTGAAGCCAACGGCTATGTGAGGATCTCCTCGAGGGAACTGGCTGAGAAGATGGGACTGACCGCTTCACAGATACGTCAGGACTTCAACTGCTTCGGAGAATTCGGACAGCAGGGCTATGGCTACAATGTCAAGGAGCTTCGCGGAGAGATCGGAAAGATACTCGGACTCGATGTATCAACTCCGATGATACTTCTCGGCGCAGGCAATCTCGGACGTGCCTTAGCCGCACACATCGATTTCCGCAACCGTGGTTTTGAGCTTATCGGTATATTCGATGCAAACCCTGCGGTAGTCGGAGACACTATAGGAGAGCTGTCTGTCAGATCTGTTGATGAGCTTGAAGCCTTCTGCACTCAGCACAGACCGGAAGCTGCTATACTCTGTATCCCGAAGGGGGAGGCAGAGAAGGAGGCAGATCGTCTCATCAGCTACGGTGTCCGTGCATTCTGGAATTTTACACACTACGATCTTCGCATAAGTCACAAGGATGTAGCAGTCGAGAACGTGCATCTCGGTGACAGTCTTACCACGTTATCCTATGCCCTGTCCGGTATATCCGGAAAGGATAAAGAGGATAAGGAGTAACACAGGGGATTGATATCAGTGCCTGTGCAGAACGGCCATGCTGTACTGCACAGGTTCAATGTATTATAAAACTGTGAATTTTTTGTCAATCCATCACTAACAATATATAGAATTCGGAATAGTCATATTCTGGATTTGAGCATTCATCAGCATCTTTCAGCGGATACTATCCATAATGCTGCGATCCTTACCATTAATTCTGCGCATTGATGATATGTACAATACTGACTGTATCATGCCGGATATGGTCAATTGTCACATTAATGCAAACCGTGTCAGGATATCATCAGCAAAACCGACAGTATCGGGTGTAGATAATAACTTTTGATATAACTTATGATATGTTTGCAGACTTCCTGAGGAATGGGAATGTAGTCTGAAAACATTGTTAATAATATATCAATTGCTGAATGCCCTTATTCTTAAACAGTATTTGAAAACAGGCTCAGTTCCTGTTATAATTATTGTGGATGCAGAGCGTCAGCTCTGTATATAAACGACGAACAGCTGAGGAATCAGCATATTTTACCGGGAGTGAATAATATGGAATATCGTATCGAACATGATTCTATGGGCGAAGTCAGAGTGCCTGCCGATAAGTACTGGGCAGCACAGACCGAGAGAAGCCGTAACAATTTCCGCATCGGCAGCGGTATCGAGACCATGCCGAAGGAGATAATCAACGCCTTCGGTATCCTTAAAAGAGCAGCAGCTCTTGCAAATCACGATCTCAGACCTGAGAAGATGACCGACGAGAAGCTTGATGCAATCGTTGAAGCCTGCAGCGAGGTGGAGAGCCTTGAGCTTATCGATAACTTCCCGCTTGTTGTATGGCAGACCGGAAGCGGCACACAGTCGAATATGAATGCCAACGAGGTCATCGCCAACAGAGGAAACGAGATCGCCGGAAAGAAGCTGCTCCACCCCAATGACGATATCAACATGAGCCAGTCCTCAAACGATACCTTCCCGACAGCAATGCACATCGCTGCTGTACTTTCCCTTGAGAACAAGGTGCTTCCCGCTATAGACGAGCTGGTGAAGACACTTCTGCGCCTTGAGGCAGAGAACGAAGGCATCGTAAAGAGCGGACGTACTCATCTCCAGGATGCAACTCCCATAAAGTTTTCCCAGGAGATCAGCGGCTGGAGATCCTCCCTTGAAAAGGATAAGCGCATGATACAGCTTGCCTGCGATGAGCTGAAGGAACTGGCGCTGGGCGGTACAGCTGTAGGCACTGGCCTTAACGCTCCTGACGGCTTTGCAGAGAAGGCTGCTGCATACATCAGCCAGATCACCGGCATCGATTTCGTGACAGCTCCCAACAAGTTCCATTCACTCACATCAAAGGACGAGATAGTATTCGCTCACGGCGCCCTCAAAGGTCTTGCAGCTGATATGATGAAGATAGCCAACGATGTAAGATGGCTGGCTTCCGGTCCGAGAGACGGCCTCGGCGAGATAACCATCCCTGAGAACGAGCCCGGTTCCTCCATCATGCCGGGTAAGGTAAACCCCACACAGTGCGAGCAGGTTACAATGGTAGCCGTACAGGTTATGGGCAACGATGTGGCAGTTGGTATGGCTGCTTCACAGGGCAACTTCGAGCTTAATGTGTTCATGCCCGTATGCGCATATAACTTCCTCCAGTCTGCAAGACTCCTTGCTGAGTCTATCCTCTCCTTCAACTCCAACTGCGCAGTAGGCATCAAGGCAAACAAGGAAAAGATGCACCACAACCTCCATAACTCTCTTATGCTGGTCACAGCTCTAAATCCTTACATCGGCTACGAGAACGCTGCAAAGACCGCTAAGAAGGCATTCAAGGACAATATCTCCCTGAAGGAGGCCTGCGTGGAGCTTGGCTTCCTCACAGCTGAGAAGTTCGACGAGGTATTCCACCCAGAGCAGATGGTCTGATAAAACTGAAAGGAATCGTACAAATGGAAAATAATGCGGTTTTCACATATTACCCCGGCTGTACGCTGAGGACGAAGGCTAAGGATCTCGATGCTTATGCAAGATCCTCTGCCGAAGCACTCGGCATCACACTGGTCGAGCCGGAGAACTGGCAGTGCTGCGGCGGTGCTTATACCACTGCGAAGGACGAGATCGCAACAAAGCTCTCAGCGGTCCGCACACTTATGGCTGCAAGAGACAGCGGTAGAGCACTTGTAACTGTCTGCTCCGCCTGTCATAACGTAATAAAGCAGACTAACTATGATATTGCCCGTGACGAGGATATGGCACGCAAGGTGAACAGCTATATGCAGAACGAGACTCCCTATACAGGTGAGACTGCTGTATATCATTACCTTGAGCTTCTCCGTGACGTTATCGGCTTTGACAAGCTGAAGGCAGCCGTTGTTAATCCCCTCAAGGGAAAGAAGATAGCAGCATACTACGGCTGTCTCCTTCTTCGCCCCTCAAAGGCTCTTGCAATGGACGATCCCGAGAACCCTACAATCATGGAGGATTTCATCAGAGCCATCGGTGCCGAGCCTGTTATCTACGCACAGCGCAACGAGTGCTGCGGCGGTTATATAACTATGGAGGATAAGGCGCAGGCATCGAAGCGCAGCGCCTCCGTAATGGATTCGGCAAAGGATATGGGTGCTGATATGGTCATAACAGCCTGTCCGCTCTGCCTGTACAACCTGAAGAAGAATTCCGGTTCTGAGCTCCCGGTTTACTATTTCACAGAGATCCTTGCAGAGGCTCTCGGACTGAAGAAGGAGGATACAGATGAGTGATAAGTTAAAGGAGCAGATACTCCGCTCCAGCGGCTCCAATGTACTTAAATGTATGCGCTGCGGCAAGTGCTCGGCTACCTGCCCCTCCTACGACGAGATGGAGTATCATCCTCACCAGTTTGTATACATGGTGGAAAAGGGCGATATAGAGAAGCTTATGTCTTCTGATTCGCTTTATAAGTGCCTTACCTGCTTTGCCTGCGTGGACAGATGTCCGAGAGGCGTTGAGCCCGCAAAGGTAGTAGAGGCAGTTCGCCTTGCCGCAGTACGCAGGCAGGGCAATAACCACCTTGTGCCCACAGATATCCCCGGAATGCTCGATGATGATCTGCCGCAGCAGGCTATCGTCACAGCATTCAGAAAATACACGAAGTAAGGAGGAGACTGAACTATGCAGAGAATTGGAGTATTTGTCTGTCACTGCGGTACCAATATCGCCGCAACGGTAGACGTAAAGGCAGTTGCCGAAGCTCTCGGCCACGAGCCGGGCGTAGTCATCTCCCGGGAATACCAGTATATGTGTTCCGAGTCAGGACAGAACCTTGTAAAGGATGCGATCAGGGAGCATAACCTTACAGGTGTAGTTATCTGCTCCTGCTCACCGCGTATGCACGAGAACACATTCAGAAAGGCAGCAGCCGCTGCCGGTCTCAATCCTTACCTTGTGGAGATCGCCAACATCCGTGAGCAGTGCTCATGGATACACAAGGATATAGCCTCGGCTACAGAGAAGGCTGTCATCCTCGGTAAGGCAGCAGTAGCAAAGGTACATCTCAATGCACCTCTTATCGCAGGCGAGAGTCCGGTAGTCAAGAGAGCGCTTGTTATCGGCGGAGGTATCGCCGGCATCCAGACCGCTCTTGATATCGCAGAGGCAGGCTTCGACGTTGATATCGTAGAAAAGCAGCCCACTATCGGCGGCAAGATGGCTCAGATAGACAAGACCTTCCCCACGCTTGACTGTGCCGCCTGTATCCTCACTCCTAAAATGGTTGAGGCCTCACAGAACGAGAAGATACATATCTACTCCTTCAGCGAGGTTACAGACGTCAAGGGCTTTGTAGGAAACTTCACTGTTACCATAAAGCGCAAGGCTCGCTACGTTGATGAGACAAAGTGTACCGGCTGCGGACTCTGCACAGAGAAGTGCCCTATGAAGAAGGTACCCAACGAGTTCAATATGGGCCTTGACAACAGGACAGCTATTTACATCCCCTTTGCACAGGCAGTACCCAAGGTGGCAACTATCGACCCCAACTACTGCATGATGATGAAGACGGGCAAGTGCGGTGTCTGCTCAAAGGTCTGCTCTGTAGGTGCTATCGACTACAAGCAGGAGGATAAGTTCATCGAGGAGAAATACGGTGCGATCGTAGTTGCCACCGGATTCAACCCAATAAATCTTGACAAGTACGACGAGTTCGCATACAACCAGTGTGCAGACGTTGTTACTTCTCTTGAACTGGAGAGACTGATGAATGCGGCCGGCCCCAACGGCGGTACGCTCCTCCGCCCCTCCGACAAGACTCATCCCCATACCATAGTATTCGTGCAGTGCGTAGGCAGCCGCTGCGATGACGAGAAGGGCAAGCCCTACTGCTCGAAGATATGCTGTATGTATACTGCAAAGCACGCAATGCTCATACGTGAGAAATACCCCGATACCGAGGTATACGTATTCTATATAGATGTCCGTACTCCCGGCAAGAACTTCGACGAGTTCTACCGCCGTGCAGTTGAGCAGTACAATGTTCACTACATCAAGGGCATGGTCGGCAAGGTTACACCTAAGTCCGACGGAAAGATAGACGTACAGGCATCAGACCTTATCGCAAACGAGCAGCTCCATATCAATGCGGATATGGTAGTACTCGCAGCAGCCATTGAGCCTGACAAGACAGCACGTCCTCTTGCGACTATGCTCACCACACAGATGGACACAAATGACTTCTTCACAGAGGCTCATCCGAAGCTCCGTCCCGTAGAGAGTGCAACAGCCGGTATCTTCCTCTCCGGTGCCTGCCAGGGTCCGAAGGATATCCCGGAGACCGTAGCACAGGGAAGTGCCGCTGCCGCAAAGGCTATCGGACTTCTCTGCAAGAACAGTATCACCTGCAATCCCTGCGTGGCTCATTCCAACGAGCTTATGTGCAACGGCTGCTCAGCCTGTGAGAAGGTATGCCCCTACGGCGCTATCACATATCAGGACAAGGAATTCAGGATGCCTGACAGGACTACAGCGATACGCCGTGTAGCAAGCGTCAATCCGGCAGTATGTCAGGGCTGCGGCGCTTGTACAGTTGCTTGTCCTTCGGGAGCAATGGATCTCAACGGCTTCTCTAACAGTCAGATAATGGCGGAGGTAGACGCAATATGCAAGTAAATGAGAATACCAATTTTGAGCCTGTTATCGTTGCATTCTGCTGCAACTGGTGTTCATACGCCGGAGCTGATCTCTCAGGCACAAACAGACTCAACTATCCGACTAATGTCAAGATAATCAGAGTTCCCTGTTCATGCAGAGTGAACCCGATGTTCATACTCAGGGCATTCCAGAGAGGCGCTGACGGAGTTATCCTCTGCGGCTGCCACCCCGGAGACTGCCACTACACCTCAGGAAACTATTTCACACGCCGCAGGATAACCCTCCTGTACAGTATGCTTGATTTCCTCGGTATCGAGAGAGACAGAACAAGACTGGAATGGGTATCTGCTGCTGAGGGCGCAAAGTTTGCTGCTACAATGCAGGAATTCACCGATGCCGTAAGAAAGCTCGGCCCTAACCGGAGATTGGAGGATCTGAGATGCAGGAAGCAATGATAAATAAGGCAAAGCAGCTCCTGGCCGATGGTACTGTCAACCGTGTCATGGGCTGGAAGAGGGGAGAGTTCGTGTACGACATCACTCCCGCTGTCTTTGAGACTGCTGAGGAGATCGATGCAGATTTCGTATGCGATGATTTCACCGCAGCCAACGTTTCAAAGTATCTTGTTAAAGAGAGCCGCAAGGAGGGAAAGATACTTGCCTTCCTGAAGCCCTGCGATACCTACAGCTTTAACCAGCTTGTCAAGGAGCACCGCATAGTCCGTGAAAACGTATACGTGGTAGGCATCCCCGGAGGCCCGAAGCTTGATGCAGAGAAGATAAAGGCAAAGGGTATAACCGGTATACTCTGCGTAAAGAACGAGAACGGCACACTTAAGATAGACACTCTCTACGGCGAGGAGACAATGCCTTACTACGAGGCCATCCTCGGCAAGTGTGAGACCTGCAAGAGCCGCAAGCACGTTGTATATGACGAGCTTATCGGCGAAGAGGGCGAGGTAATCACAGCAGAGGATTCCGGCCGCTTCGATATGGTAGAGAAGCTGGAGAACATGACTGCTCAGGAACGTTATGATTTCTGGAGGGAGCAGCTCTCCAAGTGTATCCGCTGCAACGCCTGCCGCAACGTATGTCCCGCCTGCACCTGTGAGAACTGCGTATTCGATAACCCGGCATCGGGCATATCCAACAAGGCAGCCGCAGACAGCTTCGAGGAGAATATGTTCCACATCATCCGTGCCTTCCATGTTGCCGGACGCTGTACCGACTGTGGTGAGTGCTCAAGAGTATGTCCCCAGAACATACCGCTTCACCTCCTCAACCGCAAGTTCATCAAGGACATCAACGCCTTCTACGGCGAGTATCAGGCAGGAGA
Organism: uncultured Ruminococcus sp.; assembly: GCA_946413815.1. GTDB lineage: Bacteria > Bacillota > Clostridia > Oscillospirales > Ruminococcaceae > Ruminococcus. The sequence goes on from CAMKMD010000008.1 coordinate 61,154, forward strand.
GGACACCACATCAAGAGCTCCTCTCAACAACTATGACAAGGACGACTGCGAGCCTTCCATCGTACATGAAAGGGGTGTTGAGTGATGCTGAGAATACCCGTAGCAAAGTCAGATGAGCTGTTTGCAGCTATCGCTTCGCAGCAGACTCTCTACCTCCCCGCAGACCGTAAGGACGGCCAGGCAGAGTACAGAAAGTGGGAGGAGGGCGTGAAGCTCAGCAGCAGACTGAATACAGTCCGCTCCGCCAAGGACTTCTTCTTCCCTCAGACCGAGAACCTTGCCGAGTTCCGCATGGAGGGCAAGAAGATAGAGGTCATTGATATCCGGAAGGAATCAGAGGATTTCGTCATCTTCGGAGTAAGAGCCTGCGATGCACGCAGCTTTACGATCCTTGACAAGGTATACCTTGTTGATCCCGTTGATACCTTCTATCAGACACGCCGTGAGCACGGCACCGTAGTTACTATGGCCTGCACACGTCCTGCCGAGACCTGCTTCTGCCAGACCTTCGGCATCGATCCCACAGAGCCCGAGGGCGATGTATCATGCTGGAGCGACGGAAGCTATTACTACTTCAGAGCAAATACCGACAAGGGACAGAAGTTCCTTGACTCCCTTTCCTCACTCCTCGAGGACGGCGATACAGCTGCTCTTGAAGAGACAAAGGCAAAGACAAAGGAGATACTTTCCAAGCTCCCGCTGGCTAAGGTATCAACAGAGAACTTCGGCGGCGACAAGCTGAACGAGTACTTCAGGTCCGAAAAGTGGGGAGAGCTCTCCGAGAGCTGCCTCGGCTGCGGAACCTGCACCTTTGTATGTCCCACCTGTCAGTGCTATGATATCAGGGATTTTGACACAGGACACGGAATTCAGCGTTTCCGCTGCTGGGATTCCTGTATGTACTCAGACTTCACAAAGATGGCTCACGGAAACCCGAGACTTACACAGCTCGAGCGCTTCCGTCAGCGTTTCATGCACAAGCTTGTGTACTTCCCTGCAAACAACAACGGCGAGTTCGGCTGCGTAGGATGCGGAAGATGTCTTTCCAAGTGTCCTATATCCATGAACATCGTCAAGGTAATGAAGGCATTGGAGGAAAAGTGATGAACAAGGATACATTGATCCCTTATATCGGCGTAGTTACTGATATAAGGCAGGATACTCCCGATGTTAAGACCTTCAGGGTAGTATCACCGGAGGGCGGCAAGGTGTTCGAGCATATGCCCGGACAGTGTGCTATGCTTTCTATACCGGGCGTTGGTGAGGGTATGTTCTCGATAACCTCCTCGCCCACGAACAAGGAATATATGGAGTTCTCCATCAAGAAATGCGGCTGCCTGACCACATGGCTCCACGCCATGGATGTTGGCCAGCAGATAACCATAAGAGGACCTTACGGCAATCACTTCCCCGTAGAGACTGATCTCAAGGGCAAGGATCTGCTCTTCATCGCCGGCGGTATCGGTCTTGCACCTCTCCGCTCAGTTATCAACTATGTACGAGACAAGCGTGAGAACTACGGCGATATCCAGATAGTATACGGCTCCCGTTCCAAGGATGATCTTGTTGACTATCAGGAGATCATCGATGAATGGATGAAGGATGACGGTATACAGGTAAACCTCACCATAGACAACCCGCAGGAGGGCTGGGACGGTCATGTGGGCTTCGTACCGAACTACGTGAAGGAGCTCAATCCTTCACTCAGCAAGACCGTACTTATATGCGGCCCCCCGATCATGATAAAGTTCACCCTTGCAGGCCTCAAGGAGCTCGGCTTCACCGAGACACAGGTGTATACCACCATGGAGCTCCGCATGAAGTGTGCTGTCGGAAAATGCGGACGCTGCAACATCGGAAACAAGTATGTATGCAAGGACGGACCGGTATTCCGTTTCGACCAGCTGGGCGAGCTGCCTGATGAATACTAAGGAGGAGCTATCATGGAAAAGATGTTAAACGTTTACCTGTTCGGCAAGAAGTATGAAGTGCCGGCAGGACTGACTATAATGACTGCTATGGAGTACGCAGGCTATGAACTCGTTAGAGGCTGCGGATGCCGCAACGGCTTCTGCGGTGCCTGTGCTACTATCTACAGGATCAAGGGACAGGTAGAGCTCCACGGATGTCTTGCCTGTCAGACAGAGATCGAAGAGGGTATGTACGTTGCTACGCTTCCTTTCTTCCCGCTTGAGAAGAGGGTATACAATATCGAGGAGATAAAGCCGGATCAGCAGATCATGATGCAGCTCTATCCCGAGATATACAGCTGTATCGGCTGCAACGCCTGTACAAAGGCCTGCACTCAGGAGCTGAACGTTATGCAGTACATCGCCTACGCTCAGAGAGGCGAGTATGAGAAGTGCGCCGAGGAGAGCTTTGACTGCGTAATGTGCGGAGTATGTTCATCACGCTGCCCCGCAGGCATCTCACATCCTCAGGTAGCAATGCTCGCACGCCGTCTCAACGGTAAGTACATCGCACCCGAGTGCGGACATCTTGCTGACAGGGTCAACGAGATCAACGAGGGCATCTATGACGACAAGATGGCTGAGCTTATCGGCAAGTCCATCGACAACGTACAGGAGCTCAAGGATATGTACAACAACCGCGAGATCGAGAAGTAAGGAGGGGAGAGACTATGTACAAGATAGACAGATTCAATGAGCTGGCAAAGAAGGTCGCTGCCAAGAGAGCCGAGAACGCTGCTCTTGAGCCCAGAAGAATGACAGCCGAAGAGAAGGACGCTCTCCTTGCAGAGTTCCACCCCGACTATAAGCAGGGCGAGTTCACCGTCCTCACAGCCGGCCCCAACAAGGGGGAGAAGGTGCCTACACAGCTGGCTGACCTTCTCCAGGCGCACAGCCGCATCTCTGCGGACAGTGTTGACCTCAGTAATCCCGACTATGATACAGATGTTCTCATCATCGGCGGCGGCGGAGCAGGCGCTTCAGCAGCCATCGAGGCCGACGAGGCCGGCGTAAAGGCCATGATCGTCACAAAGCTCCGTATCGGTGATGCAAATACCATGATGGCTGAGGGCGGCATACAGGCTGCCGACAAGCCAAATGATTCTCCCGCAATACACTTCGTGGACGCTTTCGGCGGCGGACATTTCGCTGCAAAGCCTGAGCTTGTTGCAAAGCTCGTTACAAAGGCTCCCGAATGTATCCAGTGGCTCAACAAGCTGGGCGTAGAGTTCGACAAGGAGCCCGACGGCACAATGGTAACGACTCACGGCGGCGGTACCTCACGCAAGAGAATGCACGCAGCAAAGGACTACTCCGGCGCAGAGATCATGCGTACTCTCCGTGACGAGGTCATAAACCGCGGTATACCCGTTATCGACTTTACAGCAGCTATCGAGATAATCCTTGACAAGGACGGAAAGGCTGCCGGTGCTGTACTGATGAATATGGAGACAAAGGAGCTCCTGGTTGCCCGCGCAAAGACAGTCATCATCGCTACAGGCGGTGCCGGAAGACTCCACTACCAGGGATTCCCCACATCAAATCACTACGGCGCTACAGCTGACGGTCTTGTTCTCGGCTACAGAGCAGGAGCCAAGCTCCTCTATGCTGATACTCTCCAGTATCATCCCACAGGTACAGCTTATCCGGAGCAGATCTTCGGAGCACTGGTTACCGAGAAGGTACGTTCACTGGGCGCTAAGCTGGTGAATATCGACGGTGACGTATTCATGCACCCCCTTGAGACCCGTGATGTAACAGCAGCCTCCATCATCCGTGAGTGTACTGCAAAGGGCAAGGGCATCGAGACAGAGCAGGGCATGGGCGTATGGCTGGATACTCCCATGATCGAATACAAGAACGGCGAGGGCACTATTGAGAAGCGTATCCCCGCAATGCTCAGAATGTTCGGCAAGTACGGTATAGATATCCGCAAGGAGCCTATCCTTGTTTACCCCACACTCCACTACCAGAACGGCGGACTTGACATCGACACATACGGTGTGACAGGTGTAGAGAACCTCTATGCAGCCGGTGAGGTCGCCGGAGGTATCCACGGCCGCAACAGACTCATGGGCAATTCTCTCCTTGACGTTATCGTATTCGGCAGAAATGCAGGCATCTATGCAGCTGCCAAGGCTAAGGAGACAGCTGCTCCCGAGGGACTTAACCTCGACCACATCGCAGCTTACGACAAGGAGCTTGCAGCAGCAGGAATCGAGACAGAGGTTGTATCACCCAAGCTGCTCCCTGACTACGCAAGAAAGACAAAATAAATAATAACAAACGGGACGCCTGAGGGCGTCCCGACAGTCTGTAATAATATGGCATCCGGTGCCGTCCACGCCGGATGTCCGATAGAAAGTAAGAGTGATAAATATGGATCTATTCAACGGCATCCTTTCTCTTCACGGAGTATCCTTTCTGCTGATCAGCGTAGTAGCTATAATGGCGCTGGGATATATCCTCGGAAGAGTTACCATCAAGGGAGTATCCCTCGGAACAGCCGGAGTCTTCATCATGGCTCTTCTCTACGGCTGCTTCTTCTACAAGCATCTTTCCACAGAGATCAATGCTGATTTCGTCGGCAGCGCGCTGAAGATCGTCGATAATCTCGGACTGATACTCTTTGTAACTGCGGTAGGATTTATCGCAGGCCCGAATTTCTTCGCCAACTTCAAAAAGAACTTCAAGTCTTACGTTGTCCTTGCTGTTATAATCATACTCAGCGGCGGACTTACCTGTGCCGGATGTATAATGGTGGGCAGGAACTTCACTGACCTCTCGCAGCAGGAATTCACAGCCATGCTCACCGGAATCCTTTCCGGCGCTCTCACAAGTACCCCCGGTTTCTCCGCAGCCAAGGATGCAGTAGGTGATGACCACCTCCAGAGCATCGTATCCGTCGGCTACGCTATTGCGTACATCTTCGGAGTTATCGGAGTTGTACTCTTCGTTCAGATAATCCCTAAGCTGATGAAGGCAAACATGGCAGAGGAGAGAAAGCTCCTTGTCACAGCTGATTCCAAGGGTAAGGCAAAGGATACATCAAAGCTTATCAGTATGGATGATTTCGGCATAATGCCTTTCGCACTTGCAGCTGCTGTCGGTGTATTCATAGGCGCATTCAAATTCCGCAACTTCTCACTTTCCACCACAGGCGGCTGCCTGCTGGTTGCTCTTCTCTTCGGTCATTTCGGACATATAGGCAAGTTCAGCCTTATGCCCAAGGATACTACCCTGAAGGTATTCCGTGAGATGGGACTTGTATTCTTCCTCATAGGTGCAGGAGTTTCCGGCGGTGCGAAGTTCGTGCAGTACTTTGACGGTCTCTACTTCGTATACGGAATGCTCATGACCATCATCCCCATGATACTCGGCTTCCTGTTTGCAAAGTACGTATTGAAGCTGAGCCTGCTCAACAATCTTGGTTCCATTACGGGCGGCATGACCTCCACACCGGCACTCGGTACACTTATCGGTACAGCCGGAACAGAGGACGTTGCATCGGCTTACGCAGCAACATACCCCGTTGCACTTATATCCGTAGTACTTGTATCACAGTTCCTTATAATACTTTTCAGCTAAGAAAAAGGGCGCTCGACAGAGCGCCCTTCAGCTTGTCAAAAAAGTCAGTTATGGCAGAAGTCAAGCGGGCGGATGTGGGCATCCGCCCCTACAAACGCCGATTCCTCCATAGCAAAATGTAGGGGGCGATGCCTACATCGCCCCGCTTATTTGTGGATGTAAGTTATTTACAGACTGAATGGCGCTCAACTGAGCGCCATTAAACATTATCTATGCAGATAAAAAAATCAGTCTAGGATTCTAAAGAGGCTCTGCCCCTTTAGAAGAGTCCGGAGGCAGAGCCTCTGGTGGGGGCGTGGCAAAGCCCCGCATATATCCTCAAAGCGCCCGGCAATGGGTGAATTCAGAAACAGTCCGGGGGACTGTTTTTGAAGAGGGTACGCACTGCAATAGAGGGCGTACCCTGATAACCGGCAAATTGAAATAAGAAAGGACGCCCGACCGAGCGTCCTTTTTCATCTATATCTTACTTGATACCGTATGTCTCTCTGTATTCAAGCATCTTGTCGAGGTATTCCTTTCCGGGAACAATATCGTTCCTGATAGCGTCGATGATATCCTCCATGTTGACTATGGAGTATACAGTAACACCGAAATCACGCTTTACCTCCTGTACAGCGGAGAGGTCGCCGGTACCCTTCTCCATGCGGTCAACTGTGATGACCATACCGGTAACATCAACATCTGCAGCTCCCTTGAGCTTGGGCATGGACTCACGAAGTGCCTTGCCTGAGGTCATAACATCATCGATGATAATAACCTTCTCGCCGTCAGTGAGTGTCTTGCCGACAAACATACCGCCCTCACCGTGATCCTTAGCCTCCTTACGGTCGAAGCAGTAGGAAACGTCAATGCCGAATTTGTTGCTGAGAGCGACAACGGCAGAAACTGCAAGGGGGATGCCCTTGTATGCGGGACCGAAAAGTGTATCAACGGGAATATTGTTCTCGTGTATGCACTCGGCGTAGTATTCACCGAGCTTAGCCAGCTGTGCGCCGGTCTTGTAGTTTCCGCAGTTGATGAAGTAGGGAGCCTTTCTGCCGCTCTTGAGAGTAAAATCTCCGAACGTCAGGACTCCGCAGTCAACCATGAATTTGATAAAGCTCTCTTTGTAAGTCATTTAAAATACCTCCGTTTATATGATTGAACCGCTAATTTATCAACGGTTTTACGGCTTTGTAATAGTTCTTGATCTTGTCATTTCCAAATACTTTTCCGATCTCGCTGCTTATAGCCTGTTTTCTTTTGGGTAAAGAGCCGGTTTTGTGAGAATTAAAAATGTTTTTCAATTTGTCTTTGTTTGACTGCGAGAGATTCAGCGGCTTTACAGCAATGTCAAACGCAGATGTGACTAGCACAGGCTGTGGTGTCACTTTCTGAGTGGCCTTCTGTTCGTTCTGCTGGACGTCTCCGGCAATATTGATAGTGAGTTTAACTTTCTTGCCTTTATGTTTCCAGAAGGAACGCACAAACTCAAAACCCTTGTCGCCACTGATGATATGACAGTCAGCATCAGGTTCAGTTCCGAGAATATATCCGAGATAGGAGGAAAGCTGGAAATCAAGAGCATTCTGGCCACCGCATTCGACCTCATAGAAGATAAGCTCAGCCTTTGTTTCTGATAAGGCGTTGAATAGTGTAAAGGGCATGGAATCGGATTTTGTGGTATAGAATATAACGAGTTTTGCATTTGTAGTCAGTTTCTCCATACCTGTAAATCCACTGTGCCGGACATTTTCGTAATCTACAAGATAGTAGATCGTCCTTATTTTGGTATCAACAGCGCCAGTGATATTTATATCCTCTGTTTCGCACATAGTTCTCACCTCAGAACACATATCCGCATTCCGGACATCTCGGGTAGTCTATATCGAGCTCTGTGCCGCACTCCGGGCAGTTTTTCTTCGGCAGAACATCAACGCTGTCATCAAGATCCTGATTCAGCTCATCAGGGAAGCTCACCTGATCGCCCCCGAAGAATACACCCATCATAACATTGCAGTTCATGCAGTAGAAGCCCATAGTCTCCGTCTTGTCGGATTCAAGGACAAGTCTGTCACCGTCATACCAGCCGACAGTAGGATAGGTATATCCCTTCAGAGAACCGGTACCGTGAACACTGACCTTGAATTTACCGATCTTCATGCGCTTGCCGCAGCTTCCGCAGATCATACGATGCCTCCGTTATTCTCGATCTCTTCAAGCTCCTTTATCCAGAGATTGTAAGATGCATCGCTCGGCATACGCCAGTCTCCTCTCGGGGAGAGAGTAACACTTCCCACCTTAGGACCGTCCGGCAGGCAGGAACGCTTGAACTGCTGTGAGAAGAACCTCCAGCAGAACTTCTTCAACCACTTCATTATAGTCGTAGGGGAGTACTTGTCCTCGAAGGAACGTACAGCCATACGGTATATCTTTGCCGGCGGGAAGCCGAAACGGACGAAGTAGTAAAGGAAGAAGTCGTGCAGCTCGTATGGGCCTACAAGATCCTCCGTCTTCTGAGCTATAGTGCCATCCTTCTCGGGCGGGAGGAGCTCAGGGCTTACGGGAGTATCGAGCACATCTCTGAGGACTGCACTCAGAGTGCCCTCAGCCACCTCTGACTCATAGTTTACAAGCCACCGCACAAGTGTCTTGGGAATGGAGCCGTTTACGCCGTACATGGACATATGGTCTCCGTTGTAGGTCGCCCAGCCAAGTGCGAGTTCTGAAAGGTCGCCGGTACCGATAACGATGCCGTTAAGCTGATTCGCCTTGTCCATAAGTATCTGTGTACGCTCACGAGCCTGAGAGTTCTCGTAGGTAACATCGTGAACGTCAGGATCCTGACCGATGTCCTTGAAATGCTGCATAACACTGTCACGGATATTGATCTCTTCAAGAGTAGTTCCATAGGCCTCAGCAAGCTTGCAGGCATTGGTGTAGGTGCGGTCTGTGGTACCGAAACAGGGCATGGTGATGGTATGTATGCCCTTGCGGTCAAGGCCGAGCATATCGAAGGCATGAGCTGCAACGATAAGGGCGAGAGTAGAATCGAGACCGCCTGAGAGACCGAGGACAGCATCCTTGCATCCGATATGGCGGAGTCTGGTCATAAGACCAACAGCCTGCATGGTGAGTATCTCTTCACAGCGGCTGTCGAGGGCGTGCTTGTCCGTGGGAACAAAGGGGGTCTGCGGGAATGGGCGCTCAAGAACAGTTTCTGTGACTGCAAGCTCGATGTTCATCATGCTTGTGTTGCTGTCCTTGTAGTTGTTCTCAGTAAAAGTGTTCATCCTTCTGCGCTCAGCAAGCAGCTTCCTGAAATCCACATCTGCGATAGTGAGACCGCGGGTGAAATGCTTTGACTCAGCCATTACAGTGCCGTTCTCAGCGATAAGACAGTGACCGGCAAACACCATATCCTGAGTTGATTCACCGATACCGCAGTCAGCGTAGGCATAGGCACAGGCAAGAGAGCCGGACTTTGCCTTGATAAGAGTACGGCGGTAATCAGCCTTGCCGATTATCTCGTCACTTGCGGAGGGATTGAAGATTATAGTTGCGCCGGATTTCGCAAGCTTTACAGACGGCGTATCAGCGACCCAGAGGTCCTCACAGATCTCGATACCGAAGGTGAGTCCTCTTATAGCGGAGTATTCATCACCGCTGCTCTCGGTATTGAAGATAAACTGTTCGCTGAGAAGGAACTCAGTGCCGTTTCCTGTATAGAGGAAGCAGACGTCTTTGCCTGATGTAAAGTATCTTGCTTCATAGAATTCGCTGTAATTTGGGATATTGATCTTCGGGACAGCACCCTTTATACTGCCGCCGTTAACAACAGCAGCGCAGTTGTAGATCTTGTTTTCAGATCTCAGCGGAAGACCAACGATGGCAGCGATATCAAGCTCCTCTGTCTCCTTTGCAATGCGCAGGAGAGAGCTCTCGGCAGCATTCAGCAGTGTCTCCTGCAGGAAGAGATCACCGCAGGTGTAACCGGTAATGGAAAGCTCGGGAAAGCATACGATCTTTACACCTTTTCCGGCAGCTTCCTTTATCAGCTCGATAATGCGGTCAGTATTGTAGTCACAGTCAGCCACGCGCACATCAGGGCAGGCGCAGGCGATCTTGACGAATCCGTCTTTCATGGGAACGACCTCCGTTCATATAATATACTTCAATTATACCTTATTTTGGATGATAATGCAAGTGCTGAGGAAAAAAGAACGAATATTGCGAAAAATAGTAATTTCCTACACTAGCATAACACTTTTGCGCTATTCTATTTAACTGATACATATTATATCTATATACAGCGGAAATACGTATTAACGGCCTTATTCATCATTAACAAAAAACAAGCCGGAATTTCGTGTGTAAAAACTGCATAATAATAGTTGTATTTGTATGGTAAAAATGATATAATCAAGGTGTGGTATATATTTGCTGCCAGACAATAAATGCAGGCAGATATGTCAATAATGCAGCCTGATAGCTGCATCGTAATACGAGAGGGGAAATATTATGAAGAATGTAAAGAGAGTGCTTGCTGCGGCCTTAGCTGCTGCAATGACAGCTCCGGCGTGTGTTGCGGTGCCGGTATTTGCCGCTTCCGGAGTAATGATCAACGAAGTATGCACCCAGAACAAAACCTGCTTTACGGATTCAAACGGCGAGGCTTCAGACTGGATAGAGCTTTATAATCCGGGAGATTCGCCTGCCGATCTGTCAGGCTGCGGCATTTCAGATCAACCTGATACCGTGCGTTATACCTTCCCGCATGGCACCTCCATTCCCGCCGGAGGTTATCTTGTGATAGCTGCCGCCAAGGGTGAGGGAGCCGCAGAAGAGTACCGGACTGGCTTCAGTCTGAGTAAATCAGGGGAGCAGCTCATACTTACCGATGCATCAGGCGGAGTAATAGAAAGCCTTGATATACCGGCACTTGCTGAGGACGAGACCTATGGCCGTTCACCCGACGGCTCTGACAGCTTTGCAGTAATGAGACCTTCTCCCGGCACATCAAATCTCATGGCAGCAGTGCCCGAGTTCTCTCTTGAACCCGGTTTCTATCAGGCTCAGGACGGCCTTACGCTTTCGATAAATTGTACAGATACAGTTTACTATACCCTCGACAGTTCCGACCCGACCACATCTTCCACAGCGCAGATTTATTCCGGTGCTATACCCATGTATGACCGCAGTTCGGAGGAGAATGTCTACAGTAAGTATCAGCACGAGGATAACAGCCCTTACTCCACGACCCTGATGACCCGGTTCACGGCCAGCTCTGCAAAATTCGACAAGGCTACAGTGGTGCGTGCGGCTTCAAAGTCGGCGGACGGCACGTTCAGCCCTGTTGTTACTGCAACGTACTTCGTCATGCCGCAGGATAAGCTGGATTACTACAAGGATATACCTGTTGTATCACTTGTCACTGACCCCGCAAACCTATTTGACAAGGATAAAGGCATCTATGTCTGTGGACAGCAGTACCTGGACTGGAAGAACAGTCCGCAGTATAATCCGGCCAAGAGCGAATGGGATACAGACAACGCAGCCAATTTCTTCTCAAAGGGCAAGGAATGGGAGAGGGAGGCCTCTGTAACTCTCTTCCGTGACGGCGAACAGGGCTTTACCCAGAATATGGGAATACGCATCAAAGGAGCATCGACCCGCAACAGTCAGGCGAAGAGCTTCAATGTCTATGCCCGCAGCAGCTATGGTGATTCAAAACTCAACTATGATCTTATAGAGGGGAATGTATCGGCAGATGACAGCAAGGAGATAAAGAAATACGATTCCTTCAGTCTGCGTTCGGTAACCTGGGTAGACAGGATGCGCGAAGCCGTGATCCGTCCGGCTCTTAAAGATATGCCGGCTCTTGCAGGATATGACAGCAACAGATGTATGCTCTTCCTTGACGGTGAGCTATGGGGTATGTACGATATCATAGAGAAATCCTCCGGTTACTATATCCAGTCCAACTATGGCGTTCCCGCTGAGGACGTAGCCATGGTAAAAAACGGTGAGCTTGAAGAGGGATCGGATTCAGACCTTGATGAGCTTGAGGCGCTCAGTGAGTTCTGTGAAAAGAATGATATGTCAGTTCAGTCCAACTATGACTATGTTGCAGCGAGAGTTGATACAGAGAGCCTTATAGACTGCTATGCAGTCGGCCTCTATCTCGGCACATGGGACTGGCCGAACCACAACTATCTGATGTGGAGGAGCAACGGACAGGCAATAGAGGGAAACCCCTACAGCGACGGCAAGTGGCGCTGCGGCTCCTTTGACTTCGACTACGCCGCAGGACTTACCTACGCTTCATTCGGCGGAGTTGAGGGATATGCCCATGACAGCTTCCGCAAGTTCGATCAGTCAAAGAATGATTTTCCTTCGCCTATATTTACTTCTCTTCTGAAGAACGATTCCTTCCGCCAGCGTTTTGCCGACACCTTCTGCTCCATGGCCTATTCAGTATTTGAGGCGCAGAAGATGAAGTCCATAATTTCCGATCAGGAGAGCCGCTATATGAAGTACATGACTATGTGCGGCTGGCGCTGGAATAACGGCACGCCTCGTGACAGCTTTGAAAAGTATATAAGCGATCAGGGCGGCTATTACAGCAAGGAGCTTGCCAAAATGACCACCTTCTTTGAGCGCCGTGCTGACTATGCCATAGAGGATATGCGTGAATATCTGGGTATACGCGGAGACAGTGCTACTATCACCGTGACCCGAACCGGTATGGGCACAGTAACTGCCGGATCAGACGAAGCCGTATTCTCCGATTCAGTATGGACGGGCTCCTTCTCAGAGGGCAGCGAGGTCACACTCACAGCCAAAGCAGCTCCCGGCTACCGTTTCGAGGGCTGGAGAGGAGCAGTTACCTCATCAGATGAAACGATAAAGGTAAAAGCCGGCAAGGCAGTTGCCCTGACAGCTGTTTTCGCAAAGACTGAGGCTGTTCGTGGGGATATAAATGCAGACGGAATCGCGAACGCAGCCGATCTCGTCCTACTCAGCCGCTATCTCCTCGGCTCGGCAGGATTCTCAAAGGCACAGTGGAAGGCAGCTGATATAAATACAGACGGAACAGCCGATACATTCGATCTCGTCCGTCTCAGGAGCATCATAACCGGCTGATGATACTATCAAAGCCGCAGTATCCGCATGACAGCAGGATACTGCGGCTTTTCTGTTGACACAGGAGCGGATCTGCGGTATGATAGTAGTACAGAAAGGGGATTGATAAAGATGCTTCATAATATGAAACTGAACAATGAACCGTTTGAGATGATAGATGACGGCAGAAAAACTATAGAGCTCCGGCTGAATGATGAGAAACGCCGGAAGGTACAGCCCGGCGACTTCATCTGCTTTTCACACATCACCGAGCCGGAGCGGATGATACAGGTTAGGGTCACTGAACTCTATCCGTTTCCGGGATTCAAGGAGCTTTTTGCAGTGCTTCCGGCTGAAAGCTTTGGCTTTGCAAGGGGAGAGACCGTACCTGATGGTTTCATGGACAGCTTCTATCCTCCCGAGGAGCAGCAGCGCTGCGGCGCCCTCGGTATAGGTTTCAGACGCACTTATCTGCAGCGCTTCATCGACGCACAGGAGAAGGGATATAAGGAGGCAGCGCCGTACACAACAGCCCTTGCCGAGATAAAAGCGGGGAAGAAGTATGAACACTGGATGTGGTATGTATTTCCTCAGATCAAAGGGCTAAGCACCGATCCGATAACTGAGTATTTCGCCATTGCGGATATACAGGAGGCAGCCGATTATCTTGATCATCCCGTTCTCGGTGCACGTCTCCGCGAGGTATGCACTGAGCTCGTGAAGCTTGATACAGATGATCCCGTATCAATATTCGGCCTCATCGATGCCTATAAGCTTCGCCGATGCATGACGCTTTTCAGTAAAGCGGCACCGGCGGAGGAGCTTTTCCGTGATGTTCTCGGTAAGTTCTGCATGGGCAGCTTTGATGAAGATACCCTCGGAATGCTGTGATTCAGTTATGAAGATGATTGCGGAAGTACGCTCTTAAATACCCGCTTACGGTGCGGTTCTGTTCCAAATGTGTTCGCTGTGGCCTGTCATGTACCTTTTTTGAATGGTACATGACAGTTTTTTCTTGTTTTTTAAGATATTTTGTCTTATTACTTGATTTTTTATGGCTTTTTTGTTATAATTGTAGTATAAGGAGAAGTGAATCCTGAAGCCGGAAAACAGGTTTACGGTTTTGGCACTCCTTCGGAAAAGGACTCAGGCCCTTACCGGAAAGTATCCTCATAAGCGGAGGGGAACAATGGAAGAGACTGAAAAAACAGCATCCACCGCGGCCGGATCTGCGGAAAGCAAGAATGATAATGCAAAGAAGCGGACAGCCGGAAGCTATGCTTTCTCCTTCTTTGCAAAGGCCGGCATTACCGCTCTGGTACTCTGGGTGTTGTTCACATTTGTTATAAGCGTCTGTATATGTCATACCAATTCAGCCTATCCTGCCATAAGGGACGGAGAATTCTGCCTGATAAACAGGCTCTCGGAACCGGAGCAGGGAACGATGATAGTCTACAGGCTGAAGGGAGAGACAAGGTTCGGACGTGTTATAGGCAAAGGCGGCGATAAGATAGAGATATTCAACGATTATGTCTCTGTCAATGACTACGGTATATTTGAGAACGTGGTCTATCCTACGTCGCCGGAGGGATCAGCTATAAGCTATCCCTATATCGTACCCGATAACTGCGTATTCGTCATGAATGATCACCGGCCGGATATTACTGACAGCCGCACCTCTGGCGGCATTCCCGAAAGTGATATCATCGGAAAAGTGGTCTTTACGATGCGGATGCGCGGAATATAAGGATGAAAGGTATATTTAAGGAGGAAATCGTATGAAAACAAGAAAGCTCGCAGCCCTCTCAGCAGCTATCGCTATGGCAGCTTCAATGACAGCTATGGTAGTACCGGTAGAAGTCAGTGCAGCAGGTTCTGATTACGGATCAAATGCATTACTGACATCAGACGTTTCACACAGCAGTGCATATTCTGACAACAGCGGAACTGCTCTTACTAAGGATATCACAACCCAGAATACAACTTTACTTAAGAAAATACTTGAAGTTGAGGATGACGCAAATATTCCGGCCTGCACATTTACTTTTACCGCATCTGCCGGAACTGCAAAAGAAGCAACCGGCTCAACTCTGGCTGTTCTTGCAGGCGTTAATCCAGATAAGATCATCTGGAATGATGTTACAGTTTCAAACAACGCATTTTCCACAGCTGAGTCTGGAACGACACAGTCAAACACGGATACGATCAGTTATACTGCAAGTGATGTAACGATCGATAATACTACTTTTTCAAATTCCGCCATTGCAAGCGGCGGTGATACGATGGTAGTTCTTTCTGAGGGAAATGATGGTACATACTATGCAGAAAAGGAAATGCAGCTTGATTTCTCAAACTGCGGATTCACAGAGCCCGGCGTTTATCGCTATATCATTACCGAATCAGATAACACACAGCTTGGTGTAACAAATGATTCCAACCTGACAAGAACTATTGATGTATATGTAGAGGATGCTTCCTACTATACAAGAACAGGCACAGAAGGCAACTATACTTATACATATAACAAGAAACTGAGAATAGCCGGATACGTTATGTATGTCGATACGCAGACTACCGGTCCGTCTAATTCGTCTACAACAACAGAAGGATCTGCAGTTACAATGGAAGATAATTCCACTAAAACCCCGAATGGTATGGAAGTGAGCGGCGCAACAAAGTCTGTTGGTTTCAAGAATGAGTATACATCCCATGATCTGACCTTCGGTAAGGAGGTTACCGGTAATCAGGGCTCCAAGGACAAGTACTTTGACTTTACAGTGACCATCAGCGGAGCAACTGCCGGAACAGTTTATGATGTCGACATAAGCAATGCAGATGCTACTTCCGGTACCAACTCTGCAACTATAACTGCTAATCAGAGCAAGTCAAATGTTACTTCTATCACTGTTGGCAATGACGGAACCGCAACCGCACACTTCTACCTTCAGGACGGACAGTATATTACAATTTTAGGCCTTGCGGAGGGTACTAAGTATGATATTTCCGAGAATAAAGAAGATTATTCACAGACAGCAGGCATCGCTGCTAATCTGAGTACACTCGATTGGAACGGCACAGCTGGCTATGATGCGCTTTCTGATGCGGTTAAAAATACGACAGGTATCACTGCAGATGTTCATACCGGATTTACCAACGACCGCTCCGGCACAATCCCCACCGGCATCCTCTCCACAGTAGGAGGCTCTGCAGCTCTTGCAGTCGTAGGTATCGCAGGAATTGCCGGCGGAGCAATGTACCTCAGAAAGAAGAAGTCTGAGGAAGACTGAAAGAGTTGACCAGATTCTGGAAGACGCTGAATGAGCTGTTTGTCTGGCTGCTGATACTTCTGTCAGGCTTTATAATGATCGTCGGAGTATGGCAGGTGTATGACAATTACTATATGTTCAGCCATACACTCGACAAGAGTGTTCTGAGTTATAAGCCCGTCCCTGGAGGCGGAGCGGAATCCGTCAAGGATTCTCCCATAACTGATGATATGATCGGCTGGATAACCATGGATGGTACCAATATCGATTATCCTGTGATGCAGGGCATGGACAACTCGGAATATCTCAGCAAGGATCCATTCGGGCAATATTCTGCAACAGGGAGTATCTTCCTTGACAGCCGGAGTTCCCCGGATCTTAGCGACAGCTATTCCGTTATCTACGGACATCACATGGATTACGGAAAGATGTTCGGCGCACTTGACGACTATCTGAATGAAGCATACCTCCGTGAGCATACCTCCGGCAGGTTTATGACCGGAAGAAATGCGGAGAAAACATATCCTCTCCGGGTGTTTGCCGCGATGACGGTAAGTGCCAAGGAGAAAACAGTATTCGATATGGATCAGGAGGAGATAAGGCAGTTCATTCACGACAATGCTACTATCCTGACAGAGGAGCAGGATCTTGATATCCTTGCTCTGTCCACCTGTGCAGACGCCGGTTCCGTAACGAGGATCGTAGTGTTCTGCTATATCGAAAAATAAAGCGCAGCGGCGCGGATGCTGCGGGAGCAAATGGCCTTCCGCAGGCAGTTCTGATTTCCTTTTTCACAAAGAAAACAGGAAGGAGGGAGAGAAGGATGAATAAAAGACTGAGAGATCGGATAGTAAGTACACTTTGTGCGCTTGCTGTCATGTTTTCAGTTATAGTACCGACGTTGTCATCATCGGCTGAAGAGTCAATACTGCCCGTATCGGCTCTTGAAACAGAAGAGGAGACGGCGGAGGAGACGGTTCCGGAGCAGGAAACAACAGAGCCTGAGGAAGGCTTTGAGGATCAGAGCATTGAGCTCCTCACGGATATTGAGGAGAAGAGTGTTACGCTCAACGGAATCATGCCTGCCGGCGCATCGGCAACAGCCGTGGACGTTACGGAGGATTATGCGGATATTGCTGCATTTGCAGCTGAAGATACAGGTGAGACATCTGCTTCCGTCCTGGCCGCCTATGATATCACCATCACAGACGGCCAGAGTGAATACCAGCCGGATGAGAGCCATCCGATCTTAGTCGAGATCATCGATCCCCTCATTACGGCCAACGGTACTACCGAGCTGTGGCATATACTTGACAACGGCGAACGAGAGCAGATAACTGACCTTATAGTTGAGGAAGGCAGGATCAGCTTCTATGCTTTCGGATTCAGTGTGTATGCTATAGTAGAGGCTCCCGAACCGCTTGAGATAGGCGACGGACACGTCAACGTTACTTCTGTTGATGAGCTTTACACTGAAGATGAAGAGACCGGATTTTATCTTTATTATGTTAGTAGTACCGGTACAAAAATGTACTGCACCAATACCGAGAAGGGCAATGGTGCATTAAAAGAGACCAGCGATATAGATCAGGCTTCACTGTGGTATTTTGAGCCCTCCGGTGACGGCTACAGTATCTATACCTATGTGAATGGCGCTAAGAAATATATAAAGACCACAAGCGGAAATAATATTCAGCTTGCTTCAACAGGTGATGTTGTTGTAATTTCCCAGGTTGAAAACTCTAACAGCTTTTACATCAAGAAGGCCAATGATTCTAGATGGTTACAGCATTCAGGCGGCGGCGATGGTATGAGATACTATACAGATAACAAAAACTCAGCAAACAGCAGCATCTTTTTGTACTATTCCCAGCAGGTCGAAGTCCCTGATGATTACTACGATCTTGACGGCAAGACCTATGGCCTAATGCGATATCTGAGCGGTTCGACCGGTGCAGCTCTTGCTGTCGGCGAGGATAATAATGTAATTACGCTGTACGATACCGTGGTGGTCTCCAACGGAAGTGACAAATCCTATTATGTATCGGATAATCAGGATGTTACCTTCTGGACCTTCCACAACGTAGATGATAACAGGTACAAGATCTCCGCTGAGATAGACGGAGAAACCAAGTACATGAAACTTACCGAGAGCGGGATCACGGTTGTTGATGAAGCAGACGCCTCGGTCATCAGAGTAGAGCCGAAGGCCAATCGCAAGGTAGTTCTCTCCTGCGGAAATCTGTCCCTGTCCTACAACGGCAGCGGCTTCACAGTGGATACTACAGGCAGTGTCAACAACAATAATATGCTCAACTTTATCGAGCAGGCAGAACTGACAAACAATGACAGTGTTTCCTACTCTGCCCAGAAGATCAGTGTATCTGATGTGCAGAACGGGCAGAAGGTCATTGTCTATACAAGAAAGTGGAATGATACTACCAAGAAGTATGAGTACTACGCAATTGACCATGACGGCACACTTCACCGCTGCTATGAAAACGGCAACGAAATAACATGGATAGAGAGCCCTATCGATACTCTTGAATGGAAATTCACGGAGTACTATTACGAAGGAACCTCAACCCCGAACAATTACTACGAGCTTTACAATACCTATTCACACAAGTATCTTGTTCCGAAGCTGGACGGCGCTATACTTTCAGACAATGCAGAGGGAATAAACCTCAACGGCAGAAGACGCGGTGAATACAGTACCAGCATCCTTTCATGGGAGGAAGACTATTACGCCTATGCAGGCCTGAAGACCAATGATGCAAATACTCAGGGTGAAGGCGGCTATAAATCCGAAGCCGAGCAGTTTTACTTTGCTGTAGTTGAACCTATGACTCCTACTCTTACTGATGTCGAGACCGTAGACAACAATGAATACGGTATCACCATGAGAATGGTAGATTTCTCCGGTAAAGCTGTACAGTATCCTGGTGCGTCATCTCTTCCAATGCTTCATGAGGTAATGGGTATCACACAATATAATTCCAGCAATCCCATCGCAGAGACAAGAGGTCTGCTTTCCAATTTCATCGGAGAGGACGGATATCCTTATGCGATGGTACCCGAAAACCATCCATCCCTTGGAACGCTCTTTAACAGCACTGATGCAATAGATGTAAACCATCTGTTTATACAGAGCATCTATGATGCAAGCGGATACTTTGAGTTTGACAGCGCACAGAACTTTGCTTCTCTTGTTGCAACACCGGACAATAATTTCACAGTTTACAAGGAGCTCGGAACGGCCACTACTGCAGGAAGGCCTACTATGAAGCACGGACAGTTTTTCCCTTTCAATACCATCAGTCCGGATAAGTATTCAACGGGTAACCCTCAGAATCTTTACGCAGCGAGAAACAAATCCGCTACCCAGGTTATGGAGCTTCCGGATTCTGACCCCCGAAAGTATGAAAGACTTTACGGAGTAGACAGTCCGAATTATTACTTCGGCATGGAGGTTTCGGCGAATTTCTTCCAGACCCCTGACGGTGAGGACGCCTGGGGACATGATATGATCTTCGAGTTCAACGGTGACGATGATTTCTGGTTCTACGTTGATGATCAGCTTGTTATCGACCTCGGCGGAATCCATTCCGCTATCGGCGGAAGCGTGAACTATAAGACCGGAGAGGTCATAGTAAACGGCAGAGTCACCAATCTCAGAGAAATATTCGAATCAAATTACCTGTCAGCTCATCCGGATGCAACGAATGCGGAAACAGAGGAATACCTGAATGGTATCTTCAAGCCCGGTACAAATGTCTTCAAGGACTACTCCTCTCACACCATGAAGATTTACTACATGGAGCGAGGTGCAGGCGCTTCCAACCTTCATATGCGATTCAATCTGAGCTCTGTAAGCCAGAATAACGCTATCCTTACAAAGAAGGTTCTGAACGCAGATGACCTTGACTACGCTCTTGTTGAATATCCTTTCTGTATATGGTATTCTACCGAAACAGAAATGCCTGATAACAGTGAGACAGGCACTCCTTTGAGAAATACAAACGGTAATAAGTGGGTAACATACCGTGATTCAACTCAGGACGTTACCTTCAAGGAAAGCTATACGCCGCCGAATTCACAGCACGGGCATGACAATATCTATATGATAGATCCCGACAAGAAGGCGCTTATTGAGTTTCCGGATGGAACAAAGTACTACAGGGTCATGGAGGTTGGAATCAACTCTGAGGTTTATGATAAGGCATACATCAACGGCGTTGATACTCCTCCGACAGCTCAGACGGATCACGAAAACGAAACACGCAAGTGCTATGACTCTGGCTGGTTGCCTATTGATCAGGTACCAAACATTGAATTTGAGAACGAGGTAAATCCTGATTCGCTCCGAACACTGAACATTACCAAGATACTGCACGATGCAGCCGGTAAGGAGCTGACAGAAGAGGAGGATAACAGCCTTTTCCAGTTCCGACTGTATCTTTCCGGCGAGGATCCGGATTCTCCGCTTATTCCCGCTGATATGCACAAGTATTACGTTAAGGATCCTGATGGTTATTACTGCAAATGGGATATGAATCTGCGAAGACTTGTTCCGACACAGTATAACAATCTTATGGATATCCATAACGAAGAGGATCTCAATGCAGTAACACATGAGACCTCAGCGAATGGATCAATTGATTGTATTGCCGCAGGTTATCAGGTTGAAGTCATGGGCCTTCCTGTTGGAACTCGCTTTATGGTCGAGGAAAGAGAAGCTGAGATTCCTCTTGGCTACAGACTTGAAGGCTATCATCGTGATGAAGGTTCGTATATAACCGAAGGTGAAGATGTAAACTCCGGAAGGATCAGAGCAAACGAGTCTCCGAGCCTGTTTGTAAACAACCGTCGGGGATTTGGTCTTCAGGCCGATAAGGAATGGGCTCACAAGGATTATGTTGAGAATTCCGAGATACCTGATATATACGTTGCAGTATTTAATTCCGGCGATAATACTCCGGTAGCAGGTTCTGTAAGGAAGCTTCATTATCCTGCTACATCCGTCAAGTATTACTATGACAGCCTTGAAAACGGCAAGGACTTCAGCGATTATGTTATCAGAGAGGTAAAGCTCACTGATCCTGTAACAGACGCTGACGGAACAGTTACTTCATATTCCTCTCTTCAGAGGCTTGAAAACAACAGCACTTTTACATCCGGTTCTGACCAGCTTTACTATGTCGGTTATGAAACAGGTGAGCTTGCAGGCGGAAGCGAAAATGCACGCACTGATACAATCACAAATACTCCGCAGGGAGGTATTGCCTTCCGTCTTTTCCAGTGGAACAGCGATACGCCTCTTCCAGGAGGCAAGTTCACCATCAAACAGAACGGCACTCCTGTAGGCGCATCCTCTTATGAATCAGATGAAAACGGTGATATAACGGCTATTTACAGCTTCCGTACAGGTGTGGAGTATCTGCTCACGGAGACGAGTGCTCCCGATGGTTATCAGGGACTTACCAAACCGGTAAAGTTCACAGTCAACTCTGATAATACAGTTACTATCATCAGCGAGGACGGCACCGGATGGGTAGATATACCTCTGAAACCTGACCCGGAAAACAAGTATCTCGGCTTCATTGATATCCATAACAGGCGTTTTGAGTTGTGTGCAGTAAAGACAGATGCAGCAAGGCCCGGCGTCACTCTTGCCGGAGCTCATTTCGCTCTCTACAGAAGTGTAAACAGCGGTCTGAACGGCGAGATGAAGGCCTACGATCCTATACCGGGGTATGAAGACCTTGTTACAGAGGCCAATGGAATTATCCCCATGATTAACAGCACTCTCCAGCCGGGTAAATATTACCTTACAGAGAAGACGGCTCCTGCGGGCTATAATAAGCTTGAAAATGATATTGTCTTTACCATAACATCAACAGGAAGGGTGATCATCGAGAGCACCGGTCATGCTGATTTCTTGACCACTACCGAAGAAGGCGGAACGATCAGATATGAGCTGAACGTACCCAATACGCCGAGCACAGCTGAGATCACTGTCACAAAGAAGGTTGAGGGAAATCTCGGAAACAAGAAGAGCGATTTCAGCTTCAATCTTACGGTCAGCAATGCTGCAGCCAGCGACCGTTACAGCTGGAAGAAGAACGGCGTTGTACAGAGCAATAAGCTGAGAAGCGGCGGTACCTTCACCCTCAGGGACGGTGATACGGTAGTCATCGAACTTCCGGTAGGAGAAACCGTTTCATTCACTGAGCTGAACGGTGAATATGATACTACATTCCAGCTCGGCGATTCCGCACCGGAAAACGGCAACAGAAAGTCCTTCGTAGTTGTAGATGCAGCAACTGTTACAGTAGTCAATACTCTTGACGGTATAGTCCCTACCGGAGTCGGTTCGGGTCTTCCGGGCGCTGTGACAGCCATTGCAACAGGCGCAGGTGTGAACTTCCTCGCCAGAAGACGAAGAAGGAAAACAGACGAAGAGGTTTGACAAGATAACAAATAAGGCATTGCCGGTCTTAACGGCAATGCCTTTTCTTTATTATTAAGGGGCTTCGGAGATATGCTTTTCAAGGTATTCCAGGATATACTTACTTCGGCCGTCGTAGAAATCCTTCATCATGCCGACACAGTCTTCGTACCACTCCTCCGCCTCGGCCTCGGGTATGTAGCCGCTCCAGAAGCGTGCGATGGTATCAATAGCCATATCCTTGTATTCCTTTGACAGACGCGCTATCTCAGTATCGACCCGGACTGCAGAGAAATCGTTTTCAGCGATATGGCGGAAAGTCTCTTCAAACTCCTTCCTGAATCCTTCATTTCCGAGTGCTGCTCTCAGAAGGTCGGCAAGGAAGCAGTCGCTTTCAAGCAGGGTTTCAAAGCTGTCGTTCCGAGGGAGAGCCTCCCCGTAGATACCGGAACTGTAATCCACATCGAACATGATAAAACGCCATTTGCCGTCAGCAAAGGGATTCTCGTCACTGACAGTCTGCGCCTTCCACATTGCCATGTTGCTTGCGCCCCAGTTCTCATTGTCGATGTATATCTCTGCGCTGACATATTCCATGAAGCTCTGCATATCCACAAGACCGCAAAGCTTATCATATTCGGCGCTGTCAGAAAGGTCGGCAGTTTTCAGCCATTCCCGCAGCTCCTTCCACTCGTTGAAAGTCTCCTCGGAGCCCTCATCCAGTTCCTCTTTCTTGATGATACAGACGTCGCTCTCAGGTATACCGCAATGCGAGCTGACATAGGCGTCGTCTATCTTTTCAGTCATCTCATACTGTCCCCAGTACTCGCCGTCAATAAACAGAATGCAGGGCTCCATGCCCTGTGTCAGAAAACCGTGGCCTGATACGAGGGACTGTGCAAGTTTATCGCGGAAGCGGGTATACATCGCATCATTACCGCCGTTGCGTATCATAAATGTATCGAATTCCGTAATAGGATCTCCGTCGGATTCACTTTTCACATTTCCTTTAAAGAGATCGTAATCCAACTTCGGCAGACCGTAATCGCTGCGTGCATAGATATTGAAGCTCTTCTGCGGATATGAACGGGTCGCTCCGCCGTGTATGCGTATGCCAACATCCTGAGTAAGTTCAGCTTCTCCGCTGCGGAAGAACTGAAGGGTAGCCTGACGTTCCCAGTCACGGCCCTTCTGAGTATAGTTTCCCGGAAGAAAGTAATAGGGAGTATCCGGGACGTAATCAGGTCCTTTCTGCCATTCGTCATAGCATCTGCCGATAACGTAGATACCCTTGTCATAGTCGAACAGATCTGCTTCGTCTGTCATCATGGATATCACAGTCGTATCTTTGTAGTAGTCCGCCTTTTGGTCAAATCCGATGAAGTAGGTGCAGGAAACGACGCCGGTTTGTTCTCCGTTATCGCCTGCCGCTATAGCTCTGACAACCGTAGCCTTGTCTACAGGCTTCCCGGGGATCCAGTCTTCTGACTCATCTGAGGGCTGAGCGATATCTTCATGGCTGGCAAGCCTGTCAGCCTCGGAAGACCTGTCCGTGATAATGACAGGCGCAGTATATTCCGTGCTCTGCAATGTAGGTATACTTCCGTCTGTTGTATAGAATATCTTCATGCCATCAGGTGCGGTAAGGGTGAGAGAAATATCCTTATCATAGAACCCGCTCTTCGCCGAGAAATGTATGCCCTCAGCTTCAAATGGCTCTGTATCGGCGTGTACAGCCGGATCTGCTGCCGTTTGTTCAGTCTCTGATACAGCGGAAGGTTTTTCCGGTCCAGTTGAGGAACAGGAGGGGAGTGCTGCAGCAGCAAGTATAAGTGCTGCTGTAATTAAAGAGTATTTGTGTTTCATGTTGGACTCCAAACAATAATAATATGGTATACTTGACGCTATTCGGCATTAGTATCCCTTAGTGGTCATTAAGAGGCATTATAAGCCCTATTTTACGTTGCTTTTCGAGGTAGAAACGTCAAAAATCGCGCTGTTTCGTCAAACTCAAAAAACTACCCGAATGAGGATTTTGGGTAGAAACTTGGTAGATACCTACCGCCGACAAGGTTGGTAGAAAGTTGGTAGAAGCCCTAAAACAAGCGGTAGAAAGCCTGTTGACAAAGTAAGCTGAATAATGGACAATAGCGGACGGTGTTTCGTAACAAGTGAAGCGCTGTCCGCTATTTTTATGCCCAAAATTGAATATCGTACAAACGCTTCTCAGCAATGGGGAGCGTTTTTTATTTTCAGATGAACTATGTCAAGGAGGTCTTTCTATGCCAAACCCTACTGAGATCAGTCTGCTCAACTATCATTTTGAAGCTGCCGCCAGTGATGCGGTGCTGACCGTCATGCTGAATAAGTCTGATAAGGATTACTCTACTGCTGAGGAATTGAATACCGTCGCAGAGCTTGCACGGTTCAGTTATGCAGAGATCAGAGAAGCAGTGAACGAACTGCACAGGAGAGGTTTCCTCCTTGAAGTCAAAAAGCCGTATGGTTTCGTCTATGCCGTCAACAAGCTGCGAATATCAAACATGGAATTCGTGTACGGAGCATAAGCAGAGGTGAGAGAAATGGATAAGAATAATAGAACGAAAAAGACAGTACCGGATACGATATGCCGTGTACATAGGTCAGGCGGCTATGCTGTTCTAAGTAACTGCTTCGTGCGGTCTACCAATATAGGCTGTGATTCGATAGGACTGCTTGGTAAAATCAATGATCTTCCGCCTACATGGAATTTCACGATAGCCGGACTTGTGTCTATCTGTGAGGACGGAGAAACAGCAATCAAGTCTCAGCTTGCTGAACTGGAGCAATGGGGCTATGTCAAAAAGACTTTGCTGATGCCAAACGAGTCCCCAACAGGCAGGATCAGCTACCTCTATGACTTCTATGAATATTCCGAACTTGATGACTCTATCCCGAAGTATGACGTTGAGATGGAGACTTTCACTGCGGATAATGCTACCTTGAACCGTGTGAAGAAGGACAGCAATTTCACAATTATCAGTGCAAAGCTACTCAGAACTAATAAGATCAGAAATAAACTGATCGGCTTTATGATGAAGGTTCTTTCTCTGCCGAATAGCTGGAATTTCTCTATGTCAGGACTGAAAGCTATCTGCAAAGAGGGCAAGACTGCCGTGCATAATGCTGTGAACAAGCTCATTGACAAGGGATACCTTGTCCGCACCAAGCTCCTGTCTAATGAGAGCGTGAATAATCATTTTGAGTATGTTTATAGCTTTTTTGATGTGCCTGTCAGCAAGGAAGAAGCTGACGAGCTTGATGCTGAGACCAGACGCAAGGCTATCACGATCCGTGAGGGCGGTCGGGCGAAGTCTGTTTTTTCTTCAACAGGTGAAAAACAGAAGGTAGAAAACCCGTATCTGGACATTCCGTCTGCTGAAACTCCGCTGGCTGAAAATCAGGGACAATATAATAATAACAAAACAATACAGAAAAATCAATTACTGAGTGATAAATCCTCTATCATTCCTGCGGCGACAAAGCCAACTTTCAACATTCCGAGTGTTGAAAAGCTGAATGACGAATATAACGCAGAAGAAGTAGAGTATTACACTGATGTCGTAAAACATAACATCAGCTATGGTTATCTTGGAGACTGGCTGACAGAGGACAGACACGACGGATACAAAGAAGCAGATAACATTGTCGGCTTTATCGTAAATGAGATCTGCTCCACTCTGCCGTACACCACGCTCAGAGGTCAAAAATTCCCAAGAGCTGTTATACAGTCCAAAATGCTGCAAGCGGACATCAACATGGTGCAGAATGTCCTGCTGAAAATGGCGAAGGTCGATGATATTAAGGATTTCCGCCGATACTTCATCAGTTCCCTCTACAACGAGGTTCTGACATATTATTTCAACGAAGGCTGCGAGAGCCGATGGGCTGTTCAAGCTGTGGCAAGAGATTTCGGCTATGCTGTCTGACCGTGAAAGGAGTGATGCGTTTGACTGTATAAAGACCATATTTCATCAAACAGGAAGAAAGGAAGGTGAAGATCATGGCTAAGTCAATCCTGACGCCGGAGGGTGATCTTGTCAACTATGACAACCTGATTGCGGTCAGCGTCGAAGTGCGTTCTGTCGGTGTCGATGAGGAGCATTCGGAAGATGAATACTGTATCATTGGCACTGATGTGACGAACAAGGAGAATCTGCTGTATCACTCGACTGACCACGATAAGGTGATGAACGTTCAGCGTGACATTACCCGCTGGCTCCAGAGTGAAGCATTTTCCACTTTTGAGATGCCGACCGCAAACGAAGGCGGTGATGCGTAATGCCTTCGGACTATGAGAACGGTGCGAAGAAAACCATCGACATTTCGATCAAGGCGGAGAAAATGACCGC
>CAMKMD010000009.1 GCA_946413815.1 uncultured Ruminococcus sp.
CGGTTCCGTTGATTCAAATTATATCAGATATCACAATGAATGTCCTTACCGTTTCCTTACCGTTTCATTATTATATCCTTATCAATTTCTTATCATTTTCTTATCTCTGCTACAATGATGCTGAGCCTTGATATTATCATGCTATCGTGACATATAACAGCGGAGCCGGTTGACTTCTGACCGTTCTTACGGTTCGTCTGTGTATTTATAAGGATGGACGGTATGACATATATGATGTATATCAAAGACTTTTCACACCCTGCATCCGCCTGCTGAATCATGACAACATCGTCTCCGCTGATGCCGTCCACATCCTCGCAGTCAGTGATAGCAAGTGGACAAACGAGCACTCAAAAGAAAGACCTGCGTTCCCCGCAATGGGGAACACCGGCTTTTCTTCTGTATTATAATCGCTGGCTATGGATTAGCTTAAGTCTCTCTTCTCTACGGAATAAGCCGGAAAGATCGTGTAGTTTGTAAGGCTTGTCATTGTATAGATCTCTCCGTGTTTCTCCAGGTAGTGTTTTACGTTTTCGTACAAAGAGAAAGCCGCTCACCCGGACTTCCCCGGGCAAACGGCTTATAGGTTATGCTATTGGCTTATGCTGATTTTGAAAAGAAAACATCTGCTGTATCAGTACCGCCTGTAGATACATAAGCGTAGTATTCAAGTATAAGTGATGCATCGCTTGAATCCACAAGGCCGTCATCGTTGATGTCAGCTACAGCTTTTATCTCGTCTGAGATTTCTCCTCCTCCGGTCGATACCTGTGCATAGAGCATAAGCACCTCGGAGGCATCTGAGGAATCGACAACGCCGTCTTTATTGATGTCACCGATTGCTGTTGTTTGCGTATCATTCTCGGTTTTATCTGTAGTTGATGCGGATGTTTCTGTGGCTGTAGAAGTGGAAGAATCTGTTACTAATGAAGATGGAACAGTTGTTGTAGTGGTAGTCGAAACAGGTGATATTGTAGTAGTTGTTGAAGTCACGAAGTCTGATACTGCTGTTGTTGATTCATCAGGAATATCTATTATCAGTTCTCCATCATCATTTACTGAAATCGTACCATTTGACTTTATATATGGCAGATATCGTTTCAGTGTTGAAGTGCTGATGTACTTACCGAGTCCGTTCGTAAGCAAACCCGATGATTCAGCATAGACACTTACATCAGCACCTGTTATGGCGCCGGTAATATTTACCAGCTTTCCGCCTGGTATGTAAATACCGTTCTTTCCACCTTTAATGCTGATATTACCGCTAAGATTTACCGTACCATTTTTCGCGCACTTAAAGCCATAATCGTTATCACTTAATATCTTTCCGCCTGATATATTCACTACACAGTCCGAAGGAGAGCCGCAGACAGCTGCTCCAAGGTCTGAATGCATCTCTCCGTCTGTTATGTTGAGAGTACCGGCAAATGTATCAGCAAGCCATACTGAATACACGTTGTTTTTTCCGTTTTCAGCAGAGGAAGCCTTCAGTTTTCCGCCCATAATGTTTATGATGCCATCTTTGGTTCTTAAAGAAAGCGCATGACTGTAGTATCCGATGATCTCACCATCGTAAAAATCAAAATCTCCGTCATTGATCCTTACTGTAGCGCAGACCGTTTTCTTGTCATAGCCATATAAGTTTCCGCCATAAATAGCCAGTTTATTATATGAGGTTATAAGGTTTCTGTCCTCTGTACAGATGATCGTACCTTTTTTCTGCGGATCACTGTCTCTGATTATAACATTACTTGTGCTGCTGCATATTATCTCAGGGATATTGACTGTATGACCGTTCAGATCAAGATCAAGCATTCCGCTTATTGTAATATAGCTTTTAACGTCTACATCGCATTCAAGCTTATAAACACCTGCAACAGGCAGAATGTCAGTTCTTTTCCAAGCTCTTTCTTCACTTTCAATGAAATCCAGCCCGTTCTTCTTTGCGAAAGTCTCCGCAGCAGAATCCTTGAATCCGTAAATTGTATCTATTTTGCTGCCTCTGAGAGCATTTCCGTTTATCATGGTAACTCCCGAAGGAATAAACAGCGATGTAAAGGTTGTACCTGAAAATGCATCATTCTGTATTGCGGTTACTGAATCAGGAATATCAACTTCCTTAAGCCTTACACAGTTCCTGAAAGCATTGCTGTATATTGCTGTTACAGACTGCGGAAGAACTACAGATTCAAGTTCCTTACAATCCATAAACATACTGTTTGTATCCAGCATTGACACAGATTCGGGAATGACTATTGACTTGACAGCTGAACCGCTGAAAGCATACTGACCGATACTTGTTACTGAATCAGGAATGACGATGCTTGTAAGTGAAGTACAGTTTTCAAATGCATACTCGCCTATACCTTCAATTGATCCGGGCAATTCTATTGACCTGATATCACGGCATGAAGAAAACGCATAATTACCTATATGGGTTATTCCTTCTTCAATAATGACATTTTTAATCTGATTATAATTAACAAAAGGGTTCTCTCCCTCGCTATAGTCAGATATAGCGCCATTTCCGCTGATAGTCAGATTACCCGCATCGTCAATTGAATATACCGCACTAATACCGCAAGTTCCTGTGTTTGCTGATAAATCCTCTGCTTCAACCGCTAAAGTTCCTGTTTTTTCATAAGTATTATAGTTAGAAATAGAGCAAGTAATAACAAGCGCACTAAGCATGGTTGAGAGTATTCTTTTTGAAATCATAATAAGCCTCCTGTTACAGATTATAATATGTAATTATATTATACCACAAATAAAAATAATAACAAGGATTTCCATAAAAATCTGCAGGCATGGTCATTAGGAAGGCACTTTAAGTGTATGTCGTATTTAATGAACCACTCCCCCGTTGATACAAATAGCAACGTTGATACTTGTATCAACGAGCTAAGAGAAAGCCGTATTTTCGGCATTTTTTACGTTGCTACAAGTATCAACTCTTCATCAGAAGCCCCTGTAAGCTCCGAATACTGTTATAATAGTATGGTTGATATTTGTATCAACGTATAAAGAGAGAGCCGTTCACTCTGATTTCTCGGGCGAACGGCTTATATGTTATCGCCGCCGATCGGTGCGGTGATTCGTAAGCGTAAAACGTCCTCGTCTTACGTTTGCATCAGATCCAACACGATAAAAATATCAGGCTCACCTTGGTGAGTCTGTTTCTTTGATACTATGTATCGGCGGTTTACACTTACGATTGAACAAAACAGAATATAGTAATTTGTGCAATAAAACCGCTGCCCGTTTTAGGCGGACAGCGGCTTCATCATGATTTCTTTCTGTCGGGTATTGTTCATTCAAGAGTAAGGATGCCTACATCCACCTTCTGTATAGTTGTGGCGTCGCCGCCGGTGAGACCCTTTGAGCCATCCACATCTGCAAGCTCCTGCTCCTTTTCCGTCATTGGGTATTTGCCCTGATTTGCGATGAACTGGAGAACCTTTACGGCATCGGCTACTGTAACCTTGCCGTCGCTGTTGGCGTCGCCCTTTACATCGCTCTCAGATACAGCCGCAGGAGCAGCCTCCGTTGGTTCAGTACCTGCCGTTTCTGAGACAGTAAATGTGACGGGTATCTCCTCGTCACTGTATTCTGACCTGACTACAAATTTCTCGGTACCTTCTGATTTCGCCCTGAACTCGTAGAAATTACGGTCGCCGTCTTCTCTGACGAACCTGCATGATACGATGCCGTTATCCGTCACATTATCAACATATGACCACCAGCCCGGTACGCAGACGACTATGCTGTTGTCCGGCATAAGGGTGTAGCCTTCTACGTTGAACTCCGAAATTGTGATATCTCTTTCGTCCTTTACCTCCACATACTCCCCTGTTTTACTATCCCTGCAGTGGAGGGTAGCGCACTCCGGTATTATAGGCCTTTCTCCAAGGTTCTGCCATGAAGAAAATGTTCCGTCATACCAGACGTCCCTGAGGGCAGGAGTGCTGAGGAACAGGTATTTTCCGCAATTTACCAGCTTATCGGAAAAATACACATCAGTCAGACCGCCACAGTCTCTGATAGCTGAGCCGCTTATATCCGTTACGAACTTATCGAATGTGATAGATTCGATATGCGGATTGCCACTGAAGGTATTGTCTTTTATCTCTGTCACTCCGCCATACTCGCCTCTTCCTATATAAACATCACCCCAGCAGCCGCTGTCAGAAGCACTGTATGGCCATCTGTCAAGATAGGGGTCGGTCAATTCATTTTCCTCATAGTGCATTTTAACGCCATCCGGGATAGCAATATTCGAA
Organism: uncultured Ruminococcus sp.; assembly: GCA_946413815.1. Taxonomy (GTDB): domain Bacteria; phylum Bacillota; class Clostridia; order Oscillospirales; family Ruminococcaceae; genus Ruminococcus. The sequence continues at coordinate 4,281 of CAMKMD010000009.1, forward strand.
AAGAACTTATTCCACTCTCTTTCAGTACCGCTGTACCAGATATCTGTAAGCGCCGTACAGTCAAGGAATACCTCGCAGCTTGCAGTAAAGGGAAAACGGGGTATGTATATCTCTGTTATCTTGTCGCAGCCCTCAAAGGCGCCGTCGGCGATCTCTGTTATGAACCATTTTGGTTCGCAGGGTGTATATATCGGTATTTCAAGTCTCAAAGTCCCTTCAACCTCGGGAGAGACTTTATCAACAGTCACATCTGTGTAGTGATAGGAGAAGATGAAATCGCCTCTTGTGTCCTTAGTCGGATATGAGCTGTTGAAGCGGATGCTTTTCAGATAATCGTTGCCTTCTCCGATTTTAACCTTCTCCCAGTCCTCCTCACTTCCCGCATATCTGACATAGCCAATAAAGCCCGTGGACCAGGGGCCGTCAGCGTCAGTCCTGAATACATTTCTGCCTATCTCCTTCAGCGTGGAAGGCAGGAAGATCTGCTCGGGGAAAAAGCCGGAAAAGGCTCCGTCTCCTATGTACTCAAGGCCCTCCGGAAAAGCTATGGCGCGTATATCAGTCCATGTCTCTGACAGCAGCCACGGTGCTATGCGGACAGCACCCTCGGGTATCTCAAGCATTATCGTGTTCCTGACATCTACAACTGTACCGTTTATTATCATGACATCCTTGTCATCAAAGAAAAACTCACCGGCAGGAGTATCACTGAGGAATTCTGCCCCGATATCCGTGATGCCCTCCGGAAGTACTATCTCAGCAAGCGACTTACAGGATGCAAAGGCCATATAGCCTATCCTTTCAACGCTGTCAGGAATGACAACCTTTGTTATCCCGCTATTGCCGAAGAAGGCCTCGTCATCGATGACTGTTACCGGAAGTCTGACTGAACCGCCGTTCTCATCGGGGAATTCTACTGTCTCCGGTATGATGACCTCGCCCCTTGCCTTGAACTGCTCTCCGCATACAGCTGCATGGTCTTCGCAGCGCACATACTTTACGCCGTCAGCCATGAGGTCATAGTGTATTTCCTCTTCGTCAACTGCATTGGTCGATATGATGCTGTCTGTCCGGCTTGTCACATATGCCGGCATTGCTGTTACTGTCATTGCAGCCGCAATTAAAGCGGCGATGATCCTGTTTGTTCTCATAATTGATTTCCTCCCGAATAATATTACCATGACGGGACTCTTGTCCCATCATCTATTATAACTTAGAAGGCGGCTCTCATGTGCGGTTCCGGGAAATTATTTACTATTTTTTGTATACATGAACAAAAACAGACACTATTATTTGTACAATAAAACCGCTGCCCCTTTTTAGGCGGACAGCGGCTTTATGTATATCATGTTTTCTCTTCTGCCAGATTTGGAATGTCCAATTTACTCCATCAAGTTTCCTGGAGTATATTATACATCATTGGACAGCGGGAGGGAAGACGCGGAATATTTTACTCTTACGATGTTTCAATCCGTATACTGTGTATTATCTAAGATCATCTCATTCTTTTTGGGGTCAAACCATTTCGGAAATAAAGTTTTACTTCCATTTATTGTTTTATCAGTATTATACTTTGCACCTCTGAAATAATGATTTCCATTGAGACCAGCAAAATCAATACCTCTTAAATCAGCTCCTCTTAGATCAGCATTCTCAAAACTGGAGCAATATATAACCGCTCCTTTCAGTTTAGCATCTCTCAAATCTGATTCCTTAAATGATACCCTTTCAATTTCAGAAGCAGTAAGGTCAACATTGCGTAAATCAGCACCAACAAATGATACGCCAATCAACGAAGCACCTTTCATATCAGCCATTTTCATTTTAGCTTCATCAAATCGTGAATATTTTATGGTAGCTCCCTTAAGAATTGCGCTTTCCATGTTTACATTGTTGGAACCCATACCTTTCTCATCGTTTTCAGGCATTATCGCTTCATTATCAATAAGCGCGCCGCTAAGCTCTGCCTTTGACATATTGGCATTTGCCAAACAGCAACTATATAGTTTCATACCACGGATGTCAATTCCTTCAAAACACCAATTCGAAAAATCATAGTATGTCTCATAACTCATATCCAGCAATTCTCTAAAACAAGCATCAAACCCATTTTTAGATTTGTTATCACAATTGTAATCATAACCATTTAATACTTTATAAGGCTCATTTCTGTAATCCATCAATGTAAGCAGTTTTATAAGATTTGAGAAACAGATTCTCTTAAACATATATTCATCTGTATGCGCTCTGTATTCGCTAATTCCTTTATCAAGAGCGAACTGATGATATATCTCAAATCTTTTTATTCCATCAAAAACACATTCGTAAAATTTTTCTTTATCTACAGTTTTCGAATTTATTATCATTTCAGCTAGATATCTCATTATATCAAGCTCAATGTATGTATATCTAAAAGCCTGTACTATTCTCTGCCATATATCTTCGTATGAACATTCCGTAGTCATATCTTTGAAATAGTCTTCATACAACTTAACAGCAGCAAAATATTCATATACTGTCTTATGCACAAACTCAATGCTCAGACCACTTTCATCACTTCTAGCAAACTGAAATACAGACAGATACTCGGTGTTATCAATATTGAAATCAATCTCTTCTCCGCTTTTTGACTGATCCATGCCGAGCAATCTACAAGTCATTTTCTGTGCAGCATCGATACAGCTATATGAACTATCATCTGTATCTGACAATATCAGACTTCCGCTTATTGCCATCTGATGAGCCAGCTCCTTCGTATACTGCCAATATACTTTTCTTTTCAGATTCTCCCCATCTTCGACAAAAGCATCATCATCGCCAAACAAACTTGTATGTTCTCTATAAAGCAAGGATCTAAAAGCCTCGTTATAAATTTTAACTATGCTGGAATTCATAGAAAAATCTACATTGGCATGCGCTGCGATGTACAGAATCACAGGCACACAGAACACTTTTTTTCTCTCATCTTCATCATGCAGGGTTCCGTAAAAATCCCGGAACCTATCACACCAATAGAAAGCATTCAGACCTTTAAGATTGCAGTATTTGTCACACCAGCTGTTCATATCATCTTCATTCCATTTTAGCTTTTCAATGGCAAGATGAGATTCTTTCCTTACACAACCATAATGCGTAGTTTCACGCGATGTAATAAGCAACTTGTAGTGCTTCGGTTGATGAATCTTAAGCTTTGAAAATAGCTTTTCCATATCAAATTCCGGACACAAAACAGCAAGTTCGTCCAGTCCATCCAGAATGAATAGATCATTGTCATATTTTATTTGCATATCACTTGGAGCAAATATCTTCTCTATTAATTCTCTGATTGATCCATATTTAAAACCTTCAAGAATGCTAACACATCCCCTTAGCGCTTTGATATGTACCTTATCCAGCGGAATATCAAACAGCTTATCAGCATCATTAACAATGTCTTTACCAACAGCATCAGCCATGATTTTAGAGCACAGACTGCTCTTGCCGATTCCAGCTGAACCAAGAACAAGCAGAGTCTGATGTTCATCATCATTTTTGTACCATTCATTTATGACCTCTGATGCTTTCTTGACGCTGTCCTCTACGCTCGGGTCGACGTATATGCGGCCAAGTGTAAGCCTTCTGTTATCTTCTTCAAAAAATAGCGGCTCTAAGTATGCATCGATATATGCAGTATTGTCTGCCTTTATGGGCAGATTATCAATCGCACTCTTAACTTTGTCAATCTTCTGATTAGTTTCAACTATTTTATCCTCAATCCAGACAGCATTCTTTTTAAGGTAATCAAGTATCTCCTTCTCTTCCTTGAGTCTTTCAAGCTCTTCAAATGATTCACGCAGTTTTGGATCTTTTAGGATATCCTCTTTATATTTGCTCTGAATCTCTCCGGCAACTTTAATGATATTTGCCAGTTCTTCATCCGTGGGATTCTGAGTATATCCTAATTCCTTGTAGATATATACGATCGAATCCTTATCAAGAAAATCTATGTTTTTCTGTGCGTTACTAAGCGCTACATAAAGCACATCGCTCTTCTCCCTGCACCTGTCAAAGTATAGCCTGAAATGAAAATACTTCAGACCTTTGTCTCTGTTTTTTCCTTTATTAAGTGCCTCCCTAAGTCTCTTTTCATACAACGATTCAAACTGTTTCTGAACCGATTTATCTGAAAACAGCTTGTTTTCTGCTATGTCCTTTAGCATTCCGGGAACAACAGCAACAAATAAGCCGACTACTGCGATTAACGAAACACTTGATACTCCCGCTATCGCTGATAAGACTATAACACCTTTTTTTATAGTCTCACTCTTCGCAGCATATTCCGCCACATCGATTCCAGCCTTAGCAAGAGTTTTAATTGTAAAACTATCAGAAAGTGATAGACTAATCTTCTCCCCCCCTTTAAATTCGATATTCTCATGACAATTCGCACATTCGTAAGTACCTTTCTTCGTAAGCGGCAAAAAGACAGTATACCCACATTCCGGACAAACCAGTTCGTTCATCAGTTTAGTAGTTCCCATTTTTATTCCTCATTTCGTATGTATTTTAAGTCAGCCGTATCCCCGCAAACGCGGGGACGATTTCATAGTTCACGTTTCTTGCTGATGAGTCTCAGCAGTTGTTAACAGTATATCACATTTTTGTTGAAAAATCAAGGAAGACATCCGATAGATTGTATTCCCTACACTAAAAAAGAGAGCAGTTCATTGACTACTCCCCTTCTGTACGCTCTACGATAGATGTCCTAACCCCTTTAACAAGTGCAACTACTATTTTGAACCTGCTCCGAAATATCATTCCGGCACAGATCATCGGTCACTGTCCGGAAAATGCCTTTTCTCACAAATAGCACCGTCCCGGTCAGGATCAGCGCAAGTGCCGCAAAGCTTACAATCACAGGACTTCCGTACCATGAGAAAACATCAAGGAACTGTGTTGCATCCTCCGCCGCAGGTGCCTTGCTGTGAATGTACAATACAGGTATGAAAAACCATGCCAGTAATGATCCAAGGGGTATCAGGCATATATAAAGGCTTATCATGTGATACAGCCTGCCGGCTTTCCTGCTGTTATAGAACAGCATACAGATGAAAGATACGAGCAGCGGAAACAGCGTACCGTTAGCATCACGCCACATGGCCATATAGTCCGTATAACAGCCGCCTTCATATGAAACATGAGCCTGCATGATACTGAATTCTGTTATCCTTGAACCGGCCAGAAGCATAACCATTGCATGACCGCTTTCGTGCAGGATAATATACAATATGACCGCTGCCGGAAACAGACATAACACCATAAGGAGTTTCTTCCTTTTCATAACCATCACCTCAGTGTTATGATCCTGATCTCAAAGGTCTGACTTGTATCACAGTCTGCTCCGGTAAATACAAAACCGTCAAAGGTGTTGCCGTTATCTATCTGAATCTTCTCGGCTGACTTGTCCATCTGCCATACCGCCTCCTGAAACGCATAGGCGTCCGTGAAGTATTCGCTGCTTATGGTATAGATGCCCGTCTCTTTGAGATCAAATACCAGTTCCTGATCAGCCTTGTCACCTGTCACATAAGCTGCAACTCCTCCGTCCGGTTCAATGATCTTTACAAGTGTCAGAAAGCTGTATTCCTCGCTTTCATCTCCCCATCTGATATTCATTCTGCATTTTGTTGCATTCTCGTTTCTGAAGGTGACTCCGGAGGCCGTGACCTCGGTTTTACCGTCGGAAATACGTATCCTGTCCGTATATCCAAGTGATATTCGATCACATATCTTCTCCCCTGTGAAGGCGAGATAGCCGAACAATACGGCAAATCCAACAAAAGCCGCAGTTCCCGCAGCAAACAATGCCTTTCTGATCTTCTTATTCATCATCGATGATCTCCTTTTTCAGTCTTAAAAGAGCATCATTCATCGCATCTGTTTCCTTTTTCTCAGAATAGTAATTCACCATTGAAGCAATGATGTACATTACTGCAAAAAGAATACCGGTCAGAACGGCAAAGAACTTCAATCTGCCGCTTACATCGAATATCCGCGGCAGGGCGGTCACGACTACTGCAATAAACAGCGGCATACTGATCAGACGTCTTATCCAGTACGGAAGGCCAGCCCATTTACGGCAGTCCTCAAGTGCCCTGATCACTGTCGCTATGATATGGATACTCATGAACATCCATGCCAACCCGAAGACATCAGTCGGTGACAATTCGTTGCCTGTAATATACCTGTCAAATGCAAGAATGATGATGCTGACTGAGAACGCCGGAAAAGCGACGGAAGAAACCTTGCGAAAAGAATCAATTATTCTGTTCATCACTTTGCCTCCTTCATTCCGAGTGCTTTCTTGAGACAGCCGACATAATTCTTTGAAACTATAAGAAATTCGCCGCTGTCCAGTTCTAACCGCACTCGCCTTCCCTCTTCCGGACGCATATTCATGATCGTTCTCAGATTTACAACTACTGACCTGGAGATCCTTACAAAATGCCTGCCCGCATATGTTTCTTCCACTTCATACAAAGTATTCTTTACTCTAATGACGTCATTCCTGAGATATGCAAAGACCTTTCCTTCAACCGCTTCAAAGTACATTATCCCTGCAAGCGGTACCTGACAGAATTCGCCCTTGTCTCTCTCCCCGATTACATTCGTCCCCGTATTCCTGATTTCTCTTATCAGTTCATTGACTTCACTGTCGCGGACTCTGCATCGGATCTCGACCTCGGTCTCACTGACATCACATTTTTCCCGAACAAACAGTTTCATATTGATCTCCTTAAAATCATTATATCGGCAGGTACTTTCATCGTCAAGCAAAATGGGATAAGAGGGACAATTCTGTTGATAAAAGGGACAGATGCATCTATTCCTCTGAATGTAGTCATATAAGTATCAGCTGCTGAACGGATTTGCCAGCACTCCTGCAAATCTGAAAAACAGATATATCGCACAAAGGATTATTATTACCGAAAAGATTCCATACAGTCCACCAGCGAAATGAGTATCATCTATTGAAGGATGACTCTTATCCAACACCTGTTTTTCTTCATACTTATGATAAATTATCATGAATAATCCAGCAAGGAACACTATACCTACAACAATAAAAACATCATAGTCATTTTGAAGACATTTTATAATTCGTTCGATCATATATATTCCCCTTGAAAATTGTATCTGAGCACATCAGACAGTCTTTGTTTTTCTGTCATTGCTAATTACTGCTGAACAGATTCGGTATTTCCCCTGCTATTCTGTAATAAAGATAGAATAGACAAATAATAATTATAGAAAGAAAAGCACCGTAGAAATACGATGACTGTAGTCTTCCTACAAGATTCATACGCGTTTTATCTTTATCGTCATCATTCCGTGGCTCTTCATATTTATGATAGAATAACATGACGAGGATAGACAAGACGATTATACCTACAACAATAAAAACATCATAGTCATTTTGAAGACAGTTTACTATTCTTTCAACCATTTTTTCATCCCCGTAAGCCCTCAGTTACACTTGTATTTTCGCCAGATACTCCACTACAAACTCCCGTATCACCGCATCTTCGCCCACGCAGGGCTTTTTTCCGTCGATATACTTTTCACGGAATTCCTCTGCCTGCTCCTGAGTGTATGGGATTCCGACAGGATAATCCTTACTGAGGCGGAAGGCATCACCTGTCAGAACGACAGACAGAGTACCGTCAGGCTGACCGCAAAAAGCGAAATGCTTCCTGTTTTTGCGCAGAGAATCCATATATCCCCAGCCCATTCTGAACTGAGGTGAAACATAATAGATATACCTTTTCCTGTCGCCGAAGGGAAATGCTCCGGACTTGCTGACTATATTTGAAAGAGTATAGGTGTTGTCGTCGAAATCCCACCAGTTTGTCATAACTTCATGGCTTATGCCCTTTTCGTCGGTATAGAGCCATTGTCCCGCACCAACGTCGCCCTGACCGTTCCAGTCACGGCAGAGCCAGTGCTCGTCCTCGTATTCAGTCCACACGTCCTCGATATCATCGAACACTTCCACAGGTATGTCAGACTGCTGCTCGGGTATTACCTTGTAAAGTTCAGACAGAGGCACCACATTGAGCACCTCAACGTGTATGTAGCCTGAGTATTCATCTGCCTGGATAACGTCCACGAAACGGCACAGTACAGCTGCAGCTTTGTAGATATCTTCAGGCTTCTCTGCATAGCCCCAGCCGTTCACAGCCATTTCACGGGGTTCGAACAGATTCGTGAATGTGCCTCCGATCTCCTCGTCAAAGGGCTTTTCAACGTACAATTCATATATCTCGCCGACTTTCGGAGTTTCATTAACATATTCCCAGTCATCACCAAATCCGGGATAATCCTCTGCTTTCGCTCTGATGCGCATCCACTCCATCTGATAGGCTTTCTCGTGCAGGCCTGCACTCTCAATAAATATAGGTCTTTTATCCTTAACTATGCGCCTTTTGCAGCAGCGGCATAAGAAATTCAGATTCATAGCTGTCCCTCCGTTTTATTCTGACATTAATACCATCCTCGAAATATTATACTATATCAAATTCATCATTACTTTTTGAATTTTTCAATACAGGACAAACTGCATTTTGACTTAGTGATATCACACGTCCATATTTCGGTCTAGATGCGGTCTATAATATTCAAACATCACCTGTTATCATAGTTACCTATGCAGACATAGTATACTTATTTTATTATATCACAACAGAGAGCAATAAGCAACAACTATACGTGGAAAACGACATCCGGTACATGATACCCAATGTCATTAAGATAAGAAACCAAAGAAAAGGAAGCAATGCATAAGAGCACACACCTTTTGGGCGCCGTTCCGGCGCCCGTGGTAATAACCAATTTGATCATGACCTTTTTACAGACTGCCGCCAGCCCATCGGGCTGGCATTCTGCATTTATGGAGGAAAAGACTGAATACGACGCCTACTATCATTCACATACACCAATATACTGCCGTCCACAGAAACGGTCAGTGATTATTCTGTAAGCAACTTACACCTCAAAAAATGCAACTTACCTTAGCAAGGCTGCAACTTACAACAAAAACGTTGACTCTCTCCCGCCATAAAGTTATAATAGGCGTATGGTAAGATCTTAATGTTAGGATACTGTACAGATCATTCAACAGACGCAACAGAACCGCGTGCAGAGGTGCACACTCCAGGGCGGCTCAAATATTGAAAATGAGGAGAAAGATATTATGAACAGCAAGACACGACGTACTATCGCAGCTCTCTGCGCTATAGCAGCTGTAAGTATGCCACTCGGCGCTTCGCCGGTATTATCTGACCGAAGCACACATTCAGCTGTACTGACAGCTGTTGCTGCAAATGAACAGACATCCGGCAAATGCAATGGCACTCCCTACGTAGACGAGAAGTATGGCGTAAAGCTCTACTACACCACCGATAACACCAGCGCTGTTATTACCGGCTGTAAGACTACCAAGGACTCAGTCATACTGAATATCCCCAAGCAGTTAGTCGGCAAGGATGTAGTTACCATTGCAGACAACGCATTCAAAAACCAGACAAACATCAGGAACATCTACTTCTACGGTATAAACGGCCCCTTCTATTACACCTATCAGTACTACGGAAAAGAGTATGAAGGTACAGTTGATTTCAAGGGCGGCAGTGCAATAGCGAATATAGGCAAAAGCGCATTTGAGGGATGCACTGAGCTCAGGAGTATATGCTTAGGCGATAAGAAAGTGAGGATAAATGAAAGGGCATTCTATGGATGTTCAACATTTTTTGACATCACTTTCAACAGCTATTCAAGCGGCTGTATAGACCCATTATACAGCGAGATAGGCACAAACGCATTTACAGGCTCAGATCTTACAGAGTTCCGCTGTGCCGCCTGCGATAAGATAGACAGCTACGCATTCGGCGGCTGTACAGAACTTGTACGGGTCAATGCCACAGCTGACCTTATAAGCTCTCATGCCTTTGACGGATGCAGTATGCTTCAATATGTGAATGTCAACGCAAAAACTATGCAGGGCTACTGCTTCCTTAACTGCGGCTCTGTGGAAGAGGTTAACATAAAAGCAGACCGTGTAGGCTACCACAGCTTTGAGAATTCAAAGAAGCTGAAAAAGGCAGTACTTGATGTAAAGCTTGTGGGCGAATGGGCATTCTCAGGCTGTTCAGCGCTGACAGATGTAACGCTGAATAATACCGTTACTATAGAAAGGCACGCTTTCCAGTACTGCGATGCACTGAAGAATATCAATATTCCAAAAACCATAGAATATATCGGTACCTCCGCATTCTATAAGGATAAAAACCTGAAGGGAGCTTCAGTATTCATAAGAGATAACGGAAGGCCTCTCACAATAGACACCTCTGCATTCTATATGACCGGCCTCGAGGATGTAGTTCTGAGCGGAGATGTGACCGTGAACAAATATGCTTTCCGCAATGATACGATGAAGAATGCAATAGTGGAAGGAAATGTGAGATTAGACAGTCAGGCATTCGGCGGCAGTTACAGTCCCTATCTGACAATTTACGGCAATACAGACGCAAGCCCCTGCGCAGCAAGCCGTATCCCATATGTGAAGGTCGATAGTGGAAATGGCTATAGTAATACCATAAACAAGTATAAGCGCTACTTCAACGGAGTCCGTAATTTTGCAGCCGAGAAGGGAAGCTGCGCAGGAATATCCACTCTGCAGCTCAAAGCCATAAGAAATGAGATTGACCTTTCAACGCTTCTTCCTGAAGGAAAGGATCTCATAGATGTTCCCATGCACGCATATAAACACAGTATGCCCGAATACAAAGCTCTCTCTGACGTCATAATCGATTACCAGGCAAATCAGCGACTGAAATACTCCTCAACGCTGTCCATAGAACTTTCCGATCTTGAGAAGTATGCAAAGCAGACAGAATACGGTATTTTTGATCCGACGATCCTTCATATCACCAATCACTCTCATGTTGTATTGCTGCTGGGTATGAGTAAACTGGATGAACCTGTCAGGTTTGAGAACGCTTACGTAGATCCCTCCCGCACTTACGACTATATGTTTATAGTCTGCGAGAACGGTTATGTGTTTAAACCCAATAATGAAAAGGATCTCGTTGCCATCGGTTACGATCATAATACAGACGGCGACAAATGGATTGATGTAAAACAGACATATATCTATGTGGACTCAACAACCGGAAATTGCTACCAGCAGAGATGGGATGATAAGTGCAACGTCAAAGGCGAAAAGGTCGCCAAATACTCAGAGATCACCCTTGACAAGCTAAAGGTATTCCCCCATGATGGTATTGAGTGATGAACACCGAATCAGAATCCGCAGTATATACGGAAGATAGACAAGAACCGACATTGTCATTAGAGTAGCACCAATGTAAAGTTATGCCCCCGAAGTTAAGACCTTCGGGGGCATTTTTACTCCCGTACTTGCGATGGAGAGCATCTCTTCCGGGAGATTTTTGACAAACCAAAGGGAGGACCGAAGTCCTCCCTTATTGTCTGGTGATACTATTCAGAATGATACAGTTTATATTAATACTGCATATTCCATTTTTCCCTTATAGCCTGAGCCTGATAGATATCATAGTAGTAGCTGAATACGAATCCCTTCATTTCTCGGAGGATGCAGTTTCGGGCTGTATGCTGTTTTCTTTCAGATACTCCTCCATTATCCCGATTTTTTCCTCAAGGGATTCCTTGTCGTTTATCATTTCTTCTGTAAGTCCATATTTGTCAAGGCCTTCATAGTTTCCTGATGTCAGCTTCTGTGCCATATCCATGATCTCGTCGTGGTGTTTTCCGTCCATAAGATTCAAAGTGATTTGCATGATATACTTATCTGCTAAGAATACTCCCAAAAGATTATCGCTGAATATATCTGGATTGTTCCCAGGGGAATATTGCTTATTGGGATCTATCCAATAATAATTACCATCCGATTTCAACCCGCAAATATAGAAATTCTCAACTGAATTGCAGAAATGGTAACAGCGAAAGTATTCTGTGTCACAAACTGGAGAAAGATCTGATTTTGATTCAAAACAATCCATGGACAACTCGAAATTGTGTTCCGAACAACCTATAAAAGCATCATCGTTTAGATAATCAGAATACGCATAAAATACATCTCCGTATTTTGTTTTGATCGTATAATGGCGGCCAGAGCAGCTGCAGAATGCCGTACTGATTATTGCAAGAACGATCATTGAACTAAGAATTCTTTTTCTGTTTTTCATACCATTTCTCCATTATCCCGATCTTTTCCTCAAGGGATTCCTTGTCGTTTATCATTTCTTCTGTAAGGCCATATTTGTCAAGGCCTTCAAAGTCATGTTTCACAAGCTTTTGCGCTACGGCAATCATTTCGTCGTGATATAATTCATCAAGATATGGAAGGATGATTTCCATATAGTGATAATCGCATAAGAACGCCGAAACGAACCATTCTTTGTTAGTGTTTATTCTGCCTTTGATATCCTCGGGATACTCATCAAAGATATCTATAAAAATATCATACTTTTTTATTTTGCATATGTAAAACTTATTGTTTGATTGATCTATCTGATAACACCTGAAGTATGGCGAATCACATATAGGAATTATGCTTCTTTTCCCTGAATAATCTGATAAAGCCACAAAATAACCTGAATTATTGTCTTTAAGAGTAATATCATCTGTCCATAGCGCCTCTAAAACTGTAAAGGAGTCTCCGTATTCTGTATGAATATGGTGAATTATTCCGAAGAATGACCAGACAAGTAACCCCAATACAATTAGGATTACTGTAATTACCACTATTCCGATTCTCATAACTGATTTCTTCATTGATTCTGTTCTCCATTAAATCTGTGGAATCCCTTCATTTCTCGGAGGATGCAGTTTCGGGCTGTATGCTGTTCTCTTTCAGATACTCCTCCATTATCCCGATTTTTTCCTCAAGGGATTCCTTATTGTTTATCATTTCTTCTGTAAGGCCGTATTTGTCAAGGCCTTCAAAGTCATGTTTCACAAGCTTTTTAGCTATATCTGTCATTTCGTCATGATATACTCGGTCTAAATATGGGAGAGTGATCCCCATCAGAATGGAATCGCAAAGCAATTCAGACTTAACCATCTCTCCGCTTTTACCTTTAATTTCATATTCTGTGTATTCTTTATCTGATGCACTTATAACTACATATTTGTCATACCTTTTTAGCTTCAAGAGGTACGAATTTTCTTTATTATTCTGAATCTTATAGCACCTTAAACAATCTGAATCCTCTATTGATTGGATATCATTCTTCCCGTTGTAAGCAAGAAGCGGCATAATAGAATCAGAATTATCATCCCGGAGACAGTAGTCCTCGGTTATTCCACCACCACAGATTGTAAATGAATCTCCAAAATCAGTTTTGACATGATACGTCCTTTCATGAAACAACCAAAACAGAAACAAACAAGGCACAGCTATTACTAATGCTAACAACAGAAATACTTTTTTCATAAATCCTCCATGCTGAGTTTTCTGAACGGTGATCACTGGCCACTGTGTCCGGAGTTATCAGTCCCGTTCTCATTCAGATACTTCTCCATTATCCCGATTTTTTCCTCAAGGGATTCCTTGTCGTTTATCATTTCTTCTGTAAGACCGTATTTGTCGAGGCCTTCATATTTTCCTGATGTCAGCTTCTGAGCCATATCCATGATCTCGTCATGATATACGCCGTCCATGTAGTTCATTGTGACCTGCATTATGTATTTATCGGCTAAAAAGACTTTCAGAAAATCCTCACTATATTCTTCTTTAAACCATTTGCGTGTAGTCTCTGCATATGGTTCTATCGGGATATAGTCGCCGTCAGGCTTGAGACCGCAGATATAAAACCATCCTTTTCCATATGCAAATTTGTAGCAACGAAATAATTCAGTATCACAAACCGGAGAGAGATCTGATTCAAAACCTGAAAATGATATGTCAAAATTGTGTTTTAAACAACTTATAGATGCATCGTCACTTAATAGGTCATAATGTTCAATAAAAACATCACCATATACTGTTTTTATTCTGGTTTTATGATCTGAGAAAACGTAAATTATCATTCCGATAAATGAGAGTATGATTACTGTTATTACTGTTATTACTATTCTTTTCATTTTCATTTCCCCTTCTATAATCTGATTATGATACGGGAATCTATTTATATTTCAAACCCGTATTTCCTGAGCACCGCCTTGTTATTCTCTGCCCTTCGCTCAGCTTCTCTGAATACCTGCTCCTGTAATTCCTTGCTCGCCCATACACGGTCTCTGCTGTCGATCAGTTCGTGGAGAGCAGAATGACAACCTTCGAGCGATGATTGATAATACGGCGTTGAAGTGTTGCCTTCATAGTAATTCAGAAGATAATCGTCAACTAAGTTGAGCTTGTGGTCGAATGATTCATGATCATCTGTTAGTATCAGAAGAACAGAATCCCGATGCATCCTGTCTGCTGGATAAAGAGAACCCATCCAGTAGATTGTCAGATAATCCAAACATTTCTTCAAGTCATTTGCTTTTAAAAGAACAGGAAGTGCAAGTTGACTGGTACGGTTATAAGATTCTTTGATAACATTTGTAACGCTAGATGCATCATATTCAAAATGAGAAATTCTCTTGATGTTTGTATCAAGAACTGGGTATTTACAAAGACTTGTACTCGAAAGCTGCAGCTGATGTGTGGTCAGATCTTTACTGTATATAGTCTGAACACCGGATATAATGTCAAAGGCTTTCATTCCGCGATTGATCGCACTGCATGGCTTGTATGAGATATAAAGAAGGATCTCCTTGTTGATGAGCTTACCGAAAAAATCAGTCCCCTTCATTCTCCGGAAACCGTATGGTTCAAGACCTTCCTTGAATACCTTCATGAATTCTGATTTGAATGCCATTGTAAATTCCCCCGTCGGTTTATATTAGTATAATTATAGCACATTGTTTACCAATTTTCAAGGAATAAGGCGGTGCAGATGATATTTGATTTCTTAATTTGTACTCTCAGATATCTGAACTCTGACTTCTCACTGAACTTAGGCGCAATTAACCTGCGTGTGGATTTCATAGTGAGCATAAGCAGACTGAAATGGCCGGCAAGCAGATTGGATCACTTCTCCTGTCTTACAGATACATCCAGTATCTGTATATTATCGAAAAAGAAAGTGCTCCGCTTGCATCCGGCTTGCTGTTGTGATATAATAAACTAAAACAGCCCCTGCCGGAATACGGAGGATAAGCAATATGCGGCACAGACCGGAGGATATAATATGGAGCAGAATATGACAGAACAGGAATTGGAACTGCTGAAGCAGATTCGGGAGGATCTGGATGTTGTGGAACATGAATACGGCTGCAAGATAGATCGTGAGGAGATGCTGACTGAGGTTCTCGAACGGAATCTGAATAAAGTCAGGCCGGAGGAGGCCGCACTGTTCTTCTCCGGCGTACTCCCTTCCGGCTGGCGGCAGACCTATCTCGGGAAGAAAAAGCTTTCCGATTATCTGAATAAGCTCAGAGACAAAATTTCCGTTCAGTGGTGCAAAGATTATCTGGAGCCGGAACTGAGCGCACTGCTCAGGAGCGAATCGATCAAAGCCCTGTTCAAGGATAGTGAGATACCTGCGAATGATTATTCTTTGAGCAGACTGAAACATATCCTCGGAGGTAAGTGCAAGAAAAAGGAGCTGTTTGCATCCCGTGAAAAAATAGACCGGTATATGCAGAAATTAAAAGTTGAAGCAAATATCAGTCCTCATTTTCGGTTTATCCGCCCGGAACGGTTTGCAGAGATCGTAGATATCTATCTGGAGGCAATGGAGGAGCGTGGAGACTGCACACAGGAGGAGTTTGGCGTTCTCCTCGGCAAAAAGCAGGGAACTGTCAGCAAGCTGCGGAAAGCACAGAGAAACATCACAGCGGAAAAAGAAAATCAGGTACTGCGTTGCCTTTATTTACTGCACATCAAGGAGGATCTGCGGAAGGATCTTGGTATGAAGAATATCCAGTCCTTATGTACTGGTAACTTCTATATGAATTTGAAGTGGATCAAGAATAACCGGCTGTTTGCTGTTTTTTATCTGGCAGTGCTGCTGGGTTTTTCGGTACGTAATAATGGGTATCTAATTTCGGGTATTCCCGCAACCATAGCAGATCTCAATGATCTTCTGAAAAATCATCCCTTCGGAAAACATTTTGATCCCGATCCTGAAGATACATTCTGTGCAGCTCAGCCGAAGGAGACTGATCTGAATACGCTTTCATTGCGAGAACTGATTCGTCTGACGGATCAAAAACCTCTATTTTCTAAAACGGAGGCGCGCTTGGATAAATTAATGCAGATGAAAGATGAGTATTTTCAGCTGCTTCACCAGATGCCGGAAATTTTTTTCACAGACCTGCCGCCATCCGCCTTCGTTATGAACTATCTCTGTGAGTATCTTGAAGAAATGCGTCACCTCCGGGGACACGGACGATATTGTCTTATGTCAAAGATGGAAACGGTTGCGACCGGATGGAATATACTTTCCCTTCACAGCCATTTATCGCAAACGCTTTTTGTTTATCTCCAGAAATTCTTTCAGCTTATGGAGTATCTTTCCGATAACAAATCATATAACGAGCATCCGGGGGTTGTCAGTTGCGATCGGATAGTATCCAGTCACAGAAAACAGGAAAAGCAAAAACCGCTGACTATAACTCAGAAGCAGGAATACCGTAAAGAGTTTGAAAACTATATTGATAAACAACATCCATATACATATCTGCTAAAACTGCTTCAGCTCAAATTCAGCATGACTATGCAGGAATGGTATTTCTGGCTGAAAATGGAACTGCTGTGGTACAGTGAGAAAAATGAAGACTGCTGGCGTTTATTCATGGAGAAATGTATTCAGGAAGCCCGTGAAGCCGACCGCAGATCATCCAAAAATGATCCTGATACCTGACAATGCATCCTGTTTTCATAAATACAAAACGCCCTTTGCATTTTGTTTCTGCAAAGGGCGGTTTTTCAGCTGGCTGCACTGATATTCTTCTGTGCTTCAAAACGTATTTTGCCGGCGGGTTCGTTGAAAGTAAGTATTACCTGATCCAGCCCTTCAATGGTCACGCAGATCGACTTATCTGACATATCCTCATCGAAAAACCGTACGGAAACAGTATTCAGTACGAGCTCCCGGATCTTGTTGAGCGGTTTCCGCACGCCGAGATTGCCGAAAGAGAGAGCGATCAGCTCCTGCTCAGCCTGTTCTGTCAGGCGGATCTTCACTTTGAGTTCGTGCTCGATCTCACTGCATTTGCTTCGTATAAGGGCGAGCATACTCTCATCCGACATTCTGCCGAAATTGACGATCTGCTGAATACGGCCTGCCAGCTCCGGCTGCATTCCGGCTTCAATGATATCATCGATCGTTATCGGGCTGTAAAACATATCGGTGTCATCTTCCGGCCGGATCGCCGGAGCTGCAAACCCAAGTGTATGAGTATTGCAGGCCTTCTTCTGACGGCTGATGCGCAGATCCTGGAAAGCTCCCATAAATACAAACATCGTCTTGCCGGTATCAAATTTTCTGTCAACATCGTTGATTTCAACGTTGAAGCTGAATCCTTCGATCAGTGTCAGAAGCCCGCTCTGCATATGAAAGTTTACATTTTCACCTTGCGCATTGCTGCTCGGATACAGCTTTTTATCCGCTTCGTCCAGAAAGCATACGGCATACCCGGTGGATTTCAGGTTCTCGTTCAGGATCATATTCACGATCTCTGAAGGATCCGTCCCCTTGAAGCCTTCCTCTGTGATGCGGCTGAGATCGACCTGCACGACCGGCACAGGGATATGATGCGCCTTGAAATAATCCCGTATCGTCCGGTACAGCTCGGTCTTTCCGCAGCCGCTCGGCGCAGTCAGAAACCAGTTGAATGCCTGGAAGCATTCACCCCTGCTTATCGACCGGAGATACTGCCATATCAGGTAAACTGCTTTCCGCAGTTCAGCACCCTGCCCCTGGATCCTGCGCTCACAGTATGCAAGCAGATCTGCAGGATCAACCGTTTCAACTGCATGGCAGCATTCTCTGGCAAAATCTGACATATCGTAATGCGCTTTCATCTCTGTTATGGAAATGCACCGAAGTTCTCTGCCGGTCATTTTCTCCTCTTCATACCATACTGAGAACAACGTGTCAGTTGACGTAAAACCGCAGATGTTCCAGCTGCTGTCGATAATGCCGTATTTCGCCTCAGAATTCAGAGCAGAATACACCTTTTCATTCATCACGATACTCTCAAGCTTTGGATACGGCATTTGCAGCTTTTCCGGAAGAAGCAGAAGGTACTGATGATGTGCCCGGTACTCCAGTATCATCTCCTGCCCGAACACCAGATTGCTCCGGCTTTCCTGAACGGTCAGTTGTCCGCACGTTTCTTTAAGTACATAGCTTCCTTTCGTCAGATTGAGCTGAGGAAGCCCGTGCAGGATAAGCTTTGCTTCTCCTTCAGAGAAAACATAATCCGGTTTGCACAGATCTGACGTGCACATCCTGCAGCGGAGGGTTTGCTCATAGCGCCTTCTCCTATAGAGGTAGACACCGTCGCCCTCAGAGAAACTTCGGCCGCAGCACGCACAATTTGAAATATCGATGACAGTATTCATCGCGCACCATCCTTTCCTGTTATTGTTTGATCTGACTGATCCCATAATATCACACCCGGACAGGCAGGTACAGGAGTAAAGCGTCCGGTCAGACATATGGCATCATTGACCTTTCTGTATCATCCTGATACTTCAGGATCTTTTGCGGTGCAGAACCTGATAGATGCCAAGAATCAGGTGAACAAGGTATGGGACCGGTCCGAGCATACCGGACGGGATTGTTACGGCAAACCAGTAAAACAGGGAGATCGCACCCCATATCGCAACTCCGACCGGCGGGAAGAGCAGCGTAGGAGCCGTACTGATCAGCGCCTTGAAATAAGGCTCCTGTAAGCGCTTATAGAATCCGCCGAGTCCGAGTAACAGGAAGATGATCGGTGCAGGGATGAGTCCTATCCAGAATGTGACATAGAGAGCCTTCTGCTTCTCTGAGAGCCACAGCCCGCCCCTTTCAAGGTCAAGGAGCTTGTCTGTCCGGACGACATTGTCTTCGTCCTCGTCCATCAGGGTCGGCAGCTTGCAGAAGGTCTTGTCCGCTTCTTCGTTATGGAACGCGCTGATATAGGACTTGACAAGCCCGTCTTCGGTAAGCAGCTCCGGCGTATCCTTTGCGAGCAGTGCATAAAGCCCGAAAGAACACAGAATCAGAATGATCGTCTGGAGAAAGAACACCAGCAGATGAACATCCCGGAAGGATGCCGGATTTTTGATGCCGTCCCGAAACTCTCTTAAAAACTCTTTCATAACAGAAACCTCCATATTTATGATTTGTGATTCACATGGCGTTGTCATGTGATCTGAACATATCATAGCATACCGGGACGGACAAGTATAGAGGAAAAACGGAATACGTGGATTATTCCAAAAAAAACTTTTTCCGGATAGTGAAAGGCTGACCGCTGTAAAAGGCGTAGCATCAAAATCAGCTCTCTCCGGTTTGTGATTCCAGAGTCTTGGAACCGATGGCATGGAAGCAGGTAGTGTAGCAACAGTAATCAGCATCAGAAAAGGAACCTTTGGAGGTTATTCAAGATTATTCTATAATTTCTGCATTGCAGCCGGAGTTCCTTCAACAAATGTTCTTGTTGGCGTAAACTCCTGTGACCATGCATGGAACTATGTCAAGATCAGGAATAAATGGTACAATGTAGACGTGACGGGTGATTACGATGTATGTGATAAGGACACTTTTTACAGAAAGTATCAGTCACAGTCAGATCCGTATGTCGAAGACTTCCTTGGCCCCAGATATCCCCATCGGCCGTCCGGCTGAACAGTATGTCTGGATGATAATCTTGGTACTGACGATAAAACGAACTATACAAATCCGCGTGTTGTTCTGTTTGACACGCTTCTCGCAGAGAATGGATACGAATATGGTATCACAGGTGTAAGGGCCTGATAGTTAAGGTCTGAAAAATCAAACAGACGAAATAATTATACTAATATATCAGGAGAACAGCTTCCCCGGTGCAAAAACCGGGAGTCAGTATACTGACCGGAAGCTGTTCTCTCTTTTTTTGTGAATTCTCATGGAATGCCGAAAATAAACTCCTCCCCGAATAGTCTGCCGGGTTTCTCCTCTGTGCAGTTGGATCTGAATAGTTTTTCCCCTTCCCTCACCCCCTGACATACACCGTAACCTCCCCCTCAGACCTGCAATTCTGAAACTCAGAACCCTCGCAGCAGAGGTTGCTGTTCACGAAGGTGCAGTTTATGAATTCGCAGTTTATCCAGTCTGTATGCTGAGCGTATGAATTCATGAATACGCAGTTCTCAAACTTGCAGTTCATAACGATATTGCGGTGTTCGTGATACTCGTTCGTCTCAATCTCACCGAACGGATAAATCATACTACCCCTGATGCAGAAACGGAAGAACCTGACGTTCCGGAAGGTGCCGTTCATCATGCAGCAGTGTTCAGCTATCATGCGCTCAAATTTCATATCAATGATATTGAAATTGATAAGGTCGAACTTTCTGACCTTTGTCATTCTGAGGTTGCAGCCTGCATATTCCATAATGTCGCGCCTGTAGAATGACTTGTACATCCGCCTGCCTACCCACTTGTCATCCCAGCCTATGCGGTGCTTCTTCGCGTCCGGATAGGAGTCGTCATCAAGCATATATGTATGGTTTTTCTGACGGTCGATATAACCGTCAATAAGCTTCTGGTTCATGGTCTCAAAATCCCTGTTATTCATAAACACCCTTCCTTTCAGATCAATCGTAGTCTTCCGTGCAGTCTGTGTACTTGCAGTTGCTGTAGTAGAAGCAGTCATCGAGACACGGAGTCCCGCTCCATCTGCATCTGGTAAATTCACACTCTCTGAATCCGTAGCCCTCCCCTGAGAATGAGATGATATTGCAGTCCTCGAACCTGCAGGCTACGAACCTTCCGCTCTGACAGTCGATACGGTCGAATGTGCAGTTTCTGAATGTGACGTTATAGAAGCTGAAATGACCCAGCTGGAAACCGGTGAAAGTCCTGTCTGCGAACTCCGCATACTCCATTGTCAGGCCTTCAAGCAGCTGCTTTTTAGGCTTGACCGTCAGAGGCGAATGGACAAGTTCTTCTTCCTCGTCATCCGCAATATCTTCAAATAAAAAGTCATCATCGTCAAACGGCCAGTTGCTGTCCTCGTTCTCTTCCAGAATGATGGTATCTTCGTCATCGTCATAAAACTCGTCATACTCTTCAAACTCGTAATTGTTTTCTTCCATATAAATCCTCCTTACAGTAGGCAAAAGCTGAACGTATGGGAATTGTCTGAGCCGGCGGCTCGTCAGCGCCTCACGGCGCACTATGCAGCGTCTCCCGACGCCGGTTTGTCAAGCTGCTGACAAAACAAAAAGGATATTCAGATGGATACAGTATGCCCGTAGGCATAAAATATCTATCTGAATATCCTTTTGTAATGCTATCATATCATGTTTGTCACAAGTTGTCAAGCGTTTCGAGAAATATTTTTGAATTAACAAATGTCAATGATAGCGTTATCGAAACGGCGGGGATATCCCCGCCGCATTCATTCAAACTTATCGGTACAGATCATTCAGTGTCAGCAGTCTGACCTCTCCGCGCTTTTCGCACTCCTGAAGTTCCCTGGTGAAACCGCCGAGTGAGAAAATATAATAGTGATACTTGCTGCCTTTGCTGAATACGGAGGCATAGTGCCTGATCAGCTCAAGCTCGTCAATGCCTGTCTTCTCGTTGCGGTACTTGCAGGAGCCGATGATGTATCGATAACAAATATGATTCTTTGTTCCTTTGACAGATTTGTTATCTCCTGGATGGCAGCATCATAATTATGGTATATAGGAGCATCACCGCCGACAAGCTCCGGCTTTTTATACTCATAAATGGCTCTGGATAGGCATTCTAGGTTTTCCTGAGATGTTGCGTTCAGAGCAGAGAAGAATATAACAGGCTTTCCGGTGCAGAATTCTTTTATCAGCGCAGTTTTACCGACATGCTTTCTTCCATAGATACCGACACACTCAAACTGATTGTCATTATATTTCTTATTCAGCTTACCAAGTTCATTCTCACGGCAATAGAACATAATGCCCCCTCCGATTTAGTGAATCATAAGTTATAAACTTACGAGTATGTTATATAGCATTTTCTGAGATATGTCAAGTCCATTGAGATAAACGGAACTGTCTGCTACTGGTCGCTGCTTTCAGAGTGTTCTCCCCCGTTCTCTTTCAGATACTTCTCCATTATACCGATCTTCTCATTAAGAGATTCCTTGTCGTTTATCATTTCTTCTGTAAGGCCGTATTTGTCGAGGCCTTCATAGTTTCCTGATGTGAGCTTCTGTGCCATATCCATGATCTCGTCATGATAAACCTCGTCAAGCCAATTCAGGCAGATCTTCATGATCTGTGAATCACTCAAAAGATTCTCTAATAAACCTCGTCCATTATCCTCTGAGAAAAAACTGTATTCAGGTGCACAGTTTACAACTACAATTGTATATTCTTCGGTGCTCTTCAGTTTACAAAAGTACTTGTCTTCCATACCATTTACATATTCATAGCATCTGAAACGTTCTGTATCACATATACTTTTCAGATCTTCTTTTCCTCTGTACAGAAGGATATCCGCTCCGAAATCTGATGATCTATCCGATATATAGTATGCATCTCCGAATAAACCATGCTGTATTTCAAATGTATCACCATAGTCTGTTTTGATGATGTATTTACTCTTATTGATAATTGAAACACTAACAAAGATTATCATAAAGCAAATCATTATCGCTGCAACTATTAGTTTTTTAGTCATCGCACTTCTCCTTTATCAGCGAATGTGGTTCAGTTATCTGTCAGGTGCGGTCAATGCACGAATGCGGAAGTACTTGGCTGTTCCTTATACGCTTTCAGATACTCCTCCATTATCCCGATTTTTTCATCAAGGGATTCCTTGTCGTTTATCATTTCTTCTGTAAGGCCATATTTGTCAAGACCTTCAAAGTCATGTTTCACAAGCTTTTTAGCTATATCTGTCATTTCGTCATGGTATAATTCGTCAAGATATGGCAGAATGATTTCCATGTAATGATGGTCACATAGGAAATCAGATATATACCATTCCTTAAATTCTTTGAGGTTATAGATGATCTCATCTTTGTAATTCATGTTAACACTAAAAAACCGATCTTGGTTCTTTATTTTGCATATGAAAAGATTATCCTCCGATTCATTGATCCTGTAACATCTGAAGTATCCCGAATCACATACGTTCTTTATACATGATTTTCCATAGAAGCTTGATAGTGACTGTGAGTAACCGGAGTTATCATCATTTAATACAGTTCCGCTGATCAATGGATCCTCAATTACTGTGAATGAATCTCCAAAATCAGTTTTAACATGATACGTCCTTTCATGAAACAACCAAAACAGAAACAAACAAGGCAAAGCTATTACTAATGCTAACAACAGAAATGCTTTTTTCATAAATCCTCCATGCTGAGTTTTCTGAACGGTGGTCACTGACCGCTGCTTCCGGAGTGATCTCCTCCGTTCTCTTTCAGATACTTCTCCATTATCCCGATCTTTTCCTCAAGGGATTCCTTGTCGTTTATCATTTCTTCTGTAAGCCCGTATTTGTCGAGGCCTTCATAGTTTCCTGATGTCAGCTTCTGAGCCATATCCATGATCTCGTCATGATATACGCCGTCAATGTAGTTCATTGTGACCTGCATTATGTATTTATCGGCTAAAAAGACTTTAAGGAAATCAGCGCTGTATTCTTCTTTGAAGAATTTAGGTGGATTCTTTTCGTAAGGGTCTATCCAGAAATAATCTCCATCGGGTTTGAGGCCGCAGATATAGAAGTATTCCTTAGTATTAGTAAACCTGTAGCAGCGGAATAATTCAGTATCACAAATCGGAATAAGATCCTTCTTTGAATCAATATTTGAAATAGACAGATCCAAATTATGGGCTGTACAGCTTATAAACGCACATTCACCCCAAGAATCGGAGTACATCCAAAACTGATCCCCGTATTCTGTTTTTACTCTGTATTCATGATCTGAGAAAGCGTAAATTATCATTCCGATCAACGAGAGTATGATTACTGTTATTACTGTTTTTCATTTTTATTTTCCCTTCTGATTCTGAGACGGGAATCTCTTTATATTTCAAAGCCGTACTTCCGCAGCTGCGCCTTATTAATTTCAGCACGGCGATTGGCTTCACTGAATACCTTATCCTGTAATTCCTTGCTCGCCCATACGCGGTCACGGCTGTCTATCAGTTCATGGAGAACAGGTGGGAACTCCTCGAGCCATGTCTGATAAACAGGATTAGACTCATTTCCATTATAAAACTTTAGTCTTTCTTCTTTTGCTTTATTCAAGCGGTATTCAAAGGAATCATGATTATCAGCCACGATCAGCAGGATCGAATCACGATACATTCTGTCAAGATGATTCAGCCAGCCAAATTTGAACGTAAACAAGTATTCGAGACATGAAGGAAGATCTATAACTTTCTCAAATATCGGCATTATAACTTTCATCATACTCTTAAATGCTTTATCTATCGCATCAGATTGCGTCTTGCTTGTATACTCAAAATAAACTCTGATATTATCAACACAGGAAATATTATGATTGATCAGACCACCTGATGAAAAGATAAGCTGATGCTCTGTGAGATCATGACTGTAGATAGTCTGTACGCCGGCGATAACATCAAAGGCCTTTACTCCCCGGTCGGGTGGGCTGTACTGCTTGTAAGAAACATAGAGAAGTATTTCATTATTGATAAGCTTGCCGAAGAAGTCCGTCCCCTTCATTCTCCGGAAACCGTATGGTTCAAGACCTTCCTTGAATACCTTTATGAATTCTGATTTGAATGCCATTGTTATTTACTCCCGTCGGTTTATATTAGTATAATTATAGCACATTGTTTACCATATTTCAAGGAATAAGACGGTGTAGGTGATGTTCTATTTTTTCATTTATGCTCTTATATATCTGAACCCTAACTCCTCCCTGACCTTAGGCGCAATTAACTTGCGCGTGCTCTTCATGGTAATCATCAGCAATCCGTAATGTCCGGCAAGCAGATTAAACTCCGCCACTGTAAGCGTCAGCTCTCTGATACCTCCCCGATTCAGTCTCCTGATCTGCTTATTGATCACAGCAACGCCGTCCTCGTCATTATTCCCCGCAAAATATCCGAGAACGGGCTTATCCACAGTCAAAGCCTCATACTTAACCCCTCCATGAAGTACCCTGATCCAGTCATTATTCAAGCCCATAGCCGCGATCACTATGTAACCTGTGGGAGCTTTTCCTGAAAGATGCCTGAACGTTATAGTCCTCGCCTTTCTGTCTACAATAAGCTCACCTATGCACTTCTTCTTTCTGAGAAAACTGAACCTGTTTTTATCGGAAGCGATGATCTCGAACTTCCTTCTGATAATGTCTGTACTCTTTTCCATAAGTATCTCCTTTCCTTCATAGGTGTTTTATTCCTCGTCCTGAGAAGTAAATATTTCAGGACACTCCCATTCCTTCCCCTGTTCATATGTAACCGAAAGTGCAGTTTCTTTTCCCGTAACATCAGCTACACGCTGAGCTATGCCGTAGTTAGTCCGATTGTCGGAATACAGCATAGAACCGTCATTGTAGTTTGTGGTGCTGACGTAGTTATGTACATGAAACAAAGAACTATCACGCTTCTCGTTATGCACAACACTCATCACAAGATGCTCCTCGGTGAAAGGCCTGATTATCTCCTCATTCAACCGCATAGCTTCATCGGCGGTAGGAGCAGTATCCTCCGTAAAGGAAATCATAAACTGCAGGAACGGATTCTTGTCACCGTTATTCCAGAACTCAGCATTCTTTTCAAACTGCATAGCTGCGACCTCGGGAGAATTCTGATTTACACCGTACCCCTTCGTCAGTACTCGCCTGTCGTCAAGGCAGTAATTCATGGCATTCCTGATATAGGCTGTGCCACCGTCCGACCTTGTAATTACTTTACATACTTCCATAATTCTGCGACCTCCTTCTGTAATGACTCCGCTTCCTTTGAAGCGTACTCCCCAACAAGCTTCTCTGCCTTGTTAACTATATCCTGTACCTTTGCCGTTATGGCAGGCGTAAGCGTGCTTGTGAAATGTTTGAGTCTGTAGTTAGCGATATCTGAGAATGTCGTGTTCTGTGCCTTGGCCTCTCTGTTTATCTCCTCAACTACGCTCTCATGAATGCGGATAGCCTTTGCCATTGTTTTTTCCTTTGCCATTGTAGTTTCCTCCGTGTAGTGTATTTCCTGTATACACTCTCCCCCATAACCTTGCTGATATATATTAATAATTATATTTGCAGGATATAGGTATAAGGGAAGGTGTATTACAGAATTATCATACAGTACATTTTCCGACGGTATTATTGTATATATACTACATGATAAAAACTAATGAAAGGAAAGTCAGTACCCAAACAGCAAGCCTCTGTATATCGGTTTCAAAACCGAAGTGCAGAGGCTTTTAATATATACAGCCGCGCCGTCCCGGAAGGGGCGGCGGACTGTAAGGGGTGTTCGCTCTTATTAACAATATATATTTAGGCAGGCACTTTTTCTGTTTTTTCCGTTCTCAAAATATATATAATTAATGTGCGATCAGGATAAGATGATCAATAATTCAGAAAGGAGGATCCCTATGGTCGACAACAAACGATATCTTACCTGCGGCGTCGATAGCACTATCCCGCTTGATATTCAACTATTCCTGTGGGGATGTGTTGAAAAGATGCCCGAGCCAAAGGATTATCTGCAGGTCTTTGAGTTAAAGCCTGTAGGTTGCCTGCAAAGCATAACCCATACATCAGAAGAACCGGAGTACCGCATGGAATACTTATTCCCATCGGATAACCCAGTCAACGAGAAAGTCTACATCATAGACGATGGAGACCACAGCACAATGCTGCTTGCAAGCGAATACTGAGAACGAAGCCGCTCCTTCGGGAGCGGCTTTTTCACGTCTTTAAGGAGGAAAACAATGGAAGAAAAGAATAACGAGAACGCCATCTATTGCTCGCATTGCGGAGCTCTTATCGAAGAGGGCGAGGATTATGAAGAGGTCAACGGACAGCCGGTCTGCACGGAGTGCTACGAGAATCACACAGTAACCTGCGACCGCTGCGGCGAGGTTATGTGGACCGAAGACAGTTACGGAGACGAGTATTCTACGCTCTGCCGTCACTGTTATGAAAATCATTACGTCAGGTGCTCCTGCTGCGATGCCCTGCTCCATGAAGATGATGCTTACCACCTTGATGGCTACGCTTACTGCAGCGACTGCTACCACGACGAGCTTGACAAGAACCGCTCCATCCATGATTACGGCTACAAGCCGGATCCGGTTTTCTTTGGAGACAGTCACAGATACTTCGGCGTAGAGCTTGAAATAGATGGAGCAGGCAAGGACAGCGACAACGCCGATGAGATTCTGTCAGTCGGTAACAGGAGCGACGAGTTCATCTATATCAAAAGTGATGGCAGTCTTGACGACGGTATGGAGATCGTAAGCCATCCGGCGTCGCTGGAATACCACAAAGCTTATCAGTGGGACAGGATAATGAGCAAGGCAGTCAGCCTTGGATACAGGTCGCATCAGACATCGACCTGCGGCCTCCATGTTCATGTGAACAGAGATTGCCTCGGAGATAGCCGTGAGGAGCAGGATGATACCATCAGCCGTATCCTCTTCTTCGTTGAATCCCACTGGAACGAGTTACTCAAGTTCTCTCGTCGCTCTGAGTATTCGATGAACCGCTGGGCGGCTCGTTATGGTTACGAGAAAACCGGGCGTGAGATTCTCGACAAGGCAAAAAAGGGAAACAACGGAAGGTATGCGGCTGTGAACCTGATGAACTATTCAACAATCGAGTTCCGCCTGTTCCGTGGCACGCTGAAGATCAACACGTTTGTAGCCACATTAGAACTTGTCAATGCTATCATCGATGTTGCCCTGAGCTTTTCAGAGGAAGGCCTGCACAAGCTGTCGTGGAGTGACTTTGTAGCTACAATCGCAGAACCGGAGCTGATAGCCTATCTGAAAGAGAGACGGCTCTACATAAACGAAGAAACAACAACAGAGGAGGATATGTAAGATGCTTAAAACAGATATTATTGAAAAGATACCGGTATTGACTGTACCAACTGTCACCCGCAGCGATATACGGCTCATAACAGCCCTTGTCACCGTTCTGGCGGCGACGCACCTTGTCAACAAAGTGCATAAAGTCATACGTGAGATCGACAGGCTTGAACATCCGGATGATGTTCTCAGATTTTTTAAATGAGGAGGTAACAAGATGTGTAGTTTATTTGGATGGACTGATTATGCAGGCATTGTCCCGCACAGAGTACTCAGAAAGCTTACTCAGGCACTTGCGAACGCCGCAGAGGAACGTGGCACAGATGCGGCAGGCATCAGTTATGTACGTGACGGACAGGTGGTAATCTACAAGAGACCTAAGCCTGCACATAAGCTTCACTTCAATCCGCCTGAGGGTACAACGGCAGTTATGGGGCACACCCGCATGGCTACTCAGGGAGACAAGAAGCTGAACTTCAATAATCATCCATTCGCCGGCTCTGCCAGCGGTACTTCATTCGCATTTGCTCACAATGGGGTACTCTGGAATGACAAGGAACTCCGCCGTGATAAGGTCATACCCGCAACCTACATCGACACTGACAGTTATGCTGCTTGTCAGCTTATCGAAACTCAGGGTAAAATTGACTTTGATAGTCTCAGATACATGGCTGAGACTGTAGAAGGAAACTTCACCTTTACGGTACTTGATCAGGAGAATAACCTGTACATTATAAAAGGAAGCAATCCGATGTATCTGCTCCACTTCAAGTCACTGGGGCTGTTTATCTATGCTTCGACAGAGAGTATCATGAAGGCGGCACTCCGCCGCCTTGGATTCCACAAGTTTCCGTCAGAGCGGATTGAAACCATTGAGGGTGATATCCTCAGGATTGACTGTCACGGTCAGATCACTCGCTCCGGGTTCGAGCCTAAACTGTATCGCATGAAGTACTCTCCGTGGTTAGATGATGACATCTATACTTATTATAATATACACGAAGAAATGCTGCTCGCTTACTGCGGCTGTTACGGAGTGGACAGTTCGGATGTGGAGTTATTGTTGGAGTATGGCTACAGCTGCGATGAGATAGAGGAGATGCTTGCCGATCATGACCTGCTCCGGGAAGCTATACAGGATGTGAAGTACATCTGTGGTGAGGAGAAATATGAAGGTTGTTACGGAGGTATCTGCGGATGACCAAAAAAGCTAACGGAGAAGGAAGCATCTTTAAGGATAAACAAGGGCGGTGGCGCGCCGTTATTTCCATCCCTACCGTTGACGGTAAGCAGAAAAGGAAGTATCTGTACGGCCGTACACGTAAAGAAGCTTCCGATAAAATGACGGCGCTGCTTAATCAGCTGCACACCAACACATATATCGAGCCATGTCAGATCAATCTCTATGACTGGCTTTGCACCTGGCTTGAACTGTACTGCAAAAACGAGGTAAGGTCTTCAACATACGTGAACTACGATACATATGTTCAGCGTCATATAAGGGACACTATCGGCGGATATAAGCTGTGTGACCTCACCAACGGCATCATGCAGGCTTTCTACAACGAAAAAGCAAAGAACGGCAAGCTGGATGGTTCCGGCGGTCTTAATCCTAAGACCATAAAGAATATGCACGATATGATACACAGAGCCCTTGACAAGGCCGTTCACCTTGATATGATTCCGAAGAACCCCTCAGACTTTGTCACTCTTCCGAAATTCAGGAGATCTGAAATGCGGTTTCTTACCCTTGAGGAGCAGAAGCAGCTGCAGGAGGCTGTTAAAGGAGACAGGCTTGAAATGCCTGTTCTCCTCGCCCTCTATACCGGGATGCGGCAAGGCGAGATCTTCGGCCTGAAATGGGCTTATGTCCATCTTGATTCTGCCGACCGTTCATGGCTGCGAGTAGTTCAGGCAGTCAACAGGTTAAGCGACCGGACGGGTGAAGGAAGTAAGAAGACTTATCTTGCCCTGTGCGATCCTAAGACTTCTCACTCTGTCAGAGCCATCCCTCTTCTCCCCTATATTGCCGGGAAACTGAGAGTTTACAAAGCGGAACAGGAACAGTATTTCAGAGACAAAGGACTGCATAGGAGTGAGATGGTCTTTACTTCAAAAGCGGGGAACTTAGTTGATCCGGCAGACTTCCGTCGTGATTTCAAGCTGCTGCTCAAGCGCAGCGGTCTGCGTGAGATTAACGTTCACGCCCTCCGGCACACCTTTGCTACAAGAGCACTTGAGAGCGGCATGAATGTCAAGACGCTCTCAAAGATCCTGGGACACAGCAGCGTTGCATTCACTCTTGACACATACGCCCACGTTACTGAGGACCTGAAATTTGAAGAAATGGCCGGTATGAATGGCTTTCTGTGATCATCTGCTCCGCCCGCCGGCGGAGCTTTTTTTCTGTAGTGGCATTAAAGTGCTGCTCTAAAATTCTTATTATAGGAGCAGATGTCTGGACACATGGACACTTGCGGAAATATGGGCGTTTGATAACGGTGAAGAGCCCGTATATAACGTACGTTTCCTCGGACACCGTAAACGAAAAGGCTCCCCAGAACTGAGGAGCCATAATTCATTATTTGTAAAGATCGTAGTAGGATATAAGGCTATCCATTACTTTTTCATTATACTTATAATTGTTACCATCCGGAGACTGGTAAAAAAGATTCTTCTGAATTATCTGCTCCCATGGCTTAATATCCCAGTCATTGATACAGCCATCACCGTCCATGTCTGCGGTTTCAACAAACTTTCCTGCAAGCGGATACTTATCACGATCTGCTACATACTGTTCTATTGCCACCTTATCACAGATATCTACCTGACCATCGCCGTTTGCGTCGCCTAATCTTGATATCAGACGATCCATATGAAAGGTATAATCTTCCTTAACAATTTTGCCGTCCGGATGATCAACAATAAAGCTGCATGATCTGTTATACATCAGCTGTGCTGCCGGATGATGCTTAGGATCTTTGAAATAGTCTGACATAGTCATGATATCGCCGATGCTGAACATAAGATCACCATTCGCATCGCCCCAGCAGTAAGCACTTCTATCCACACCTTTTACATTAATAGATCTCTCGCAGTGAAGGATATTATACATATCCTGATAGCTATACTTAGGATAGGTTACAGCCAGATAGTCTATCATATATCCATCATCCTCGTCTATCTTGCCATTATGATTCCAGTCTTTGATATGCCAAGCTGCCTGAGGGAACATTTCTTCGACGATCATCTTATCTTTGGAATTTCCGTTTACATATCTTGTGAATGCAGCAGTATCCCAGAAATCGTATTTTCCGTCTTCATTGATATCACCCTCAAGAGTGTAGGTTATCACAAATTCTGCATTTGCGTTGATTGTATTCATCATAGGAACTGTGCAGAGTGTAGCCGCAGCAATCGCAGCTGCGATCTTTGTTGCAATTGTCTTCATCTTGTATTATTCCTTTCGGCAGTTTATTAGAGGCCTCACTTAGTATTTTACTACCGACAGCGGATAATGTCAAATCAAGTCACTATTGTCAATGTTTATATTTTTTTACTTTAGTGGCGGCAGAATATCATGTGCGGGTATGCAGTGAATATGGCGTCTATCCTTGCATCTGGGAGATAGGTCTTGCGACAGTGCTTTCCTGCGGAAGCATGGATTGAATGGCATTATTTTCTGTTGAATTTCACATATTTATTTTTGTCACAAAATGACATTTGGTTGATTTACCGTTTTTTTATCTCACCGCACTGGCTTGGTAAACTGTTAAAGCGGTAAGCAGCTCAGGGGCTGTTGTTTTTTTATTTGTTGGCGGGAATGTTTGGACACTGTGGACACATCATAGAGAGTCACTCGTCCTTTCTCCATCATTCTTTCAGTTTATATGTCACACAGAATACATTATCATTCCATTTAAGAATGAAAGGCTCGTCACTGATTACTTCATACTTCTCGTCCCTTCTTATATTTATTGCAACCTTATCTCCCACATGACCATACCCAATATACTTCTTTGCCATCTCGTTGCGCTTATCTCCTTCAATTATTGTGTACTGAACATAATATGGAACATTCCATTCAAGTCTATGCTGAAAATCCTCTATCGCAGCCTTAAGATTTTTAAATGGGCTGTATACGTCCCCTGCCTGCTCCGCAACCATTCTTCCAACAGAGATATCTGCCTCAACCCGGATTTTCTTCTCAAACTCCGATAAAAGTTCTCTGTGCTTCTGATAAAACGAGATATATGAAGTGTGTGCGTCGTCAAGTATTTTTAATGTTGTATGCTTAAGGATACATTTACGTGAATCATCTATGCTGTCCTTGTATTCTTTTGATTCAGAGTACAGTTTAAACATCTCTTCAAAGTCATACAGTTCCAGTGAAGAGCATAGCTTATCAAGCCATAGAGTCAAAAGATACTTGTATATGACTATAGTATCCTCTTTGCTGAAGCCGATCCCATTCTCTTCCATAAATAGTCTGAACTGATCCAGGCCTTTTCCAAGCCCTTCAGTCTTTGTATCTGAAAAGAATCTGTTATAATTACACTTTAAAAAACTATCCACTATACTACTTATTGCTTTGAGCTTTTTCATATATTGCAGCTTAACGTCACTGCAATACTTTTCCAGCAGATACTTGTATGCGTTCCTATATGACATCTCCTTTATCTCAGATTCTGAGTTTCCATACTCAGTTCCGATTTTCTCAGCCATGTCAGACTTACAGATTCCATGGCTCTCATCTTCAGCAGTAATCATACCGGCCAACGAAGTATAGAAACAGAATATCCTCGGAACATAAAAGTCAGTATTAAGGTTCCAGAAATCCAGTCTACAGTCCTGAGCACTGACTAAAGACACAGGCCTATTCTTTATCATACTTGCTCTGACAAGCTCTACGTTCTCTAATCTTCTGCTGTCTGTTCCCTGCTCTGACACAAGATGCAGCTTTATCGTAGTATCAATGTATCTTACATTATAATGTATATGCCAATCATCCCCATTATCTATAAGGAGGCAATAGTCGCCTGTGCCTTCCTTATACTGCTCCACTGCAGAGTATCTGGCAGAAGAATATATCATTCTTATTATTCCTTTTGTGATAATCTCTTTTCTGTGCCTTACCCTCATTTTTTTCAGCTCGCTATTGTATTCATCTTCATCAAAGTTTTTACCAAATGAACACATTAGATGGATATGGCGCTCCAGAAGATGCCCTATCAGTTTCGAAAACAATGCTTTTTCCGTGTCACTATAAAAAGTATAGTTAAGATCTATTCCTTTTTTCATGAGATACTCTACTGCATGATCAACTGCAACCTGCCTGCAATAACCCTTATACTCCTTACCATTGCTATCAACAAATTCTGTCTTTGCTTCAGTAAAGGTTAGCCTGATCAGTGCGGAGTAGTCCGCTTCGTCCGTTTTCAAAAAAGAACACTTGTTCGCATACTTACCTTTCCCGATTATCACTAGCCTCTTATCTATGTCAACACCCACTGCCTTACTGGGGAAAATGCTTGCTATCATGTCACCAAGATGGCCGTTCCTGATATCCATTGTGATCTCGCCTCCATTTTGTAATTTTTTTGTAATTTTTCTGTAATATTTGCAGAATTCCGGTTTTCTTTCCCTTTTCTTATTTCTTTCTCTCGAAGCTTCGCCATTTGCATAACATTTTAGAAAAAAATTCCAATAATTTTCGTTTTGATAGAATGGATATGTCAGCTGATAAAAATAATATGAAAGGGTGATTACCATGGACAAATCAACACTTTGTCTTACGGCCGAGCAGGTAGCTCAGGAACTCGGGATTTCTGTCTCACTCGTTCGGCGTCTCACTCGGAATGGCTCCCTGCCGCATCTGCGGCTCGGACGCCGCATCATCTACCCGTCTGCCGCTATTAATAGCTGGCTGGCAGATCACACGGAATATGGAAAAACCATTTCCGAGGATGATTCCGATGCGTAAGGCGGCCAACGGTGAGGGGACGAAGTATCGTCTCGCCAACGGGAAGTGGCGTGGAGCAATCTACGCCACACTTCCTGATGGAGGTAAAAAACGGATTTATCGGCAATTCCGTACCCGCAAGGAAGCGGACGAGTGGCTCACCAGGATTAAAGCGGAAATCAGCGCCGGGAAACCCGTCCTCTGCTCCGACCAACCATTCGGTGAGTATCTCGAACAATGGTATGAGAAGTTCGGATGTGTTGCTGTCAGAGACGCCACAAGGATGAATTACATAGGCTACCTGAGGCACGTTCAGCGGCATATGATCAGGAATGTCAAGCTCAAGCATCTGACAGCCGAGGATCTTCAGGATTTCGTTTCTTATCTTCAGAAATGTGGACACCTGGACACACCAGAGCAGTCGCTCAGTTCAAAGACCATACGCAACATTTTAAATATGGTCCACAAGGCGCTCAACCACGCCGTCGGCAGGCAGCTGATCTATCATAATGCAGCCGACTATGTCCAGCTTCCTAAGGTAATTACGCCAGAAATTCGTGTACTTACTGAGCCGGAGATTGGCAGGTTCGTAGCAGCAATGAAGGGTGACAGCCTTCAGATCGCTCTGGTGCTGATGCTGTTTTGCGGCTTAAGACTGGGCGAGGCCTGTGCCCTTACGCACGACGATGTGCGCTGTGATGATGGAATTCACTACCTCAGCATTACGAAGTCCCTTAACCGTGTTACGAACTTCGAGGCAAAGGTCGGTGAGCCAAAGACAGTGCTCAGAGTTCAGGCCACAAAGACGTCCAAGGGTAAGCGACAAGTTCCCTTGCTTCCTGAAGTCGCTGAGAAGGTGCTCGCTCATATGAGCTGGCAGCAGAAGCAGGCGGGGCAGTCCTACGGGCTGTATGAGGAGAACCCATATCTCGTGTCCAACGAGCTTGGACGCTTTCTCGACCCTGGTACTGTGAGAAAGAAGTTGAAGGTTGTTGCCGAGAGCATCGGCATCACAGACTTCCATCCGCACTGTCTCAGGCATACTTATGCCAGTCAAGCGGTCAAGTGCGGTGTCCCACTCCCCTATCTCAGTGATATCCTGGGGCACGAGAGCACGGCGTTCACGGCAAAAGTGTATGTCTCTCTTGACTTAGAGGGACGTGCGAAGGCTCAGTCTGCTATGGCTGAGTTCGTAAAGAAATCATTTAACAATATCTAAAGTCGGGGGCATCGCGCCCCCGCAGAAAGGAAAAGATCATGTTAACGCAGATTAACAAACTCTTATCAAGCCTCCCGCCAATCCTGATCTCTGAAAAGGATGTGGCCTCGCAGATTACTCGTGAGGTCATACGTCTGGGTATCATCAAGTATGACAAGCAGACACCATACGTCAAGCTTCCGACGCACTGGCAGAAGTTCAGCAGACCCGACCTTCAAGTGGTCATCCGAAATCTCATCTGCCCTGAGGACAGGCAATCGGTCGGTTCGAATACCATAGTCGAGGTCGGAAAGAGACTTTCTGAGGACCTCTCACTGAAGATTGACATTGAGGGGGCGTTCTGGAAACAGCAGGAACTTATAAATTTTAAAAATGGTGTACTTAACATAAGAACAGGCGAATTCAGCCCGGAGAGAGGAAAATACATCTTCAACTACGTTCTCGCAGCAAACTACAGGGAGAATGCAACGGAGAAGGATTGCCCAAACTTCATGCGCTTCATCGCAACTTCAGCTGGCGCAGAGAACAAGGAATGCATACTCGTTTCCACCGGCTTTGCTATCTCTTCGCTTACAGATGTAAAGAAGTCTGTCTTCTTGATTGGTGAATCCGACGGCGGAAAGTCCACGTATCTGAGATTGGTCGAAAGTGCAGTAGCGCCTGAACTCGCATCCAGCATAAGTTTTCAACAGCTTGCTGACCGCCACTACATCATACAGCTCTTGGGTAAGAAGCTGAACCTGTCCTATGACAACAGCGCCAAGGCCATGGACAACGAGCAGATCTTCAAGAGCGTTGTCTCCTGTGAGCGCATCGAGGGCAGAGCTCTCCGTGAGAATCCCGTGCAGTTTATCCCAGTCGCAAAGCTCTTCTTTGCGTCCAATAAACCCTACGTCTTCAAGCATCCGGATCTGGCGCTGTATCGCAGAATGGTCATAATACCATTCGAGTACAGCATCCCACCTGAGAAACAGGACAAAACTCTTCTTGATAAGCTTCTGTCCGAGCGTGATGCGATATTCTCTCTCGCAGCTAAGAGCCTCAAAGCCTTTGTTCTGTCCGGATACAATTTCAGGATGTCACCGAAGGCCCAAGCTTATCTTGCCAGCCGTATAGCTGCCCTCCACAGCGTCGAGGAATTCCTCAGCGACCGTGCGAAGATAGACGCGAACGGTTCGGTATCTGCAGCAGTGCTGTATGATAACTATAAGGCATGGTGTGTCGACAATGCTCTTGATGCCGAGGACAAGACCGAATTTAAGGAGAATGTCCTCAGCTTCAATCCTGCAGTGGACTACAAGAAGATTGGACCGAAGCAGAAACGCGTATGGGGATTCAAGGGACTGAGACTCAAGACCACGGAGGAGCTGAGTGCCCCGGATGACAAGAATGAGGTGAAGTAAAATGAATTACAATAATACTGGCTATAAGCCGAGAGACGACTGGATCTGATGTATAGTTATGTAATGATGCCGCTAGCAAGATTCCGCGGCGTTATTACATTACATCCCACATTAAAAAATTATATAAAGGAGTGCTTTCAATGGCCGAAAAAATATTTCAGATGAGGCTCACCAACAGCGAGCATGAAAGACTTGTTCAGCTCGCTGAGCAGGCCAACATCGACAAGACGGCGCTCGCTAAGCGTCGCATCTTCTCAGACGAAGGTATCATTATCCTCGACAACGCCCACCTTATCTCCCGGTCTCTGATCGAGATCAGTGACCAGCTGCGAGGTGCACAGCGTGACGGCAAGCTATCCGACGAGCTTGTCGCCAAGACTTATGAAGCGCTCTGTGAGGTTTCAAGAGCTTTCACCGCCGTCAGCAAGGAGATCACAGAGTTCAAGGCTCAGCAGGAAGGCGGTGGGGACTGATGTCAATCGTCAAGTTCGTCAATGTGCGCTGCACCGAGCCATCTGGCACCCTTCAGCTGCACGCTTACCTGTCAGACTATCTCAAGACCGATGACGGCAAGTACATCGACGGTCTGGGTTTCGTAACTGACGACTTCATGGCGGAGTTCGAGGCAGTAAAGCGTGCCAATCAGAAACTGGGCGGGAGTCAATTTCGGCAGATCACAGTTTCCATCTCCCCCGCCGGCAATGATCACACCAACGCTGAGTACCTGGAGATTGGTCGGAAAATTGCGGCCTACTATTACGAAAAAGGTCATCAGGCCATGATTTATCTGCATCTTGACACTGATGTCAGGCATCTCCACATAATGCTGAACAGTGTCAACCTCCGTACCGGAAAAATGTTCACCCAGAGTCGGAGTGAGCTCAACCGCTTCAAGCTGCACTGCAACCACGTCCTCGCCGAGTACGGCCTCGACCAGATTCGAAAGCCCGCTGAGACGCTGAGTGACTCAACCGTACATGAGCTATGCGACGGCTTCGACTACCTGGAGCTCTTCGATGAAATTATGGCGGACAAGGCTTCCGCCCTTGCAGACCTCTTCGAGAAGCCTGAGGTAAGATCTCACGGCTATGAACCTCAGGGCCGCACCTGCTGGTCCCGCAGCGCCACCTGGCCGGACTTGCCTTTTATGCACTGCTTCGATACTATGATTGCGAAGCCGGAAGGATACATAACCCCACCCCACAACTACCCTATCAAGGAGGAAACAATTATGAATAATAAGTCAGATCATCAGGAATTACCGATTGTAACCACCGACCAGTTCCCCGCAGAGGTCAGCAGTTCTATCCCCGGGCTCACAATCAACTGCAGTAAGACCTTAAATATTGCCGTACCCGAGGGAGCAGACAGCAACGATATCGCCGACCTTGTCAACGCAGTCGAGCCGCAGCCAGAGACTGATAGAGCATTCAACACGAAACTCGGCATAGCGGCCACTGTGGAACTCCAGAACCTCGGTTACGACATCCCCGTCACAGTTGACTGCTCCACAAACATCAATGTCATGTACGAAGATATCATGAAGTCCAATATCATCGATATCCCCGGAGATGAAGATGACTGATCCGCTTAAGCGCCCCTCGGGGCGCTTTTTTTTTGACTGACAGGCACCCGTAAAGCCGCCGCTTTACAGCAGTCTGATATACTCCGCCCTTGTGATACCGCCGTACTTCCTGGCAAAGTCGTCATATCCGCAGTCCTCCGGCAGCCCGAGGCTTCTCATAACCAGTGCAAACTTATCTCTGTTCTCAGGCAGCAGCAGGTCATACTGCATTAGAACTTGCGGACTTTCCTTCAGTATAGCAGCAAGAGTCATGCCGCAGTAGTCTCCGTGTATCCCGAGACTGACACCGCCGTTGTAGTATACTCCATCATCAAGCATCCTGCGCAGTTCCTCCGGCACGTCATTCCAGGGCATCTCAAAGGAGACAAAGCCCCACTCCACGTAAAGTGTTTCCGGCGTCTTCATCTTTGCAGGCTTGTCCTTCGGGAACAGCTTCACGGAATTCTCCGCCGAGAAGAGCGTCATGTGCTCATCCCGCTTTACTTGTCTTGCAAGACTCAGCCTGAACAGTATATCATCCGGTTCAAGCTCCTTGTGTGCGACTATGGGATGAGTGCCCCACAGGATATCGCAGTCGGAGCAGATACCGGGAGTACGCAGGGGCTTACCTCTCAGCTCCTCAGCCGTCATATCACGGTCATCGGTTATGAAGTCATACATCCGTATGATGACAGGCTGCATCATAAGATGTCTGAAGGAATGAAGCTTCGGCAGTTCCTTCCATTTTTCGATGTCCCTTGTCTTGCCGAGGATAAGACCGTAGGCGTACTTCTTCCTGTCCACCTGACAGCGGAAGATATCACCGGCTCTGAATCTCACAGTCTTATGTTCCATACTGCGCACGGCTGCTATACGCTCAAAGTAATCATCCGGACAGGTGGGAATATAATACTCCATGAAGGCGTGGAAGTCGCTGTCCGTAGCTATGTCCTTTATCCTGTCATTCTCACCAAGGGCGATATACTGCCTGTTCCTGCGGTTGCCCGCACAGATGCTGCTCTCCCCTTTTTTCAGGTAGATGCTGACATCACAGCCGAAGGGCATTACCGCCATTACGTTTGTGGGAGTCACAGGCTTTGCCCTGCCCCTTGATGTCAGCGGCAGCAGCATGGTCCTGTTGTCTGTCTCAAGGTGGGTATCGAATTCCTGATATATCTTCCAGCAGATGCCGCCGTTTTCATCTACGGAATGCTCCTCAAAGATGACCTTGACTATGGTATTCCCCTCGTAGAAATACACCGTGCGCTTTTTGAGCCAGTGTGTCACACTGTATGCGGCGACTGTCTCCCACTCCGGAGATACAGGGTCAAGTGCAAGATAGCGTCTTTCCTCGTCAGTGAGCATGATGGTGTACTGTCCGTCGGTGAAGTACTGCTCCGCCTTCGAGTTTGTCTTATTGACAGAAGGCGGCGCAGTCTCTGCAACGGCTTTATCCGGTGTGAGACGGTCTCCGCTGAAGCTGCCGAATATCTCCTCGACCGCATTGTAGTTCACACCGTTCCTTCCCTTCCAGTCAAAGAGCGGGAAGAAGATAAGACCGTCACGGAAGCCGAAGCCTCCGTCATAGTTCGTATAGGTGTGCAGAAAGCCCTTCTCCTCGTTGCCCTCAAGTATACCGCACATTGAAAGGATGCCGAGAAGACAGTGTACGCCGTTTGCAGTGGTGCTGAGTATCTTCTGCCGATTTATCTCCTTTACAAGTGCAGAATCCTTGTTGTGAGACTTCATAAGGCTGACTGCGCCGAATATCCTGTTGAGGATGATATAGTCCTCCTCGCAGGGCTCCACAGCGGGGAGCTTTTCAAACTCCCTGAGGTCATTGAGCACATACTCAGCGCAGGAGTAATCGGGAGAATTGCCGTACTGTACAGGCGGGAGGCAGCGGAATACGCCATGATAATTCCAGTCTATCCTCTCAGCGGCTTCAAGTCCGTGCGAGCATCCGCAGACAAAGCAGCTGCCGGATTTTCGCTCCGTATCGGCGGAAGAGTGTGCAGGCATAGCCTTAG
The DNA here is from genome assembly GCA_946413815.1 of uncultured Ruminococcus sp. Classification (GTDB taxonomy): domain Bacteria; phylum Bacillota; class Clostridia; order Oscillospirales; family Ruminococcaceae; genus Ruminococcus. The sequence continues at coordinate 44,793 of CAMKMD010000009.1, forward strand.
CGACAAGCAGGCTTCCCAGAGCGGAGCGGTATCTTGTATCGCCGGTGGAAAGGCTGTAAAGAAAGGCCTTTGCAGCGGCTTCCACTGTAATACGCTCAGACAGTGCCTTTATCTCAGCCACAATCTCATCATGTGTCATCACAGACTCCGGCACTGCCACGCCTGCCTTGATCGCAGCCTCCTTATCCGCCTCAGACGGTGTACCGTCAGTGCTGTAGGGCAGGTAGTATTTCTTCAGAAGTGCTATAGCTTTCTTGTCATACATGACGCAGTACCTCCGTTCGTTTCTGTTATAATAATCATAGCATAAAACGGGCGGAAAAGCAAGAAGATATGTATACTTGATCTGTAATATGACAGAGAAAGCGCTCCGGTCACCCGGAGCGCTTTGTATGGAGATTGGTATTGTAAACTACAATAATGCAGGCTTATTTTGTCATATTCTGCATAGCTTTTTCACTGACACCATTGAAGTATGTCAGGTCACGATACCTGCCATTTACTACGGCAAGAACTGCTCGAGCATACCGACAACTACCTGCCGCTGTGTTCCGTCATCTGTGCAGGATATCACTGTGAGCCTGTTATCTCCGAAGTCATTAAGAACCCATGTCTCATCAGGCTCAACTATCCTGTACTCGGTGACGGTATAAAGATAGCGCTTCTCATCTGTATCAACGAGGTACATTTCATCTCCGGCTTTTATCTGGTCAAGGTCGTTGAATATCTCGGCATATATGGTGCTGTTGTGACCGCAGATACAATAATTACCCTTGCCGGGTGCGCCGGTATCTTCAAAATGTCCTGCCGATACCTGCAGAACCTTTGAATCCGTGCCTTCAAGCACAGGCACTCTGATATTAAGCCCTGGGATCTCAAAGTTGATATTATTATTCAGCAGCTTGCGCAGATATATCTCTCTGCTGATTTTTCTGTAGCCATAGAGTGCAAGAATACCAACGCTGCAGGCGATCATGATTATACCAGCCACACGCAATATCTTCTTTTTCATTTTCATAATGCACCTGATATTAGTGAAAGTGGCGCCAATGGCGCCACTCTCAGCATTAATGATCTTTAGTCTTCTTTTCTTCTCTTGCCGGCTCCGGACACTGTTACCGCAATAACACCTGATCCAAGCATGAAGAATGCAGCAATTACAATAAGCATATGACCCATTGAATTGATTCCGGTCTGAGGAAGATCAACATCATTGCCCTTACTGTCCTTACCCTTACCTGTATCAGGATCAATTACATATGTGTCAAGAACGTTGCCCTTTTCATCTGAAAGAATGATGCTGTATGTACCGTCAAGGTTATCCTTTGTAACTGCCTTTGCAGGTGCAGTACCGTTCTTAGATTCATAATCAGCAATAGCCATATCGCCCATTTCGTTTACAGGAGCAAAGAAGCTGTTCTCTTCAGTTTTACCGGCTGCTGTTTCTGCTGCTGTACCGGTTGAAGATACTGTTGTGCTTTCTGTAGTCACTGTTTCAGACGCAGCCGATGTTGTAGTTGTTCCCTTATCAGCCACAGTTGTTGTATATGTATCAGCTGCGGTAGTGACAACAGCTGCTGTTGTAATCTCAGGGGCAGTTGTATCCTCAGTCTTTGTACCGTAGAAATCAGCAAAGCATTCGCTGATAACATCAAAATCGAACACCTTTGAAAAGTCCTTGCTGCCGTCTTCATTGACAGTTACAAGCTCATAGTCGGGCTGTATGCCATGATCAATGTCATATCCGTCTTTGTTGGTCATTTTGATTCTGTATGACATATAGAAAGGCATACCGTCAGGAGTAGTATAACCGTTTATGCAGCATGAACCACCTGAGCTTTTCTCGCCTATTACCATGATGCCTGCATCCTTGGCATCTGAAGGAAATTCATTTGCACATGAGAAGGATGCACCTGATTCGATTACGCCGAAGTTAAGGTCAAACTTCAGCTCTTCATCCTTTTCATCCAGCTTTCCGTCAAGGTTTTTGTCAATGATATACTTCTGAACAACTGTTGTTCCCTTGTCCAGGTATTCGTTATAACAAACGGGATCACCGCCCATCAGGCTTATCATATAAATATCTGTCATATCAGGTCCGCCGCCGTTGGTCGAAACGTCAACGATGAAATTCCTGACATCAGGATTTTCGTCAGCATCCTTCACGCATTCATAGAAAGCAGATATAACATCCACAGGACGCTCACCTTCTCCTTCGTAGTAAGCTATCCAGCCTGCAAGATCAACAGAACTGAATGAATCGAAGGAGAACAAGGCAGTATCGCCTTTAACGATGTATCTGAAAAACTGTCCCTCGTTCTCACCGAAAACAGCATTTTTCTCATTAAATGCTCCTGTATATGAAGAGGACTGATAACCCTCTATTCCGGCAATATCAGCACAAAGCTCGTAATTGACGTCTTCCTTTAATCCGGATAATACATCATTTACCTGTTCTTTTGTCATATAACCAAGAGCTGTATCAGCCATTACAGTATGACCACCGTCATATGTATAGAATTCAAGCTCAGTAAGACCTGTCATGTAGGTGAAAAAGTCTGTTGAAAGCAGCTTCTCCTTTACGCCTCTTGTATCATTATTTGTTTCGGAAAGGGCAACGTCCAGTCCTTTTTCCCTGATTGCATCAGTAAGCGGGATAGAACCGGGGAAGCCGTAATCGCAGTCAAAAACACGGCATATCTCGTTATAGTTGTATGCAGCAAGATCTTCGGGCCTGCCGTTTTCAAAATCCCTGATTATATTCTCCATTCCCTCTGCTGTAAACACATCTTCCAATGGAGAAAAATTTATATCAAGTGTGTAATAAAGCTCTTTGTCAAAGTATATTCCTCTGTGCTGCATTCCCGAGAACATATTGCAGAGTGTAGGCAGCGGGAACCATATATCTGAGTCCTCACCGTAGAGATCAATATCATAATCAGCAAAATCGATCACCATATCGTGAGGTTCGCCCTTTTCCTCACCCTCTGACGGTATTACAAATGTATTATTCATTGAAGAATCTGCAGAGATTTCTTCTATAGGGAAACAAACGTTCGGATAGTAATCAGATGTTGTAAACACATCCTTATCGGTATCTATCTCGCAGGCGGCTCCGAGTATATTATTGATATCATAAATGCCTTTTTCGTTCTTTATGATGGTAAGCTCTTCGCCCTGATTGATAGTTCTATAGAACTCAGAAAGGCTCACATAGGGTATATTCGGAGTCTGTGAGTAGAATCTGCACTGTGTCTCAGTCAGATCACCGGCGTCATAAACATGAGTGATGATTATGCCCTCTGTAAATGCCTGATCTGTTGCCTCGGTATCATTGTTGTCTGCAAAAGCTGTCACTGGTACTGCTGCAAGCGAACCTGTTGTAAGTATTAGTGCGGAAATGCCTGCAATGGTTTTTCTGAAATTCATTTCATATCCTCCTGCGTCTTAAATGATATATAGTTTATTAATAATATACTGCTGTCTGCGGTTTCTTTCATCAGATCACGCAATACACAGTATACTATTTGCTTATTTTATGGCCTGACATACTGATTATGATAGTAACATTTCCTTTCGTAAGGGCGTTCCCTTTCATTAATATTATAATATCATACCTGAACACAAATAATGAAAATCTGTCGTGAAATGCATCTGATCTGTCGTGAATGGTATTTTATCTTGAATCATTATCAAAAATATGTTATAATATATTAAAAAAGCGATAAGGAGATTTTTATGAAGATCGCCGTATGTGATGACGAAAAGCACTTCATTGCGAAGTTTAAAGATATAATGGACAAGCTTTACAACAGCCTCGATATAATAACAGATGAATTCTCACAAGGTGACGAGCTGCTCAGACGCTTCCGCAGCAGCCCCTATGATATTATTTTTCTCGATATAGAAATGCCCGGAATGGACGGTATCACCCTCGCCAGAAAGCTCAGAGCCCTCAGTGATGAAGTATGTATCGTATTCCTGACAGGCCATGTTGAGTATGCAATACAGGGATACGAAGTCAATGCCCTGAGATACCTGACAAAGCCTGCTGACGAATCAAAAGTCAGGGAGGTCATAGACTACGTTCTCAGCAAACAGGCAAATGCAAAACAGCTATGGCTGAAGACTTCCGACGGTGATGTCAAGCTCAGGCTTTCAGACGTACTCTTCATAGAATCACAGAACCAGAACATTGCCGTGAATACATCAGACGATACATATGTGGTCAGAGGCAATATCAGCGACTATGAAGAAAGGCTTGCTCCGGAAGGTTTTTTCCGGATACACCGCGGCTATCTTATATCCCTTGACAAAGTAATCAGGATCACCGGCAAAGAAGTAATAATGGAGGACGGCACTCCCCTCCCCGTAAGCCGTACAAGAGAATCAAAGCTCAGGGATGTTATGTTCTCTTTTGTCAGCAGGGAGGCTTTCTGATGCAGGATGTTCTGAAATTTCTAATAGATTACATTGGCGCTATACCTTTTGTGTTATTTCCGCTGTTCGTAATACACTGCTTCTACGATGACAGCGTAACGGTCTCATGGAAGAAAATCATAATAATTGCCTGTATTTCACTTCTCTCCTGCATCGAATTTATAGTACCACAGACTGAGCCCTTCATGACTCTGATAGTTTTCCTCGCCGCTCCCTTAATAGCCGTGATGGGTGATAAGATACCATTTCGCCGCAGATTAAAAAACTGGAGCAGATACTTCTTTATATGGATGATCATTAGTATCATGCTGTTATTGCTCACAATGTCTGTATGTTCATTCGGCAATTATACAGAAGAAGATGAGACCCTTATATTCAGTATCCTTTCAGTTATCTATTCCACAGTACTGTCATTGATAATGTATCTGGTCTATATCCGCAGGGACAAATCACTGCTCTTCCGTAAACAGGACAAAATACTGGTATGGCTTTATCTCTGCTTTGGTATGTTCCTGTCGGGTATTGATTCAGATACAGAGCAACCCAGACTGCTTTTCAATGCTCCTGATAATATCAAGGATTATCTGCTTATCATTTTTATAATAATCATGACAAACTGTCTGCCATTCTTTATAATCAGAAACTGTCAGAGCGCGCATTACAGCCGGCTCAGCGAACATCAGCAGTATTTTCTCGAAGCAGAGCTCAATGCTTCAAAGCAGTACAAAGCAGCACAGGAGGAGACCCGCGCATTCCGGCATGATGTTCAGAACAATCTGTCCGCTATATCCATGCTTATGGAACAGGGAAAGTATACGGAAGCAAAACAGTTTCTCGATGATATGTGCACAGAAGTCAGTTCATTCTCCCCTAAGATAATCACAGGCGATGAAATGCTTGATTCACTTATTTCTGCCAAACTGCCAAGGATGCAGGAGAACAGGATAAAGCTGACAATAAACGGGACCATTGACGGCGGTCTCGGATGGAAACCCATGGATATATGCACTGTATTCGCCAACGCTATCGACAACGCCATTGAAGCTTCATCAAAGACTGACGACGGCGAACAGAGATATATCACCATGAACATAAAGAAGACATCACATCAGTTTCTCATCAGTATTGAGAACAACTGCAGCAAAGATACAGACTGTGAAATACTGATGAACGGAGAACTACATTTCACTTCAAAATCAGACAAGTCACTTCATGGCTACGGCCTGAGAAATGCCAAAAGAATAATTGAGAAAAACGGCGGTATGATGAAGATAGGCTGCGAAAACAAGCGTTTTTCCCTGAATATGATACTCTCAAGGAACGAAAATGCTTTGCAGACTGAGCCGTCAGTCTAAATTGAATAAGGAAGAAGCCGTTCGTATGATGATACGAGCGGCTTTTTCAGTTATATTCAGTGATTGCAGAGTGTATAAAAGTTAAAACGCCGAAGAGAATAAACGCAGGAAATAAGCTATTGTATACGGGACATTGTAGCATACACACACACATCGACAAGCTGTATTTCATGATGAATGGTGTGGAGATGGTGTTAGAAGTGCATCATAAGACTGCGCTTTTCTTGCTTTTTCTTCGGTATTGTGGTATACTGAATCTATGGAAAACCCGCAAAGGAGGCAGAATATGGTTCAGGAACATGACTGTCTATATGAATTAGATGAATATATCCGTCAGGGTGAACCCGACCGCTCTGAAAAAAGTGCTGCGTGGCAGGCTGCGATAGGTTTGCAGGATGTTGACGGCCTCCGGACTTCTGACTTCCTCCTCGAAACAGCCAGGGAGCATATTGAGGGAAAGATAGATATAGCCACAGCACAGAATAGAGTATTCAGCTATTACGAGCAGCGGGATGTTCGCATGACTGCAGAACAGGATACGAAAGAAGCAGACATTGTTGCTTCACACATAGCCGGGCTGCTTGCCGAGAAGACCTTTCAGTTTTCCCCTGCAGAGCTGAAGTCCATTCACCGCCGGCTTTTCACAGGTGTGTTCAAATCCGCAGGACAATTCAGGACCTATAACATCTCAAAGAGCGAATGGGTGCTGAACGGTAAATCCGTATTATATGCCGCCTTTGACAGTATCCGTGATACGCTTGATTATGATTTCGGACAGGAGAAGTCGTTTTCTTATTCCAACATAGATGCTGCGCAGGCAATTAAGCACATTGCAAAGTTCATTTCCGGAATCTGGCAGATCCATCCGTTCTGTGAAGGCAATACCCGAACAACGGCTGTGTTCATGATCAGGTATCTGCAAACCTTCGGTTATAACGTGAGGAATCAGGTTTTTGCTGAAAACTCAGGGTACTTTCGTAATGCGCTCGTCAGGGCTAACTTCAACGATCTGCATAATACCGTTCATTCCACGACCATATTTCTCGAACAGTTCATGGAGAACCTGCTGACAGGCGCACAGCATGATCTGGAAAACAGATATATGCACATCGACTACTCAGAAGCTGCCCCAAGCACCATATCAGGCGGGAAATCATCATATAAGCAGATAAAAGGAGCTGAATAATTCTAATGCAATTAAAAAATGGAATCATCCGTGCGGTGACACTTACATTCATATCTCTGATGGCTGTTATGCTTACAGGATGTTCTAAGGACGGCAAAATGCTCTCAGACAGCGAGCTTGCAGATGTGCTGTCAAAAAGCCTGGGAGAAACGGTGGAGATCACCGAAGCCCCCGAGGGTGCAAGCGACGGCGAGTATCATATGAAATGTGCTGACGGTACAGAATTTACAGTAAAGCGTATGCTATACCGAGCGTAACGGCGTGCGCATAGAACTTGGAGGGAAGATGGAATGGAGCAAAATCACGTCTGCCATCTATCTCACAACCGGAGATCTGAACAGGCTGTTGATACGGAATTAAAGTTTGACTACATAAACGGCACTGCTGAGATAACCAATAAGAAGTAGGAGGTTTTTATAATGAATGATCTCTGTATGATAATCAAGGAAATGGTAAAGCCTAATTTTCTTAATATCCGAACATCTTTGAAGACCTATGACAGAGAGGCACTCTGCTGCGGAGCGCCTTGCTGGAGGTGGGCGTATCATGCGATACATTCGGCAGATAAGTGGTTTATTAACCCCTGTGTATATGACGAGCCGCCTTTCCATGAAGAGGGGCTTGATAATCCCGATAAGCCAGCTTCTGTCATACTTTCAGATGAACAGCTTCTTGAATATCTTGATATTGTAGAGCAGAAGACATATAATTATCTTGATTCCCTTACAGATGATATGCTTTATGAATGTCCCGAAAACTGCAATCATACACGACTGGAGCTTGTTCTCCGTCAGTTTCGGCATATCTCCTTCCATACAGGAATGCTTAATGGTCAAACAGCTGTTGCGACAGGTAAATTCCCGATGTGGGTCTCTCAGGCAGATAAATATGTTGATGACGGTATTCTTTTCGGCAGATACCGAAAGGGTCAGGTGACAAAATAAACTCCGCTGTGATCAATGTTGTGGTTTTTGATTGCATATTGATTCTTCCCTATGTCAGTTTGAATTACTCCAATTTAGCCCAACGTAAGCGCCAACCAAACCCGGCCCTTCCGTCAAACTGAAAAAGATGCTTAAATATACTCACAGCAAAAATCTGAAAGGAGCTGTGAGTATGATGACTACAAAGGAAGAAAAACGGGAGCTGCTGCATAGGAAATGGGAGGAACAGATCGCAGAATGTGAAAGCAGTAATATGCCGGTCAAGGAATGGTGTGCTGTAAATGGCGTGAATCTGAACACTTTCTACGCCCGAATCTCGGCATTAAAGAAAGACAAGCTGAAACAAAGTGTACAGCAAACTCAGGAAATTGTATCGCTCAGCGTAATCCAAGAGAGCGGTACAACCAATTCTGAAACTGTTGTTCCGAAAGTCCGCCCAAAGGAAAACGATGTATACAGATAAGTCCCGGATATTTGATAATTTCCGGGACTTATTTTTGCGAAATATATGCTCTGAATAAATGGCGGTTACCTTGTTATATCTTCCTATTTACTTAACGCCTTGCCTAACCGCAAGTATAACGATGCTTTTTCATTGGGCATTTTCCTGAAATTTGATATGAGACCGTTGTCCCGCCTAAGGCGGTTTGGGACTATTTTGTCCCAATCTCGGTTGACAAGTGTATCTGATTATGGTAAGATAGGTTCAGAAAAGCAAATACGCCAGAAAACGGGAGGGGATCAAATGAGCACTTCTAACAGTAATCACGGCGCCACGATCAACAAAGAAGAGAATATTCCGGAAGAATCTTTTCCGGAATGGTTCAAAAGCAAACAACAGTCGCTCAAAAATAAAGACGGAAGCAAAATCTCGACCGAAGAAATCGGGCTGATGATCGGACTGAATTACAGTACGTTCCGCAAGTACATTTACAATCAGAGAACAACAAAAAAACGGGACTTCATCATTGCGGTCTGTGCTGTGATGGGATGCGATAGGGACGATACAAGTAAAGCTTTGACACTGTACGGATTTCCGGAGTTGGATGAGTATTATCGAAGAGATGAGATTATATGGGATCTGCTTGTAGCCGATCCGGGTACTCCGGTTTCTGTTGCGCAAATCAATAAGGCACTTGACGCAGGGGGATATTCGCCGCTGGACATTCACAATCACAGAAACAAGGAACAGGCGCAGGATAAACATCAGGTTCCGTTCAAGCTGGTTCGACGGCATTTTCAGTGTACGGTCGAAGGCATCGGGCGCCTCAGTGATACGGACAGCTTTCTGGATTTACTATATGATGTTGAATGCTACTACAATATGCGAACCTGTTTTGAGTATCTCAACGGCGGCAGGCGGTTTGAACTCTGCATACAGCATGAAGAACCGCACAGCGATCTGTCAGAAAATATATGGCAGACCGGCATCCGGAGAAGAATTTGCCCGAAACGCAAAAAATATATCGTATATACCTATCCGACAGAAGAACAAGAATCAGAACTGTATGAATATGACCGGATTGATGATACCGGCGCATTTCGTGAATGCTTCCTTGAAATCGAAAAAAAGGAACATGAAGAAAAAAAGCGGCTTTGTGATACGGTCAATGATACACGCAATTACGGCAGCCGCATTTCGGCAAAGGTCATTGACAGCGAGCTGCATATTTTCTGCGAGATGTATAACAGCGACATACCGGAACTTTCGGAGTATTATCTGATGGATTTCTGCGGCGGTGAATATACGCTGTATGTTCTGAACCAAAGCTGCTTTATGCAGATGGATCTCAGTGCAGAAAAATATGAGCAGATTTACGGAAAACAGCCTGCATTCCGGCTGCTGCATATACGAAAAACAATGGATGATGCGTTCTGCACGAAAGCCGATCTGCTGAATGCCACTGTGCTTGATCGGTATTCCTCAGAGGAAGAGATCGAGTATTCCGCTTATGAAGCACGCGATATCGGCACCTTTGAGATATACGGCGAGAATGTAATCACGAAACTGCGGCTCAAAACCTACAGAAAACTGAAAGCACAGACAGACGACATGATGAGCAAACTGAAAAACGGTACAGCACATATCTGCAATCGGGAATTGCTCGGTGATGCTGCTGACAGGCTGATTGCTGCGTATTTTGGTTTACCGGATATCGAAAACAATGAAGCCGGATATTCGGCGGAGCAACTTCGTGATGCATTTGAGCTTGGTATGCGCTCGGTTGATGAGATCGGTGCATTTTTACAGAAAAACGGCAGCCTGAAAATCAATGAAGTATTATCTTTACAGGAATCGGAAGGAGCTGAAAGTTATGTATGAGATTTTAAGCCGAAAAAAGTGCTGTGTGTGCCATCACTTCAATCAATTCGATCATCCGGAGCAGAATCTTTCTCTGCTGTATGATCCGGACTGCATTGATTTTGATTTAGAATCCTTAACGCTGAACGATGCAGGACAAAACATACATCTTAATGTTTCGCGCACAGAAGATTACCGCTATGACGCTAGCAGTGTCGGATTCGACCGCAGCCATATTGGAATCGAACGGCTGCCAAAAGAGTACCAGATACAGAATTACAGTGTACTGGACAAAAACCACATGCCGGAACTGCAGCGTCTTGCACCGGAAGCGGACTGCAAATATCATGAACTCTTTGAAGAACTGGATGCCGCAGGGGAAAAAGAGCGCAGAAGAGTCTGGAGTATGCTGCTGGACAGCCGGAATACCGGCAAACGGATTTCAGCAAAGATCATAGACAATAAGCTGCATATCTTCACGTAAACATATAATTATGATATGCCGGAACTCGGTGAGTATTATCTGATGGATTATTGTGACGGTGTATATTCATTTTCTGTTTCGGATGTCAGCAGGTTTATGACGCTGTATCTGTCGCGCGAAAAGTATCTGCAATATTACGGCGAATACAGTGAATTGAATACGCAGCAGTATACATCTGTGGAAGAAATCGCGGCGCATGAAAAAGATTATGCAGAAAAAGGTTATTCTGAGCATGAATTGATAACCCGCCATCGGATGAATGCATTTCAGCGGATGCAGAATGAAATTGATGACCTGCGCCGGAAACTGAAAAGAGGAAAGGCGCAAATCCGCAGCAGAGATTTGTTCGGGTTCGAGGAATATGAAATGAAGTTTGTTGCAGCATTCAAGATCATTGAACTCTACAAGGCGAAAACTGAATTCCGCTGTGAGGAGCTGGAAACACTCACCTGGGAAGGTATGTGCGTAGGATATTATATGAGATCGAAGAAACGCGCTGAATTCCGGCTGTCTGACGGCAGGACCGTGAAGCTCAACCGAAACGATTTGTATAACGGTTATGAACTCGGTCTGATAACGATCGAGGAAATCGGACAGTTTCTTTTGAAATACGGAAAACTCAGCATACGAGCCTGCATGAAATGATGCAGATTGACTGTTGAAAGGGGAATTTTTATGGAAACCAAAGAAGAAAAAATAGAAGCACTGCGCAAAGCAGTTGACAACGCTGAAAAAATCGTGTTTTTCGGCGGTGCAGGCGTCTCGACGGAAAGCGGTCTGCCGGATTTCCGCGGAGAACAGGGATTGTATCGCCAAAAATACGGTCTGCCGCCGGAATCCTATTTCAGCATCCGTATGCTGAAATATAATCCTGAGGAATTCTTCAAGTTTCAGCGGAAGCGGGTTTTGGGCTATCAGGCAAAGCCGAATGCAGCACATCTGAAACTCGCTGAATGGGAAAAGCAAGGCAAACTGCGTGCAGTGATCACGCAAAATATTGACGGGCTGCATCAGGCGGCAGGAAGTAAAAAAGTGATCGAACTGCACGGCAATATAAAGCACTGCCACTGTATGGTATGTCATAAATCCTATAAAATATCCGCAGTAATGGAAACAGAAGGCATACCGCGCTGCAAAATCTGTCACGGCATCATCAAGCCAGATACGGTTTTGTACGGCGAAAAGCTGAATGTACGCCTGCTGGAAAAAGCAGCGGACCATATCAGAAAGGCGGATATGCTGATCGTCGGCGGTACATCACTTACTGTGAATCCTGCTGTCAGTCTGGTGCATGAATGCAGGGACAAGCCCCTTGTTATCATCAATCTGGGACTCACACCACTGGATGATCGTGCGGATATACGTATCTATGACAAGATTGGAAAGGTCTTTTCTGCGCTGTAATGAAAAAGGGAGAGCCCAGCTCTCCCTGTTGCTTTTTAGTTCAGATATGTCTTAAATCAGATAGAGATGTTGTCAGCGATCATAGCCGCTTTTGCCTTTCTTTCGGTCTCTGTGATGAATACGAATACGCATGACATGATGCAGAGCGTGAACCAGTCGGAGGCTGTGATGCTGGAATAGGTTGTTGTCGGGTTTACAAGCTCCAGGATATATGTAACTGCTGTTGCGATCATGGTGATGATGTAAACGGTCTTGTAAAATGCGAATAATACCTTTTCTGACTTTTTCATAATGATTCTCCTTTATATGTATAATAGTTTCCGTTCATCAGGGCCTCTCCCCTGTTCCATGATTCCATTATATACCTTTTCTCAGGCGTTGTCCCACTTTGAATGTTACGTAACATTACAGAAATGAAACTTATCACTATTACGGAAAAGTTTCTAAGCCGTTGATACAAGTATCAACGAACAATAATTCATCAAATAAGGGGCAGAACCGTAACCGCCACCCAATCCCAGCCACCATGAAAAAAAGAGGACTGCTTCATGCAGTCCTCAAAATTTATTATGCCGTGAATAGTTGGCGGTTACGCTTTACCTGTAATTATACATCACCGCTGCAGAAAAGTCATTCAAATATCATCAGAAAGGCCGCATAATGCGGCCTAAGTTTTTCAAAAAATCTGCTGTGAATTTGGCTCCACCATACAGGTTTCGGATAGGTGCGGTTCTGTGAGCGGCATATATAGCACTATAATCCTAAAGTAACCACTCCATCATGACCCTCTTGTATTATCAATAAATGTCACTTAGTAACTCTAAAGTCCTTTTCAGTACGCTCAGTAATAACTTCCGAGGGCTTTTGTAATACTCAGATCCGGTTGATGTACGGTTGATGTTTATAGTCGATTTTGATGTACAAAATCAAAAATTATAACTGCTTGCAAAATAATGTGTAATCAAGCGGCTTTTTGAGGTATACAGCCGATATGTGCCTATATTGCGGTAAAATAAAAGGCACTGTATATTGCAATACAGTGCCAAAATTCTGGTTACGGCAGCCGGATTTGAACCAACGGCCTTCGGGTTATGAGTTCTGCTGAGCGTATACCATCCTGTATCATCAAGTATAATACAGTCCGAAATATAGCCGTTTCAAGAAATACGGCAACGGTGTTAAGCCGTAAGAATCAGATTGTTTTTTTCTGAAATTGGTGCACGAATTGGTGCACTAAAGTATTTTTCGCTATTCTTAGCCTCCGTAAAGGAGGCTATCTTTTTATACTTTATTGCTCTTGATTTTACTGTAATAATTATATCACATCGACTGCTTCTTGTCAAGTTGTTTATAGCAAGATTGTTTCACTCAATTATCATGGTTTACCAAACATACCGTTTTTAAAAGAAATACACCTTATACAACCGCCTCTATCAACGTCTTATCTTCATACTGCACAGTCTTTACACCCGTTTCTTTATTCTTATTAAAGCTGAATGTCAGTAAATAACCAGTTTTGAGCCTGTATGAATCAAGATAGTCAGAAAGCTGCTTCTCGCCATCTTCGTTATACTTCTGACCGTGCCATATCTTCAGCTCTACGATATACCTCTTGCCGAGATAGTCGATATAAACGTCCATACGGCGGTTATTACGTGTACGAACTTCGATGTAATAGTTTCCAACTCCATTCATATAGTCAGGCTTTTATAAACCTAATCCTGCTAAATCATTTATGATATTATACATCTTTATGTATTCATTTCCGTCTTTTCCAAGATTATTCATATCTTTAAAAAGATCGTATAAGATCTGGAGTTTATTCTTTGAGTACGCTGTGAAGTAAAGATTTTTAAACGTCGTTATAAGATTCTTCCTGGTTTCATTAATGAGTATCTCTTCCATCTGCTCTTCACTCAGATTCTCGTCAACATATCTGAGAATCAGATCGCACATATCCAGTTCCATCTGAACAGCATAACCGTACTGAGCAGCCGCTCCTACAACTCCCTTGAGTGCTTTAAGAGATGCTGCTGCACCTTCCGGAGTATCAAGGTCGCCTTCTTCTGCCTCAGCTGCTGCACCAAAGCCTTTTACAGCATTTACCATAGCTATGGCTCTGTTAATATAAGATAACTGGATATTCAGTGAGATCAGTACGTCTGTTACGGGAACAGTGTCTTCATAGAGATCAACTTTCTGTGAAGATCCACCTGCTGTACCGTCGGAGAGCATAAATGAAGCAATCGCAGTTTCAGGCTCCATAGCGATATATGAGGTGCCTGTCCAGTCGCCTATGGTGATGATCTCGGGGATAAGGATGACCAGCTTGCCTTTTGCTGCGCAGCTTCTGACGTTATCCTTTATGTAGTCATCTATGCTGCATTTCGAAAGAACGGCATCAGCGTTCCTGGCTGTGATATAGACCGGAACAATATCCTTTTCGGCTGCTGCTGCCATTACGGAAAGCGTTGATACACCGGGCTTGTCAGTACCTGTGATGTCAGCCCATATAGCATCCTCGAAGTTTGACTCTGCCATTCCTGTCTCAAGATTGAACTGTCTTACCTTCTGCTTATCACCGTCAAGGTTTACGGATGTGGTACAGTTGTAGGCAACATCTATGAAGAAATGACCTGTGTCAAGGAAGTCAGTATTAATGCCCTCAGTCCTTATATCAAACTGATATCCGGTGACAGCAACAGCAAGATGTCTTGAAGAACGGACATTCTCCACAGCCGCATAGATCTGGTCCTGTGCGTCACAGAGCGTGAAATAGTATCTTCCGGCGTATCCGGCAACAGCTCCCAGTACATCAACGGAGTACATTCCCTCGGTGCTGCGTTTTTCTGCTGCTGCCTTCAGCTTTTCCTCAGCGTATTCTCCTTCAACGGAAGAGATAAGGTTCAGGTCAAGGTTAACAGCATAGATGGAACCGCTCACAAGGGTGTTGTTAAGTGTTGAAGAGCCTGTATCATCATTAACGATGGTTGTCAGTGTCTGGTATTCTCCCAGATGACAGCTGAATGCAGATCTGAACCTATCATTTCCTATCGTCACCACAGGAACCACATTCACGCTTGCAGCGGGAACATCTGTTATCTTCTCATAGCCTGCAATGACCTGTGCATCAGCATCGGAGGCAGGCTCATAGGAGATATTGATGTATCTTCCGCGGAGATCGGCGATCGGTATATCAAGCAGTGTTTCTTCATTGATCCTTATGGCGATTGACTGCTTGTCGTTGTCCTTTATGGCATCATAGCGTTCACTTATTTCATTTACCGTATAAGGAAGCGAGGAGGGGAGGTATTTCTCCCTGTTGTTCTTTATCTCATAATCGAAGATGCTCAGCTTTCCGGGTGCATCATAGCTGCCTGTGAACACATCGGGAGCACCTGCTGCCATGGTCTTCATTTCATCAAAGCGTGCAAGCTCTTCGTCTGTATATTCCGGAGTGATCTCGCCTTCGCTTTTGCTGAGCTTCTTGAAGCTGGGATCAAGGGGGATCCATATGCTTTCGCCGCCCTTGCCGCCTGCACCGCGGTACTCGGTATAGGGTACATAAGCCTCCACCCATGTGTGCTCGAACACAAAACCTGTAATATCGTTATCCTTATGCATGACAGTTGTATTCCTGAAGCTTACTGCAAGAATATCCGTAGCTGTTTTAAGATCAGCAGCGCCAGTGAATGCCAGCGCCTGCTGAGGGGTGATACGTACAGTTCCCCTTACGAATCTTGCTGGGATATCCTTGGCTCTCAGCAGTGAAACGAGCAGTGAGGCCTGATCTATGTCGTTTCCTCCGAACTGTGCCAGAGTGAGAAGTGCACCCTTCTTTGAGCCTGTATACATCTCGTTTTGGATATTGTCCTTTACGAAACGGAATACTTCATCATAGTCTCCCAGATCGTCTGCTGCCTTCCTGAAAACATCATTATCAATGACGTCTTTACCCAGAGCGAGATCAGCCTCCACGGGATCGGGGATAATGCTGCTGTTGTCTGCCGGTTTTGCTGCTGTGCTTGCTGTCGTCTCGCTGCTCTTTCCGGGATCAACGGTACTGCCGGCCGCCTGAGTCGTCTGCTTGTCTGCTTTGACGGAGCTGCCTGCAGTGGTGGTCGTCTTATTGCCGGAAGGCTTTGTTGCAGCTGTCGTTGCGGCAGCTGCCTGCTTTTCGTTTTCACTGAGGCTCTTCATAATGTCGCTGTACGTCAGTGAGAAATCGCTGTCTGACTCACTGTATGCAAGATGATCCTTTACCGGATAATACTCTGTTATATCGGCATTATTCTCAGAAGCCGCATTGTTCTTTATGTTCCAGGCTGTTGTGCTGCCTGTATTCCATATCAATGCTGCTGCAAGCACACAGGAGGCCGCTTTGAGCAAATGTATTCTCTTCATTGTTTTTACTCCTTTCATTGTGTCAGCCTGCCTGAACCTCAGGCAGCTTCAGCCACTCTCTCATATCGTCCAGCTTGCCGCCTGTTGACATATACGCATAGTAAGCAAGAATGGAGGAAGCATCGATTGCGTCCAGCTTGCCGTTTTCGTTGATATCTCCGGCGGCAAACTGCTTTTCGTTGAAGCTGTATGGCTCGTTTACAGACAGCTTTGCATATTCGGCAAGGACCAGGCTGGCATCGACTGAGTCCACATCGCCGTCGAAATCCACGTCTCCGAGCTTAACGCCGACTAATATGGGAAGTATGAGCTCTTCACTGATGTTGTTTGCCTTGTCCACTGAAAAGATATGTACGCACTGTGTGACGAGCGAATCATCAAGCTCAATTTCTAACCTTGCTTTCGTTCCGCTGCTGGTAACGGGGGTTATATCCTTTACGGTATAATTATCGTCTTCGTATTCGATAAGGTCGCGGGCAGAATCAAGCGTACCTGTTACCTTGACTACAAAGCCTGCCATGCCGCTTTTGGCCTCCGTCTTTACAATGTTGGACTTTACGTCATCGATATAATCTGTATCCGACGAAGCCTTGACATAATATTCATATACCGTAGGATTATCTTTTCCTTCAACATTAAGCACAAGCTTGCTGCCATTGATGGATGAGCTTATTATCTCAGGTATTGTCGGAACGTTCCTGTCATAGAAATCAGAATCCGCAGCGGCAGTAAGCGGTGTTCTCTGATAGAGATAGAAAAGCGTATTGGCAAGCAGCTTTTTCTCGTCATCGGTGGCCTGCCCGGTGCTGCTGCATATCTGTATCAGGCCAAGATTATTCTTAGTTGAAAGATACATACCATCCAATGCGTCTGTCTGACTTTCTTCTATTCCCTTGGCGTTCAGCAGGATCCACTCTGTTGCACTGGTATTTTGCAGACCGGCAGAATGTGTCGCAGAGATCTCCGGTTCGGCGCTTATTTTCCATGGGAAGGCAGTCATGATGCCGTCTCTGACTACAGCTGCAGAACTGATACCGGTCAAGTCCTGAGGATTTGTCATAGAAACCGCACAGCCCAGATCCTCAGCGAATCTGTTGAAATACTCGCGGTCCTGACACAATGAAGAGGTTGCGGCACATATTGTATCATGTCCGAATAATACTCCTCTGCCACTGTCTATGAATTTACGGGTAAGGGCATACGATTCGCCGTTAAGGTCAAAGCCGTTGTTGCCTTCAGAAGCCCCGAAGAAGATAACGTCGTATCTGAAGCTGCCTGACTCGTCATACATATATTTCACAGGATCATCGTTGAAATCCCCGAAATACACTGATGTCACATCGATCATGTCTTTTCCCGCTGAGGTCTCTTCACCTTCAAGAGGCTCGGTCATCCATTTCTCAAGGTACGGCTCTGCGGGATATACATTGAGCACGTTGATACTCCGCTTTTCGTTCCATGCAGTAATAGTATCCCATGTTCTGCCGTTTGTACGTCTGAAGACCTGATAACTGAAGCTGTCGGTATTATTGTTAAGATTGTTCCATTTTAGCGTTGCATTGTGATTGTTAAGATAACCGTTGCCGTTGAGCCTGAGATCGGTCTCATGTTCGGATACCGGGACAACAGTTTCATAGCTGATGTTGTCTGCCTTGTCGACGGCAAAGATATGGATATACTGAGGATTAGCCGATTCCCCGGGAGTAACGGTAATTGTTGCTTCTCCGTTCTCGTCTGCGTTTACAAGCCCGATGACATCGCCGTTTTCGTCATATTTCACCAGCTCGGGAGAACCTGTCCGTCTGTCTGTTACTATGGCAACAAAGCCTGCCAGACCGCCGTTCACTTTATGCTTTACGATATTGGAATAAACGTCATTGATAGCACCTTCATGCGAAACAGCCTTTGCCATATACTCATAGTCGTTTCCGGCATCCTCTGATCTGACGGTGATCAGCAAGCTGTCGTTCTTTGAAGACTGCTCTGTGACCTCGGGCTTTGAAGGAACTGCTGTATCAAGGAAACAGAAGTCACGGGCATTCGTTTTGGGTGCTCTCTGATAGAGATAGAACAGGGTATTTGCAAGCACCTTTCTCTCGTCATCAGAAGCCTTTCCGCGGCTGTGGCCGGTCTGTATCATACCAAGATTATTTCTTGTAGCAAGGTAGAAACTGTCCTTGCCGCCTGTTTCTTCATCGACCTTTCTTGTTATATCAAGTACCATCCATTCTGTAGCACCGTAATTGTACTGTCCCGAAGAATGCGTACCGGGTATAGTCAGTTTTCCGCTTAATTTCCAGGGGAACAAGGTCATGACACCCTTTTTTACAACATTCACAGTGGGATTGGCTTTCCATTCACCGGCATATGAGAGATTGAGCTTGAATCTGAGATCTTCAGCAAACTTATTGAAATTCGGCTTATGAGCGATCTGGAGATAGGCACCGCTTATTGTATCATGTCCGAAAAGAATTCCTCTTCCGCTGTCAGCGAATCTGCGTACAACATCATAGGCTTCATCTGTAAGATCATTGGTGTTGTCTCCGTCGAAATAGATAACATCGCAATCGACGACTCCGTTCTCGTCGTAAATATATGCCCAGGGATCGGAATTGAAGTCTTTAAAAGAAACAGAAGAGATATCCATGAGATCAATTCCTGCAGGGATATCTTCACCCTCCATCGGTTCACTCATCCATGTCTCAAGGTAATTATCGTGGGGGTATATATTGAGGACTCTTATCCTTTCCTTGCCGTCCCACATAGACTGGCTGAGCCATTCTCCGTCATTTTCACGGCGCAGGATCTGATAATCATATGGAAAATCCTCGCTGCTTATATCATTCCACGTAAGATCGACCTGATTACCGGAAGAGGAGCTTTCAAGCCTGAGTTCCGAAACAGGAATAATAGTTTCATAGCTTATATTGTTTGCCTTGTCAACGGCAAAGATATTGATATACTGAGGCTTATCCGATTCCTCCGGAGTAACGGAAAGCACTGCCGTTCCGTTTTCATCTGCGCTTACAAGTCCGATGATATCTCCGTTTTCATCGAATTCTACATATCCGGAGGAGTCAGGAATGCTGTCAGTTACCTTGATAACAAAACCTGCCAGACCGCTTGTCACTTCATGCTTTACGATATTGGAATCGATATCATCGGAAATGCCGTTCCTTGAAATGCCCTTCACCATATACTCAGAGGTGGTTCCGATGTCATCTGATCTGACGCTGAGCATTATGCTGCCATCTGCCGAAGATCTCTCTGTGATCTCGGGCTTTTCAGGTGCTTCCGTATCAAATGAACAGAAGTCTCTGGCTTCCGTTCTGGTTGATCTCTGACAGAGATAGAACAGAGTGTTTGCAATGACCTTTCTCTCATCATCGGTAGTCTGTCCGTCAGAGCTTCCTGCCTGTATCATACCGAAATTGTTCTTTGTCACCAGATAGAAATCAGACCTGGTGCCTGTTTCATCATCGGTTAGTCTGTCGCCGTCAAGCACGAACCATTCCGTGCAGTTTATGCAGTACTGATTTGACGAGTGCCATGAAGGGATATTGACAGCTCTGCCTATAGTCCACGGATAGTTGTTCAGAATGCCGTTATTCGCAGAGATCGCGTTGGTTGACGAACCATTGTCCGTTTCATTGAGCTTAACGTAGAGACCTGTATCACTGGCAAAATCGTTGAAATATGGATGGGAACAGGATGAGCGGGGCGAATCGCATATAGTATCACATCCGAACAGAATGCCTCTGCCGCTGTCTGCAAACTTCTGGGCAGCTGCATATGACTTCTCATTAAGATCAAAGCCGCCGTTGCAGTCTGCTGAGCCGAAGAAGATAACGTCATATTTGAAGTTCCCTGACTCGTCATACATATATTTTCCGGGATCATCATTGAAATCCCCGAAATATACTGATGTTATGTCGATCAGGCCTTTTCCTGCTGAGGTATCTTCACCTTCCAGCTGCTCTGTCATCCACTTTTCAAGGTACGGCTCTGCGGGATAGACATTGAGGACATTTATCTTTTCCTTGCCGTCCCACATAGACTGACTGTTCCATATTCTGTCATTGTCACAACGCAGGATCTGATACTCATAGGGCGATTCCTCGCTGCTTATATCGTTCCATGAAAAATCTATCCTGTTGCCGCTGACGTTGGCGTCAAGGACTAACGTTGCTGCTGTAACAGTTGTGACAGGAGATGATGAGGTCGGCTGAGTTCCTGTGAGTGTCGCCGGTGTTGCGGTACTGCTGGAAGTAACTGAAGCAGTAGCAGTTGTTGATGGTACAGTAGCAGTTGTTGATGGTACAGTAGCCGGTGCTGCGGTACTGCTGGTAGTGCCTGAAGCAGCCGCAGTTGTTGTTGGTGTGGTCGCCGGAGCTGTGGTACTGCTGGAAGTAACTGAAGTGGTCGCAGTTGTTGTTGTCACCGGTGCTGTGGTCGCGGCTGGCTGAACAGGCTGTGTATTCACGTCTGCAAGAAGCTTTACCGCCCAGTATGTGGCAGATATACTATCCGCAAAGCTGCCGTTTTCCTTCTGGGCTGCCTGTACTTCCTGTGCGACCTTGCTCAGGTCAGTCTCCGCACCCATTGCGCTGAGGGCAAGGTGCTTGCAGATGGTAGCCGTGATATCCTCATCCGCAAAGCTGTCGGTGATGTTATTGGTGATATATGTCACTGACTTGCTGAACGGCGAGGGATCGTATCCGTGGCCTTTAAGGTATACTCCGATATCATATACTGCAATGGCTGTAAGCAGAGGATCACTCCTGTTGCCGGCAGCATAGGCGAATCCGCCGTCCTCGTTGGCGGAATCAAGAAGATATGTGCAGATATCAGCGCCTGAGATCGCATTTCCGTTGTAGCTGGTTGCGTTTACTGCGTCAAGTACCAGTACAGAATCGATAACGTCGCTGGAATAGTCGGGATAGAGACCGAAGCCGTAGTCGACAGGGTTCTGCTTTGTTTCCAGCTTGTCGAGATATTCTGCTGAACCGGAAGCGAAAGCCAGACGCGCGGTTATGTCAGTATTCTCGTAGTCCGCATTGTCAGAAAGCCATTTAAAACTCTCCTCAAAGCCCTCTTTGCCTGCGAGCTTCAGTGCTGAAAGAGCGTAAGCAGTATCGTTGACGAGATTGCTGTTGCCGAAGCTGTTGTCAGCATTCAGTCTTGTCCCGAGATAACCGGCAGCTTTTTCTATCGCCCCTGCGCCTGTCTTCTTTCCGCTTTCATCGCTGTCTGCTGATACGCCTGTCATCGGACATGCATTCACAGCAATGAGCAAACTCAGGCAAAGCGATATTTTTCTTTTCAGATGCTTTGATGAATTCAATTTATAGACCTCCATAGATTATTTAAAATAGATAATTAAATCAGACAGAGCAAACCGTCAGGAACTGGTGTAACAGCAAACATAGAATGAAAATTCGCTCCTTGTCAAATTTATTAGCACTCTATATTCTAATACAATTCTGCTTGGAAGTCAATGATTAATTTGCTGAAAAAATGGGATCCAGTATTACACACTGTCAGACTGGCTCATCACGCTGCCTGATATCTGCCTATCCAAGATTTTGGGTATTCTCTGACTGCACATTTCTTGACAATTCCAAAATGTCCAATTTACTCCATCAAGTTTCTTGTAGTTTATTATACATCGTTGGACAGCGGGATGGAAGACGCGGAATAATTTACTCTTACGCATGATAACAGCGCCCCCGGTATCGGGGGCGTTTTCTTTGTAAGGTAAGCGTAAATATCTTCGTCTTTCATTCCTTGTTCCCAGCTTTGTAATGTTTTTAAAGGAATATGAAAAGCAGCAGCAAACTCAGATTGAGACAGTCCTGTTTGATTTCTTAATTCTATAATCTTCATAATTCAAATCTGTTATATTCTGACCTGTGATATTATCTCAACAAAGAATCAGACTCAGAACACCTTGAATTGTCAGACTTTTCATTTTCGTTCAGCATCTCAGTTTCCCACAAATGATCATCTGGCCGCCAGATTAAATGTTCTGAAGTTTTTCCTATAAAAGGGGTGAGAAACATTTTGGTGTAAAGATATATTCTATTAAAATCCGGTTTGTTTTCTATTCTTTTAAGTTTATTGTATGCGTGTTCGACAAGTTCTGCCTTATTCAAAAAACCATCAAAATCTTTTATTGTTTTTTCTCTGCTTTCGCACGCTGCATATATTGCATCAGTAGATGTTGCAACACAAGAAGACAGCGCGTATACATCGACTAAATCCTTTACCCTATGTTTATATACAGTGTCAGAAGAAACAGCACATATTTTATCAGCATAAATTTCATCAGGCAGAATCCCTCTGATTTTCACATTTCCAAGAGAATAGTCCCTACTGGCAACGACAGGCTTGATTTCAATATCCATTGAAAAGGACTTATATCCTGTTTTTTTGTTAATGAAAATTATACCTGCCGAACGATTCTCTCCATATTCTCTTGATGATTTAACATCATATATTTCATTCATTTCTTTCAGCGAATCTTTTATTGTGAGTATCAAATATTCCATTGAAGGTGGACTATCCACCCAATTTGCATCAATATCCACAGTTGCTCTTTTCAACGGTGAGCCACTATTCTCGTCCAAAACTAAGTTTGTGATTAAACCGCCTTTGAATACAAGTGGAACATTTGCGTTTGACAGGTATTCCATGACTTTATACATTTTTATCTCTTGTTCAGTCATATTATCAATCCTCGTTGTAATAGTCTATCGCATCATTACTGATTTCTTCAAAGTTAGCTTCGTTATCATTATCAATAATTATTCCCTCGAACGAATTTCCATGAGAATAATAGTAGTTTGCAAGTGCTTCCGTCAATGCTGTTCTGTCAATGAATAAGTCTCTCAACATATCGTTAATTGTTTGCTCAAACGTTGTACACTTGATTTTTCCTATATTTTGAATCTTTATTCCGTTGAAATCTGGCACAATGTGATAGTTTATGTTATTGTAGCGCCCCGCTTCTAAAGCATAGACTTCTATATCTGACTCGTCGATACTGCCATTGAACATACCCAATGCTTCTAATGCCGAAGTATAGCATAATACGACGTTTTCATCAATCACATTATCAAACCAGTGATTAAAGTTACTAAAATTTCCGGATGTTAACGTGTTCATAAAAAATCCTCTTGTAAGCATAAATTTACTTAGCGTCAGTTTTATTATAAGTGACTATATTTTTGCCAGCTACATTATACCACATTGTAGTACAGTTGTCAAAAAAATCAACAACTTGTTGTGACAGAGCCAACATTTATAGTCATCGGGCATCAGGAATATACGATTTCTTTATTCATCCCTCTGTACGATTTCTTTGTCGAGAATATACTGCGTCTTACATTTATCTTATCATACACCATTTTCTGCGCCGTCATTGCATCCTGTGTAAGCGGAACGATATGCTCCAGACAGTATTGGTAGAATGCTTCGAGCCAGTCGTTATGGACAATATGCTCTCTTTCTTCGCCATCTACTAATATAGTAGTTTCTTATCGATCGAATTCTTTGCATGATCGAGATAGCTGTAAAAAGCCTCCTGCCCCTCGGCGTGATCACCTTTGAAAAAGCAAAGCATCGCTAAATGATACAATTCCCAGCATTGAAATTCAGAAGGAGTATCCCTGACTGCTCTTTTAAGCATCTCCCTTGCATGATCCGGATCACGGTATCTGCGGTATTCTTTCACTTTCTGTAGCGCTGCCTCGGCAAACTCAGTGATGCCTTCTTCAAATATGCTGTCACAGTTCTTCAGACCCGGACGATACTCGATAAACTGAGTACCTTTCCTGATGTATTCTCTTCCGCCGGTATGGAAACACAGGTATTCGTCAGCGTCTTTTGTAGTCCCCCACATATAATTCAGGCCGACCGACAGATATGAGCCTTTGGCTAAAGCGCTTGATTCAAAGGCAACTATGGTGAAATAATACCCATTATCTTCTATCCATGTCCTTGTTGATCCGACACGGAAAAGACCTTCCGGCTTCAGTATCTTCCCGGCAGCATTGTTGATTATTCTGATATGTGGCTCCATTTTACACCTCGTTATCTTTTTACACTTGCTTTCAAAGTGGTACACGGTCCCCCTGAAAGCTTATGCAGATCAGCTTCACGCTGTACACATCGGATTTGTCAATCGGTTCTATTCTGTCGCACAGTTCATTCTGCTGTCTCAAAAATTCTGTCTGCATTTCAGTTGTATTCATCATTCCCCTCTGTCTTCAGGGGTTATAAACATATCAGGCCAAATAACCGTAGCTATCCAAATAACCGTTGCTACGCATTGACTGAATCTCTGACCATGTCAGCCTTGTGATTTTTCCGTTTTCAGCAATATGTAGATATAGATCGTCTTCATTACGGATTCTAACCAACCTGATATTCCCGTTTTCGCGCCATTCGTAATAATTACCATTAACGAGATCATGATAGCGCTTGACTTTTCCTGAGGGGAAGAACGTAACATCTTCTTTGGTTTCAAGTCCTTCTTCATAATATCCATACCAAAAGTTTCCGTTCCTCACTACTTCGTACAATAGTCCGTTAATCGGGATTTCCTCATCACCGGTTATATCACATACCCTGTATCCGTATGAATCCCAGCCGATACCATCAGCCCATTCTCTTCCGTGTTCAATCACATAATCCCATGATAAAATCGTCAGCCCTTCATGTTCGAGCACATAATCACGGGATAATTGTAACAGTTCATCAGATTTCAAGAATTCATTTACTGGTATCTTTTGTTTCTCAGGTTTAATAGAGTCTAATTTCACAGGTTTAGACTGCTTAGGTTTTGATTGTTCTTTTTTAGGTTTTATAAACACCTCAAACCACCTCCCAGGATATTATGAATCACCTTTTGATTTCCCTCGTGATGTTTCCTGCCTCATCATACTCGATGCACTTGATACAGAAACCGCGTCCATCACTGCTCTTATACTTTTTGATCTCTCCGGTTTCATACCACTCATATGTATCATGCAAGGTCGTACTCTTATTGCGGAAAGAATACTCTTTGAGCTGACCTGATTCGTACCATTTATATAACTTATACCGGGTTGCACTTATCCGATAAAAATACTTCATGATTTGCCCGTTTTCGTACCATTCATAGTGTATTCCTGTTTCGCTGTATTTTCCTATCTCACCTGACGGACAGAAATGGACATTGGTTTCGGTCTTAAGCCCGTCTTCATAATAACCATACCACCAAAGGCTTCCGTCATCACGCAGCTCATACAGCAGACCTGTGATTGGAACTTCCTCATCACCGGATAGATCACATACCCTGTTCCCCAGTAATCAAAGCCGATATCACTATCATCATCCCAGTTGATTCCGTTTTCAATTACATAATCCCGTGATAGTATTTCCAGCTTTTCGTGCTCAAGCACATAATCTCTGGATAATCGCATGAACTCGTCCGGTTTCATAATTTCATCTGGCTTCATAATTATGGGGTTCATAGTGCCTGTTTTCACAGATTTAGATTGCTTTGGTTTTGATCGTTCTTTTTTGGGTTTTATAAACATTTCTGCTCACCTCCATAGGATTCTGAATCAATTGGTTCCATATATTCTCAGACCTCCTCCAAAGCATGATGAATTAGTCTGTGATTTCCTCCGTGATATTTCCTGCCTCATCATACTCGATATACTTAACACCAAAACCACGTTTATTGCGGCACGTATACTTATTTATCACACCGCTTTCGTACCATTCATATGATTCCCAGACGCCGGCATTTTTAAGAATGACAGAATAACTCTTGATCTGACCTGTTTCGTACCATTCATAACCTCCATACTGACGCAGTTCACCAGAAGGAAAGAACGTAACATCAGGTCCGGTACAAAGTCCATCTTTATAATAGCCATACCACCAAAGACTGTTATCAGCATACAGTTGATACAGTAGTCCGGTAATCGGAAATTCCCCCTCATCGGTTATATCACATACCCTGTATCCATATGAATCCCAGTCGATAGAATCCTCATTATCCCAGTCTCTTCCGTGCTCAATCACATAATCCCATGACAGGATCGGCAGATCTTCATGTTCGAGCACATAGTCCCGGAATAATCTCTTCATCGCATCCGGGTTCAGAAATTCTTTCAGTTTCTCATGCTTCATAAAAGTCCTCCTCATTCTCTTGATGCAAAAAGGTCCCTTGTTCTCGTACTTGTCCCCTATCGGTTCTTTACCCGGACCTGAGCACTTTATTTTCCGTATATCAGTTTCCGTTTCATCAGACACAGATCAAAGACATTCAGCACATGATCATCATAGAAGTCGGCTGCTTTCCAGTTGGCAAGGTGTGTATCCGGCACTGCAAGCAGCCACTTTTGCAGTAAAATCACATCGGCAATATTGAATGCACCATCCATGTTGACATCACCCATGATATCCGGTACTGTTTTTGTCAGTTCGATGTTTCTGAACATAACATCATAGCCGGGTGAATTGTCCGAACCGATGCGAAGATGTGCTGCGGAATCATCCGACATATCCCAGTCGGACAGATCAAACTCTGCTTCACAGACAGACCATTCGCCGTTTACAGCAACTGATTCCATCCTCGTTTTCTGGATCAGCTGATATCCATCATACCGCATATTCTGAATGCGGATCTGAATGGGATACTGTTTTCCGTCATAGCTTTTAGCCTCAAACCGGACTGTATATTTTCCTGCGCCGTTCTGTTTCAGCACATCGGTGATGCCGGTGAACATTCCCGGATAATATGAATTCTGAAGGACGGCGCATCTCAGCACTGCTTCACCCTGATCATTCTGCGAAGATATGACCACATTCGGATAGGAATACGGATTCCAGATGGTTGCGGCAGTCTTTTCAGTGAGCAGATTTCTGCCGTTTTGACAGATCGGTGCAAGCACAACAGCAGAGCGGCTGTCATCATATATCGCATTAGCGTAATAAATGCCTGCCTGAGACAGGGGCACATACTTTATTCCGTTGATGAACTCGCCTTCTGTATCCTTGTTTACAGCGATCCCCCATGCATCACATATCTCCTGTTCCGGCAGATAGTATTCGCTGCCCTTCCGTACAGGCCGGTCTGCAAGGGGTACCAGACGATCTCCGATATACAGTTTCTTATCATATACGTGACTGACGGTATGTCTGCCGACCGGATTCTTTTCTGGCGTGCTGTCATTCTGTATCAGAAAAGTGATCTCGTTTCCTTCAGTGAGCTGCGGATTCAGATCGGACGGAGATGTGATCAGCTTTCCGTCAATTGTGCAGTTCTGAAACTCCATTTTATAGTTTGAGGTGTGCAGATATTTTTCACTGTTCGTAACAAACACGGCCTGTCCTGCGGTGCTGTTCCACGACTTTATCACGGAATCCCCGCGTATATTTGCAAAGCGGCAGTTCCGGAAGGTGTAATACTTCTCCGCATCTCCCATATTCTTTCCGCTGAAAATCCATGGCGTATCTATGACATCACTGCAATCAAGGTTTTCAAAAGTCATGTGCTTCATTTCAGACTGTATCTGCGCACCGTTAAACCAGTTATTGACAATGCCTTCATTGGCACGGAAAACATAAATATCCTTGAACCCTATCTCATACGGTGACCGATGCTGCGGGAATATCGCTGCGCAGGTCGTGCCGATGATGCAGTCACTGATATGATGATACCCTGCGCCGCCGCTGTAGACAATGGCATTATCCCCGACGTAGAAAAAGCAGTTACTGATCTCAACATTGCCTGCCCCGACAGCAATTCCGTCGGTCGTGATCCTGGAACTCAGGCATTTGACATTTCTGACCGTGTGGTCAGAACCGCCTTCAAGGAAGATATTGAAATTCTGTGCATCGATCACCTTGATATCCTCTACAGTGGTATGATTTGCCTTCACCCGAAGAACCATTTTGCTGTTCTCTTCCGATGTAACAGATGTGTCATAGACATTACTGTATGGAT
The DNA here is from genome assembly GCA_946413815.1 of uncultured Ruminococcus sp. Classification (GTDB taxonomy): domain Bacteria; phylum Bacillota; class Clostridia; order Oscillospirales; family Ruminococcaceae; genus Ruminococcus. The sequence goes on from CAMKMD010000009.1 coordinate 73,316, forward strand.
CGAGCAGTATCCCGTGACCGCAGACCGTCACATCCTTTGTCTGGACGAATAAGCGGCTGTACAGCACGCATCCCGGCGCAATATAGATAGTTCTGATATTTTCAGGAACGGTATAGACCGGACTGCTTTCGTCCGGATCATACCATTTCTCATCCACATACAAAACAGAACCGTCATTCTTGTCGATCTCATAATCCTCGGGCGCATCTGCAAAAACGGAAAGAATGCTGTCATCATCATCGTCAAGGCGTAGAATAAAATCAGTATCGTTTTCGTCAAGCCAGACAGAGATGATACCGTTATGGTATTCATTGCGATATTCCTTCGCAGAGGGAAGAATGCTGTAGTAAGAAAAGTCGCGACAGACCTCAATGTCCACGCGCACCTCACCCGTAAATGCAAACTCACAGAATCTGCGGTTGAAATCAGGCCTGAAGCAGCGCAGCGCCATCTCCTCACCGCTTGTATTTCTGTTGTAGACTGTCAGCTTTTCGCTTTGATTTCCCTGATGCACAGTGACACCGTAGTCATAGCATCTTGGGATCCTTTCATCATACTGCGGATAAACGATCAGCACGGAATCCAAAGAATGGCTTTGCATCGTTACCTGATGCGGAACAAGTGTCAGCATCAGGAAAAAGGTGATCAGAACAGAAAGTATTCTTTTCATAATAACGCCTCCTTTTTATGATTTGAAATCAGAATTCCGCCTGAAGTGCTTATAAGGAAATGAGCCGGCTTGCGATCCTGTGCGTCGAAGCCGATCCTGCTGAACAGTCCATTCTTCCAAAACAAACCAGTCAGAAAGCATTCCGGATGCTTAGCAGATTACTCTGACATTCCCCCGCTCTTATAACCCGTAGTACTCAAATATATACGGGAAAATGTTCTCTAACCTGCCGCTCAGCCTGAAATAAAGATAGGCTAAACACCCTACGATCAGTGTGAGCATAAAGCCGTAGATAAACCTGATCTCATACAGTTTTGTGACATAGGGCTCTTCCTTATGCAGCCTGCCCCTGTCATTGCGTGCCTTTTCGCGGTCGTATCTGATACGCCTGATCAGGCAGAAAACAAAGAACAGGCACAGGAGGATGATAAGAATGATATCATGATCCATAAGTGATCCTTTCAGTTCCGGGGGCAGAACGCCCCCCGGTGATATGCTGACTTTTTGCTTCCTTCATTCTAATGAATAAGTAGTTATCTCCCACAGACAGTGTGCCAGTATCGATGCAGGTGACAGTTTCTCCAATGACATCTCAGATATACCATAGTTCAAAAACTCCTGCTTATCAGCCGCAGATATCGAATAGATGGTACCATCTGCGCCGTCATTGCATCCTGTGTAAGCGGAACGATATGCTCCAGACAGTATTGGTAGAATGCTTCGAGCCAGTCGTTATGGACAATATGCGCTCTTTCTTCTCCATCTAACATTTCTTGTTGTTTGATCGGCACAGTTTTTTGTAAAGGCGATTTTATAACAAGATTTAGGTTTTACGAAGGTGATATTATATACATTAGTAATCTGGCTGCTGCCGATGATAATGCTATGTCTGTTTTTCCACAGAACAATAAAATATTTTGGGAACCTCTTCCTGTGTGGAAGAGGTTTAATGGATTATCTGATCAGAGCATCATCAGACTCATTAATGAGTGATTTCTTCATCATGCAAAGGTCAAATACATCAAGCTTACAATCAGAAATAAAATCAGCCGTTTGCCAGATCGGAATTTGCGCATCCGGCACAGAAAGCAGCCATTTCTGTAGTATAACGGCATCGGAAATGCTGAATATACCGTCTCCGTTTACATCACCACGTATACATGATCTTATTGACACAGGCGGCGTTAATCTGCCACTGATCTCGACTAATTCATAGAGCGTAATAAGACCGTTTTCATTTTTTGAGATCTGGATATTCTTTGTTTGTGTTTCGGTATATGTGATATCAGCGTTTCCTGAGATGAATGGAGAGGCTGTGTATCTTTTAAGCTTTTCAGTGGATATATCCCTTGAAGGGCTTATTAACAAGGTTGCTTTTGTTGCACCTATGAAGTCACTGGATTTTATAATTACAGCGGATGGAGATGAATTGATGTAAAAGGTGTCATATTCATAGATATCGCGGACTGAAACATAAGTGAAATAATGATCATTGCTGATCACGCTGTCTGCAACATCAAACATTTGCTGTTTGATCAGATTAGCTTCCCGGATATTGTCTTCTGTATCAAAGGGCGGCAGGTTATAATCGCTGCCTTTTATAACTTGAATTACTCCGGCAGCATTTTCTATGATATAGCTCTGCATTGATAATGACATAGTGGAAAGATCAATATCGCCGACATACGTGGTCATATCCGGTAATTCACTATCGTATCTGCCTGTTGTGACAAAATACTTTCCTCCGACCTCAGGATAAAATCTAAACGCTTCATCTTCAAATCCATCATCAAAAAGATCATTAGTATATATCCGTACATCATCAACAGAATAATCGAACAGAACAGAATTATCAGCAATTATTACCGAATTGTCAGCAGCGGTTATTTCTTTCATCGGATCTGCTGTCGATAATAAAACACTAAGAACAAATGATACAGGAATTATGAAAGCTGTTTTCATTGGACATTTCTCCTTTGTCTTCAGTGGCGATATGGAGTTCCGGTAGAATTGTCGTTATGGCCGTAACCATGCCACGAATTATAGATATTCATATCTTTTGTAATTCTATAATACCTAACTTCGTTAATTGTATAATCAACATCTACAAGTGAACAATCAGCCATGGCAAGAAATATTAATGATTGATACAATTGGCGGAATATTTCATGATACTCCTCATTTTAATAGTAACTCCTTAACTACATACATCCGCTTTTCTGTCTCTTGCCATCTCTCTCATTTCAGTTTATCTCTGACCTTCATAAGCGCATACCCGAGCAGTCCCTGGCCTTTCCACTTCTTCCGGTCCATTCTGTCAGGATCCGTCATAGAGAGACCGATACCCCAGATCAGGTCATTAACAGCACATTCAGCAAGCAGTGCATTGCCGGTCTCTCTGAGCTTTTTGAGAAGTTCTGGATTCTGGGAAAACTTCGCAAGAAGCCCCTCATATACAACGATCTGACGCACTCCGTTCCACTGATGATCGTTATAGTTCTGCACAAGACGTCCGAGATCCTTGATCTTGCCAACATCATCAGTTGCCAGTATCTGCTTTGCAACGTCCTTATCATTAAAACACAGGGCTTTCTGATACATCATGTACTGTTCCATTGACGTATATCTGATACCGTCAACGCTGAACACTGACGGATACCAGTTGCTCAGATATCCGTTTTCTTCATTCGGGTTGTGGAAACATATTACTTTCATTTTGAACCTCCCGTTCATATTACTTTTTTTCTGGATCTATTGCGGACTTGTGGCTACCTCTCCCGTCCAGTCGATTATTCCGCCGAATTCGTAGATATGCGTATATCCCATATCCGCAAGCTTCTGCGAAGCCTCTTTGCTGCGGCGACCGCTCCGGCAGTATATCAGAATCACCTGATCAGGATCCGGCAGCTCCTTCGGACGCTCTGACCCGATAGATTCATTCGGTATCAGTATTGCATCGGGGATATGACCACTGTCGTACTCGTCCTGCCGCCGCACATCGACAACGATGTGACCGTCGTCAGCCTGCATCATTTCCTTGGCCTTTTCCTGTGTTATCTGCTGATAGCTCGCAGTTTCAGAAGCCTCCGTTGTCCGGACTGCTGACTGAACACTTTCTGATGATCTTGTCCCATCGCCGCAGGCTGACAGCAACAAGCATAATGAAATGAGAACTGTCAGAGCTGTTATTTTCTTCACTTTACACACCACCTTATCCCCTTTTCGATACGCCTCTCCGGCTCGTTGTAATGTCCGCCTTCGTTCCATTCAAGGATATCGCCATCAATAGATTACACTCTTTAATTCATAAGGAACCATTCAAAAAACTCTCTCAGCTTATCATATCCGTCCTTCTGAAGCATGCGCTCCAGCTTTTTCCTGTGATACGTAAAATACTCCTTGTACTGTTTCCGTGCTGCCGCGGACAATCTGTAACCGCTTTTACAGCGTTCACAGGCTATCTCAGCCTTTATCCTGAACGGTATATCCTGTTCAAGGATGTGACCATCATACATATCAAAATCAAAGAATCTTCCCTTGCTGTCATTTGTTATACACGCATTGTAGAAATCTATCAGTTCGGGATGTACCACTCCTATACTCCAGAAAGGCAGCATAGGAAAATACATAAGCACCTCCGCATGGACATCACTCAATTCAAAAACCAGCCTGAAACGTCTTCTGCTCTCCCTGTACTGCGTCTTGTATATAAGGCCGGGCTCAAAAGCTTTTCTGCCGTTTCCAACCTTGAAGGTGTCATTCATGAACACATTCACATACGCATATGAAAGAAGTCTCGGATTTTTCAGATACTCCATACGTGCAGGAAACACCTGCTTTTCTCTCTGCTTACTGCTATAATTCATATTGTTATCTTCACAGAACACGCAGCTTACGTCCTTATACTCAAGCACATCATCATTATTATCGACATTGAGCTGGGTATCATTGATAACAGTCATTTCCAGACCAATCGGAGTCTCCCAGCCTTCACGTTTTCCGAAGTTCTCAGGCAGACTTATTTCTCTGAGACCGTGAATATTATAAAATGCGTTACGGCCGACTTTCTCAACGCTGTCGGGGACGTTCAGGCACTCAGTCTCCGCTCCGTAAAAAGCAAGACTGCTGATTTCTTTAAGACCCTCAGGGAGTATCACTTTCCGTATCTTTGAATGACGGAACGCACCGTAGTATATAGTCTTTATATGCGGCGGAACAATGTATTCATCGGCTTCCTTATGACACCACAGAAGATTGTCTCCGACGATAAATTCTTCATTGTTTTCATAAAAAGGAGTGTGGTCAAATGCCATATTCATATCATCACCTGAGATATACTCCACGCCGGTTATCTCCTCAAGTCCCGAATTATAAAAAGCACATCTTCCGATCCGGACCTTCGAGCATAACGAAACCTTTTTCAGCGATTTGCATAATTCAAATGCTGCGCTGCCTATGCACCTGACAGTATCAGGTATAACGATCTCATTAACATCGGGATCGTACGGCAGACCACTGAAAGCCCAGCTATCTATCTTTGTTACCGGCAGTCCGCCGATATACCCGGGAATAACGACCTTTCCGCCGCTTCCGATGTATTTCTTAATATGTATCTTTCCGTGCTTCCGTCTGAGCACAAATTCCTTTTCAGCCTGTTCAAGTGTCATTTCCATAATTATTCTCCATTGACAATACATCGATGATGTGTTAAAATATACTTGTGATGCCGAGTTCATGAAGCGAGGGGTCACATAAAAAACTGCGTAGTTTAGTGGAAAAACGTAAGCTCACCTGCAGGAATGCTTCTGCATTTCTGCGACCAGAGCCGTGCAGTTACGGCGGTCCGATTCCGCCCGTTAGTTTTTTGCCTGTTTCTTTGGAAACAGGTTTTTTTATTTATGTGAGTGCTTCTGTATCATCTTCAGATGTCGCCACTGCCTGTTCTGCCGGTATAAGAATTATGACACCTCCGCACTTCCTTACGCAAACATCATTCCCGCTTATATGTATCTCTTGCCATGGCGAACCTGATACTTTTATATTGGGGCGTGTTATTTTTTACGCTTACGACACTTATGTTTTTTAACAGTATACCACAATTCATTGAATAAATCAAGCATAAAAGAAAACCGGGGACGTGCCCCGATTTTATTTGTTCATCCATAAGATTGTCACTACCAGGATTTATTAAATAACACCATCTACTTTTTCATCCCCCATAATCCGTAAGGATCGTTTCTGAGTTCATTTTCATACAGCGACACAACTGACCATATATCAAAGAACATGGCCTTACAATCGCCAATGTACATTTCCTTGATAAATCCTTTTTCGTATGCCATTTCCTGTATTTTGTACCATGCTTTCACAGGAGGATGACCTGCTTCAATAAACCATTCATCGGGAGGATATATGCGATTTATCTCATCACTCGGTGCAAACTGTGCATTGATATCATCGGGAGTTATCGTTTCAACGTAGTGCATTGCCGTCAGTTTGTAGATATCAACTCCAAGCAGAAGCGCTTTTCCATCATTGTGAATAGCGTAGTCTAGTCCGCCTGTTAACGCTTCTTTGCCATGTTTTCCCCAGCCGGAGGTACTGATCACATCTCGTCCGGTGTATGTATCAGGCATTTTTCTGAACGTATCAGCTACGATACCCATTGCAGTACGTTCTGTATCAGGTTCAAGAATTTTGATTTTCACAGTTATCCCAAGCTTTTTATCATTTTCGGTCAGTTCAAGTTCTTTGCTGAGTCTCAGAGCAGGCATAAAAATGCTGCCATCTTCGGTGACAAGTTCTTTCAGAGTATCAATAACGATCAATGCCCCTCCTTCCAGTTCCCCGAAACTACTAAGCGAGCTGTGAACTTCCAATGTCATTCCTTTTTTAATGCCTAATTCCGCCAAAGCGTTTTTTAACTGTTGTTTTGTTACCATCTATTTCTCCCGAAATTATAATTCTTTCAGTTTGCCGCATGAAAAGTAGTAGATGTTTTCCTTTTTATATCCATATTTTGAGTTCTTGACACTGAACAAGTAAAATCGGGGACGAGTCCCGATTTCATGTCATTCTTTATATAGTGCAAGCAATCTGTTTATTCTATGCTGTATGAATCCACTAAGAGCGGTCAATCTCTCATCAGAGACAGGATAGTTCTTATGATTTACAAAACAGAACTCTCGGATATCCCCAATCTTGTTGTACATATCCTCGCTCATCAGCTGCGGGATATGATCATCAAAGCTGTAGTAGGCAAACAGCACATGATCGTTTCCATACTCAATAAACGCCTGCGCATTTTCTTCCTTACAATGGCTGCACAGGCCCATACCGTTATCAAATACAGGTGCAAGGCCTATGATATCATACGTATCCGATCTACAAGAAACTGGATATTGTTAAGATGACGGTCATAGTTACAGGTCAATGCATGTTCTTCCTTTACCCACAGCGTATCTGTAAGTGTAAGTCCCAGCGAAACGTCAATGAAGCTCTTCAGATTGGTCATACCGAGATTACGAAGCATACGTGCTATTTCTGCACGGTGTTTGGCACTGCGTCGGGTTTCAAGCCAGCTTTTCAGCTTCATATCGCCATAGATCTCAGGAAGGCTTCCTGAAACAAGCTGAGGTACAGCCGTACCAAGTTCATTCTTTATGTATTCAAATTCAGCAATAATACGTTCTTTGTTCATTATAAAGTAAATAGTATAGCCCTCCCTTCTCAGTATTAATTATACTATAACATATCAGGATCAAGAATGCAATCTTACTTCATCAAAAAAAAACATTTAGAGTCATCGGGCATCAGGAATATACGATTTCTTTATTCATCCCTCTGTACGATTTCTTTGTCGAGAATATACTGCGTCTTACATTTATCTTATCATACACCATTTTCTGCGCCGTCATTGCATCCTGTGTAAGCGGAACGATATGCTCCAGACAGTATTGGTAGAATGCTTCGAGCCAGTCGTTATGGACAATATGCTCTCTTTCTTCGCCATCTACTAATATAGTAGTTTCTTATCGATCGAATTCTTTGCATGATCGAGATAGCTGTAAAAAGCCTCCTGCCCCTCGGCGTGATCACCTTTGAAAAAGCAAAGCATCGCTAAATGATACAATTCCCAGCATTGAAATTCAGAAGGAGTATCCCTGACTGCTCTTTTAAGCATCTCCCTTGCATGATCCGGATCACGGTATCTGCGGTATTCTTTCACTTTCTGTAGCGCTGCCTCGGCAAACTCAGTGATGCCTTCTTCAAATATGCTGTCACAGTTCTTCAGACCCGGACGATACTCGATAAACTGAGTACCTTTCCTGATGTATTCTCTTCCGCCGGTATGGAAACACAGGTATTCGTCAGCGTCTTTTGTAGTCCCCCACATATAATTCAGGCCGACCGACAGATATGAGCCTTTGGCTAAAGCGCTTGATTCAAAGGCAACTATGGTGAAATAATACCCATTATCTTCTATCCATGTCCTTGTTGATCCGACACGGAAAAGACCTTCCGGCTTCAGTATCTTCCCGGCAGCATTGTTGATTATTCTGATATGTGGCTCCATTTTACACCTCGTTATCTTTTTACACTTGCTTTCAAAGTGGTACACGGTCCCCCTGAAAGCTTATGCAGATCAGCTTCACGCTGTACACATCGGATTTGTCAATCGGTTCTATTCTGTCGCACAGTTCATTCTGCTGTCTCAAAAATTCTGTCTGCATTTCAGTTGTATTCATCATTCCCCTCTGTCTTCAGGGGTTATAAACATATCAGGCCAAATAACCGTAGCTATCCAAATAACCGTTGCTACGCATTGACTGAATCTCTGACCATGTCAGCCTTGTGATTTTTCCGTTTTCAGCAATATGTAGATATAGATCGTCTTCATTACGGATTCTAACCAACCTGATATTCCCGTTTTCGCGCCATTCGTAATAATTACCATTAACGAGATCATGATAGCGCTTGACTTTTCCTGAGGGGAAGAACGTAACATCTTCTTTGGTTTCAAGTCCTTCTTCATAATATCCATACCAAAAGTTTCCGTTCCTCACTACTTCGTACAATAGTCCGTTAATCGGGATTTCCTCATCACCGGTTATATCACATACCCTGTATCCGTATGAATCCCAGCCGATACCATCAGCCCATTCTCTTCCGTGTTCAATCACATAATCCCATGATAAAATCGTCAGCCCTTCATGTTCGAGCACATAATCACGGGATAATTGTAACAGTTCATCAGATTTCAAGAATTCATTTACTGGTATCTTTTGTTTCTCAGGTTTAATAGAGTCTAATTTCACAGGTTTAGACTGCTTAGGTTTTGATTGTTCTTTTTTAGGTTTTATAAACACCTCAAACCACCTCCCAGGATATTATGAATCACCTTTTGATTTCCCTCGTGATGTTTCCTGCCTCATCATACTCGATGCACTTGATACAGAAACCGCGTCCATCACTGCTCTTATACTTTTTGATCTCTCCGGTTTCATACCACTCATATGTATCATGCAAGGTCGTACTCTTATTGCGGAAAGAATACTCTTTGAGCTGACCTGATTCGTACCATTTATATAACTTATACCGGGTTGCACTTATCCGATAAAAATACTTCATGATTTGCCCGTTTTCGTACCATTCATAGTGTATTCCTGTTTCGCTGTATTTTCCTATCTCACCTGACGGACAGAAATGGACATTGGTTTCGGTCTTAAGCCCGTCTTCATAATAACCATACCACCAAAGGCTTCCGTCATCACGCAGCTCATACAGCAGACCTGTGATTGGAACTTCCTCATCACCGGATAGATCACATACCCTGTTCCCCAGTAATCAAAGCCGATATCACTATCATCATCCCAGTTGATTCCGTTTTCAATTACATAATCCCGTGATAGTATTTCCAGCTTTTCGTGCTCAAGCACATAATCTCTGGATAATCGCATGAACTCGTCCGGTTTCATAATTTCATCTGGCTTCATAATTATGGGGTTCATAGTGCCTGTTTTCACAGATTTAGATTGCTTTGGTTTTGATCGTTCTTTTTTGGGTTTTATAAACATTTCTGCTCACCTCCATAGGATTCTGAATCAATTGGTTCCATATATTCTCAGACCTCCTCCAAAGCATGATGAATTAGTCTGTGATTTCCTCCGTGATATTTCCTGCCTCATCATACTCGATATACTTAACACCAAAACCACGTTTATTGCGGCACGTATACTTATTTATCACACCGCTTTCGTACCATTCATATGATTCCCAGACGCCGGCATTTTTAAGAATGACAGAATAACTCTTGATCTGACCTGTTTCGTACCATTCATAACCTCCATACTGACGCAGTTCACCAGAAGGAAAGAACGTAACATCAGGTCCGGTACAAAGTCCATCTTTATAATAGCCATACCACCAAAGACTGTTATCAGCATACAGTTGATACAGTAGTCCGGTAATCGGAAATTCCCCCTCATCGGTTATATCACATACCCTGTATCCATATGAATCCCAGTCGATAGAATCCTCATTATCCCAGTCTCTTCCGTGCTCAATCACATAATCCCATGACAGGATCGGCAGATCTTCATGTTCGAGCACATAGTCCCGGAATAATCTCTTCATCGCATCCGGGTTCAGAAATTCTTTCAGTTTCTCATGCTTCATAAAAGTCCTCCTCATTCTCTTGATGCAAAAAGGTCCCTTGTTCTCGTACTTGTCCCCTATCGGTTCTTTACCCGGACCTGAGCACTTTATTTTCCGTATATCAGTTTCCGTTTCATCAGACACAGATCAAAGACATTCAGCACATGATCATCATAGAAGTCGGCTGCTTTCCAGTTGGCAAGGTGTGTATCCGGCACTGCAAGCAGCCACTTTTGCAGTAAAATCACATCGGCAATATTGAATGCACCATCCATGTTGACATCACCCATGATATCCGGTACTGTTTTTGTCAGTTCGATGTTTCTGAACATAACATCATAGCCGGGTGAATTGTCCGAACCGATGCGAAGATGTGCTGCGGAATCATCCGACATATCCCAGTCGGACAGATCAAACTCTGCTTCACAGACAGACCATTCGCCGTTTACAGCAACTGATTCCATCCTCGTTTTCTGGATCAGCTGATATCCATCATACCGCATATTCTGAATGCGGATCTGAATGGGATACTGTTTTCCGTCATAGCTTTTAGCCTCAAACCGGACTGTATATTTTCCTGCGCCGTTCTGTTTCAGCACATCGGTGATGCCGGTGAACATTCCCGGATAATATGAATTCTGAAGGACGGCGCATCTCAGCACTGCTTCACCCTGATCATTCTGCGAAGATATGACCACATTCGGATAGGAATACGGATTCCAGATGGTTGCGGCAGTCTTTTCAGTGAGCAGATTTCTGCCGTTTTGACAGATCGGTGCAAGCACAACAGCAGAGCGGCTGTCATCATATATCGCATTAGCGTAATAAATGCCTGCCTGAGACAGGGGCACATACTTTATTCCGTTGATGAACTCGCCTTCTGTATCCTTGTTTACAGCGATCCCCCATGCATCACATATCTCCTGTTCCGGCAGATAGTATTCGCTGCCCTTCCGTACAGGCCGGTCTGCAAGGGGTACCAGACGATCTCCGATATACAGTTTCTTATCATATACGTGACTGACGGTATGTCTGCCGACCGGATTCTTTTCTGGCGTGCTGTCATTCTGTATCAGAAAAGTGATCTCGTTTCCTTCAGTGAGCTGCGGATTCAGATCGGACGGAGATGTGATCAGCTTTCCGTCAATTGTGCAGTTCTGAAACTCCATTTTATAGTTTGAGGTGTGCAGATATTTTTCACTGTTCGTAACAAACACGGCCTGTCCTGCGGTGCTGTTCCACGACTTTATCACGGAATCCCCGCGTATATTTGCAAAGCGGCAGTTCCGGAAGGTGTAATACTTCTCCGCATCTCCCATATTCTTTCCGCTGAAAATCCATGGCGTATCTATGACATCACTGCAATCAAGGTTTTCAAAAGTCATGTGCTTCATTTCAGACTGTATCTGCGCACCGTTAAACCAGTTATTGACAATGCCTTCATTGGCACGGAAAACATAAATATCCTTGAACCCTATCTCATACGGTGACCGATGCTGCGGGAATATCGCTGCGCAGGTCGTGCCGATGATGCAGTCACTGATATGATGATACCCTGCGCCGCCGCTGTAGACAATGGCATTATCCCCGACGTAGAAAAAGCAGTTACTGATCTCAACATTGCCTGCCCCGACAGCAATTCCGTCGGTCGTGATCCTGGAACTCAGGCATTTGACATTTCTGACCGTGTGGTCAGAACCGCCTTCAAGGAAGATATTGAAATTCTGTGCATCGATCACCTTGATATCCTCTACAGTGGTATGATTTGCCTTCACCCGAAGAACCATTTTGCTGTTCTCTTCCGATGTAACAGATGTGTCATAGACATTACTGTATGGATCGAGCAGTATCCCGTGACCGCAGACCGTCACATCCTTTGTCTGGACGAATAAGCGGCTGTACAGCACGCATCCCGGCGCAATATAGATAGTTCTGATATTTTCAGGAACGGTATAGACCGGACTGCTTTCGTCCGGATCATACCATTTCTCATCCACATACAAAACAGAACCGTCATTCTTGTCGATCTCATAATCCTCGGGCGCATCTGCAAAAACGGAAAGAATGCTGTCATCATCATCGTCAAGGCGTAGAATAAAATCAGTATCGTTTTCGTCAAGCCAGACAGAGATGATACCGTTATGGTATTCATTGCGATATTCCTTCGCAGAGGGAAGAATGCTGTAGTAAGAAAAGTCGCGACAGACCTCAATGTCCACGCGCACCTCACCCGTAAATGCAAACTCACAGAATCTGCGGTTGAAATCAGGCCTGAAGCAGCGCAGCGCCATCTCCTCACCGCTTGTATTTCTGTTGTAGACTGTCAGCTTTTCGCTTTGATTTCCCTGATGCACAGTGACACCGTAGTCATAGCATCTTGGGATCCTTTCATCATACTGCGGATAAACGATCAGCACGGAATCCAAAGAATGGCTTTGCATCGTTACCTGATGCGGAACAAGTGTCAGCATCAGGAAAAAGGTGATCAGAACAGAAAGTATTCTTTTCATAATAACGCCTCCTTTTTATGATTTGAAATCAGAATTCCGCCTGAAGTGCTTATAAGGAAATGAGCCGGCTTGCGATCCTGTGCGTCGAAGCCGATCCTGCTGAACAGTCCATTCTTCCAAAACAAACCAGTCAGAAAGCATTCCGGATGCTTAGCAGATTACTCTGACATTCCCCCGCTCTTATAACCCGTAGTACTCAAATATATACGGGAAAATGTTCTCTAACCTGCCGCTCAGCCTGAAATAAAGATAGGCTAAACACCCTACGATCAGTGTGAGCATAAAGCCGTAGATAAACCTGATCTCATACAGTTTTGTGACATAGGGCTCTTCCTTATGCAGCCTGCCCCTGTCATTGCGTGCCTTTTCGCGGTCGTATCTGATACGCCTGATCAGGCAGAAAACAAAGAACAGGCACAGGAGGATGATAAGAATGATATCATGATCCATAAGTGATCCTTTCAGTTCCGGGGGCAGAACGCCCCCCGGTGATATGCTGACTTTTTGCTTCCTTCATTCTAATGAATAAGTAGTTATCTCCCACAGACAGTGTGCCAGTATCGATGCAGGTGACAGTTTCTCCAATGACATCTCAGATATACCATAGTTCAAAAACTCCTGCTTATCAGCCGCAGATATCGAATAGATGGTACCATCTGCGCCGTCATTGCATCCTGTGTAAGCGGAACGATATGCTCCAGACAGTATTG
>CAMKMD010000010.1 GCA_946413815.1 uncultured Ruminococcus sp.
TTCTCTCCCTTGTGTTTCATTGATTCCAACTTGTATGCTTGATGGCCAAAGGGGGCTGTCGCACGGGCAACTTAATGTGAGCGGCTGTTTTTTTGTGGTGGGCGAATTTTGTGTAGGGGGCGATGCTCACATCGCCCCGCCCCTACAGTCATGTTCGCATTGTAGAGGCTGCCTTCGGCAGCCCGCATCTATTAAGCGATTCGACAACCTGCGGACCGCCAAAGGCGGTCCCTACACTTTTTATTCTTTTCCTTGTGTTTCATTGATTCCGGCTTTTACTCTCAGTGGCCAAAGGGGGCTATCGCACGGCCAGCTTGTACTGTGCTGTTTCTGCAGGGATGACCGTCCGTTCCCGAACAGTACATTTCCTTTACCCCTTCACAGCACAAATATATAATATTGACACAAAACATTAATATTTACACCTTTTTCTTTAGAATGTGGGTTGTACGAACAACTGCCGGTGTGATATAATAAAGTTGTACGATAGAATACAGTCCGGCCACGGCATATGGGGATAAGCCGTACGGACAACCTCTTATGAAAAAGGAGTTGAAACTATGAGAAATCATTCTTTCCTTCGCATGGTCTCAGCCGCTGCTGCCTTCGCGGTATCACTCGGAAGCGCTGCAGTATTCCCGCAGTCCCCTCTGACTGCGGAAGCCGCTGAGAATATGCACATCGAAGACTTCAGTCTCAGTGACATCACGATGCTTGACGACTACTGCACCAATGCTTTCTCCAAGGAGGTAGAGTATCTTCTCTCCTTCGACACCAACAGACTGCTCGCAGGATTCCGCGAGAACGCAGGGCTCAACACCTACGGCGCAAAGCGCTACGGCGGCTGGGAGAACACCAACATCGCAGGACACGCAGTAGGCCACTACTTCACAGCCATTGCACAGGCCTACCAGAACCCCGCCCTCTCCTCCGACCAGCGCAGCGACCTTGAAAAGCGCATGAAGGACATGATGAGTGCTCTGCTCGAATGTCAGAGGAACTCAAAGGGCAAGCCGGGACTTATCTGGGCGGCATCCCACAAGGGCGGCACATCGGTGGAGATACAGTTCGACAACATCGAACAGGGAAAGGCCAATATCATCGATGAGGCGTGGGTGCCGTGGTACACCATGCACAAGATAATGGCCGGTATCATCGACATCTACCATGCCACAGGCGACGAGAACGCCAAGACTCTCGCTTCCAATCTCGGCGACTGGGTATACAACCGCTGCAAGAGCTGGGACAGCAACAAGCACCGCACAGTCCTCTCAATAGAGTACGGCGGCATGAACGACTGTCTCTATGAGCTTTACATGATAACCGGAAAGCCCGAGCACGCAGAGGCCGCTCATTTCTTCGACGAGACCAACCTGCATGAGCTGGTACTCAAGGGCGGTGCCAACGTCCTCAACAACAGGCACGCCAATACCACTATCCCGAAATTCCTCGGCGCCCTCAAGCGCTATATCGCTCTTGACGGCAAGACTCTCAACGGCGAGACTGTCGATGCTTCAAAGTATCTCCAGTACGCTGAGGCCTTCTGGGATATGGTAGTCACACATCATACCTACATCACAGGCGGCAACAGCGAATGGGAGCACTTCGGCATGGACGATGTTCTTGACAAGGAGCGCACCAACTGCAACTGCGAGACCTGCAACTCCTACAATATGCTCAAGCTCAGCCGTGAGCTCTACAAGATAACCGGCAACAGCAAATATATGGATTTCTATGAGGGCACCTACTACAACTCCATACTCTCCTCACAGAACCCGGAGACAGGTATGACCACCTACTTCCAGCCCATGGCCACCGGCTACTTCAAGGTATACAGCTCACCCTTCGACCATTTCTGGTGCTGTACCGGAAGCGGCATGGAGAACTTCACCAAGCTGGGCGATACTATCTATATGCACCGTGACGATACCCTCTTCGTCAACCTCTATCAGAGCTCCCTCCTCAACTGGGAGGACAACGGAATGAAGATAAAGCAGGAGAGCGCCATCCCCGAGGGCGATACCGCCGAATTCACTATCGACGGCAGCGGCCATGCTGATATCCGTTTCCGCATCCCTGACTGGAGAGCCGGAAACGTGACCGTAAAGCTCAACGGCGAGAAGTACTCCTACAAGACCGTTGACGGCTACGCTCAGGTGGAGGAGGATTTCTCTGCCGGCGATAAGATAACCGTTACTATACCCGAGACAGTCAAGGGCTATCCCCTGCCGGACAAGAGCTCCGTTTACGGCTTCAAGTACGGCCCCGTCGTGCTCAGTGCAGAGCTGGGCAAGCAGAACATGGCCACAGGTTCAACAGGTATGTGGGTAACTATCCCCAAAGAGCAGATAACTCCCGACCAGAATATCACCATCACCGAGCAGGGAGTATCAGTAGCAGAGTTCATGTCAGAGCTCGATGAATACCTGGTACGTGACGGAGACTCACTCCGCTTCAAGCTGGAGGGCACGACAGCGAACCTCACCTTCACTCCCCACTACCGTCAGTACCAGCAGCGCTACGGCATCTACTGGAACTTCATCTCCAACGGCTCCGCAAGCAACGAGCGTCCTCCGAGAGCGAAGACCACTACCGTTGATACCGTACAGCCCGGCTACGGACAGTACGAGAACGACAACCTCCACAACATGACCGAGAAGGACACACAGAGCATCACAGATGACTCCACCTACCGCTACGCAAAGCCCGGCGGATACTTCTCCTACCGCATGGCTGTTGAGCCGGAGGCTCCCTTCACAACTCTGACCGTTACCCTCCGCAAGGCAGACAACGGCAAGACTCTCCGCATCGTGGCAGGCGATACCATCCTCTATGCCGGAACACTCGATTACACCGGACGCAAGGACACCTACAACAAGGTGCTCGTCATACCAAAGGAAGTAATGGACAGCTGTGTTCAGCACATCACTGCTGACGGCGAGGAGTATGACGTTATCGATATCACCTTCTCCGCCGACAACAACGAGGAATCCGCAAAGGTATGCGATTTCATCTACACAAAGTCCGTAAAGCCCCTCTATGAGTACGACGAGAGCATTGCCTACTTCGTTGACTGCGGCGACCATGACAGCTACACCCTCTCAGGCAGCGACAAGCTGGGCAGCTGGAACAGCGTTACCGAGCAGCTCTACGGCGAGGACCCTGTGACAGGAGCTGTATGGGGACTTATTGACGACCCGACAGACCAGTACAACGGCAGCTCCAAGAGCGGCGGCCTGTACACAGCTAATACATGGTGCGATGAATACAACACCAATGACGGCAGGGACAAGTCAGCCTCCTACCGCTACACCAAGAACCAGTACGAGAACGGCATCGACCGCAGTCTCCGCTACGGCTTCTCACTCCCCAGCGGAAAATACTCCGTTGAGATGTGCTTCAGCGATCCCTGGAGCTGCTCAACAAAGCCCTCCGTATATGCAGGCTACGGCACAGCCTCACAGCAGGCGATAGCCGAGAACTGCACTTCTGACGGAAAGACTGTCAGCAAGGGCGAGGTAACTGTAGACAGCAGCAAAGAGCTCGAACTCACATTTGTTTCCGAGGACAAGGCCATCAACCTCAACTACATCATCATCCGTCCCATAGAGCTTGACCCCCTGCCCAAGGCAGAAGCTCCCGGCACTGTTACCGGCGGCATGAAGGGCGATGCAAACTGCGACGGCAAGGTAAATGTTGCTGATGCGGTAGCTATACTCCAGTATATCGCAAATCAGACGAAATATCCCCTTACTGATGAGGGCATGATAAACGCTGATGTTGACGGCGAGCCCGGCATCACAGGCGGCGATTCCGTTGTTATCCAGAAGATCGACGCGGGTATCGTGACCATCGAAGAATTATCCTGAAAACACTCCATAAATGAAAAGGGCTGCATGGCTTCGGTCATGCGGCCTTTTTCATATCCCTGCATCATTGAATTCTTTCTATCCCTCGTTTTCCGTTAATCCATACCTGTACTGCTGATGCCAGAGGGGGAAACCAGGGGAGTTGGGGGAAGAAAAGAAAACCGCAGCAAAAGCTGACATCCTCCCCCTTCCCCAGTTTTCCCCCTCTGGGCTCCCCCTTCCTTGCCCCTTATCCCCTACCTGTCAGCTTTTGCTTTGCTCAGACACGCAGGCTAAAGAGGGCTATCGCACGGGCAACATAAGGGTTTGGCGGATTAACAAACGGCCAGTGGCCGTCCCTACGCTTAACGTCAATTACAAATCAATCGCCGTCAGGCGATACCGCCAATTATGAATTATGAATTAAGAATTATGAATTGGTAAGCTAACGGCTGAAAATAAATATGCTATTAATCTGTATTATTATCATTGCTTTTTGTGCAATAATCTGTTATAATTATAGTACACACTTTATCTGTACGAGGTGATATGATGAAAAAGATACTGGACTGGAACAGATACCTTGAAACTGCCGCTCAGACTGCGGCTGAGGGTATCGTCATGCTCCGCAATGACAATTCTGCATTGCCCCTGCACAGGGATGACAAGGTGGCAGTTTTCGGACGTATACAGCTGCACTACTACAAGAGCGGTACCGGCTCCGGCGGAATGGTCAACGTAACAAAGGTCACCGGCATAACGGACGGACTTATTGAAGCCGGCATAAGCGTTGACGAGGAGCTGCTCGGGATATACCGCCGCTGGGACAAGGAGAATCCCTTTGACGAGGGAAGCGGCTGGGGCGGAGAGCCCTGGTCACAGAAGGAGATGCCCCTCACCGATGAGATAGCCGCACAGGCAGCAGAGCGCTGCAATGCCGCTGTTGTCATCATAGGAAGGACTGCCGGAGAGGAACAGGACGCAAGGCTTGCTCCCGGCTCCTATCTGCTGACTGATGAGGAGAAGGATATGCTCACTAAGGTACGCAGGGCTTTCGGCAGGATGATAGTCCTGCTCAATGTGGGCGGTCTCCTTGACCTTAACGAAATAGAGGAGATAAAGCCGGATTCCCTGCTGTTCGTATGGCAGGGCGGCATGACCGGCGGCACAGGTACAGCTGACGTGCTCACCGGAAAGACCTCCCCCTCAGGAAAGCTCCCCGACACCATCGCTTACAGCGTCAGCGACTACCCGAGTAACAGGAATTTCGGCGGCGAGGACAGGGATATCTATCAGGAGGATATCTACGTGGGATACCGCTGGTTCGAGACCTTCGCCCCGGAGAAGGTACGTTATCCTTTCGGCTACGGACTCTCCTACACCCGCTTTACTACGAATATCATATCAGCCGCCGAGAAGGAAGGCTGCTTCACTGTCCGCTTCTCCGTTACAAATACAGGCAGCTTCAGCGGCAAGGAGGTAGTTCAGCTCTATCTGAAGAAGCCTCAGGGCACTCTCGGTCAGCCTGCAAGGATACTCTGCGGCTATGAGAAGACCGGAGAGCTTGCCCCCGGCGAATCGGAGACACTTGAGATAAACGTTACACTCGCAGACTTCGCATCCTACGATGATTCCGGCGTTACCGGAAAGCGCTTCTGCTGGCTGCTGGAAAAGGGCGAATACAGCTTCTTCATCGGCTCTGATGTACGCAGTGCAGAGGAGATATATACTGTCTGTCTGCCGGAGGATATCCTTGTGAAGGAATGCGAGCAGGCTCTTGCTCCCGTTACTCCTTTCAGGCGCATACGCCCCGATGAGCAGGGCGATACCCTTATCCCCGCCGAGGAGGATGTTCCTCTCAGCGAGATAAACGAGACAGAGCGCCGTCTTGAAAGGCTGCCGGAGGAGATAGCCTATACCGGCGACAAGGGCATAAAGCTGGCGGATGTACTGGACGGAAAGCACACCATGGATGAATTCATCGCCCAGCTTTCCGACTATGACCTGAGCTGCATAATCCGCGGCGAGGGCATGGGCAGCCCGAGAGTAACAGCAGGTACCGCTTCCGCATTCGGCGGCGTCAGCGATAACCTTTCAGGCTTCGGCATACCGGCTGTCTGCTGCGATGACGGACCCTCCGGTATGCGTCTTGACTGCGGTGAAAAGGCTTTCAGCTTCCCGAATGGTACAATGATCGCCTCAACCTTCAACAAGGAGCTTGTGACAGAGCTTTACTCACTTGTGGGACTGGAGATGGCTGCCAACAAGGTGGACACTCTCCTCGGCCCCGGCATGAACCTCCACCGTCACCCCCTCAACGGCCGCAATTTTGAATACTTCTCCGAGGATCCCTTCCTCTCAGGCACTATCGCTGCCGCAGAGCTGACAGGACTGCACAGTGCAGGAGTAACAGGCACCATCAAGCACTTCTGCGGAAACAATCAGGAGAAGCGCCGCCATTTCCTCGACTCAGTGGTATCGGAAAGAGCGCTGAGGGAGATATACCTCCGCAGCTTCGAGATCGCTGTACGTCTCGGCAATGCCGATATGATAATGACTACCTACGGAAAGATCAACGGTCTCTGGACAGCCGGAAACTACGATCTCAACACCACCGTGCTCCGCCGTGACTGGGGCTATACCGGCATCACAATGACGGACTGGTGGGCCAATATAAACCGCCGCGGCCAGGACACCGACCGCAGCGACTTTGCAGCTATCGCCATGGCACAGAACGACCTTTACATGGTATGCGCCGACGGCAGCGACAATCCCGACAACACCCTTGCAGAGCTTGAGAACGGCTCTCTCCGCCGCAGCGAGCTCCAGAGGAACGCCGCCAATATATGCCGCGCGGCAATGGGCACCTATGCCATGAAGAGACTTAACGGCACTGCCGATACCATAGATATAATCAACCGCCCCGCTGAGGACTGCAATACCGGAAAGCCGCCTGTATTCTACGAGCTGAAGGACGGTCTCACTCTTGATCTGAGCAGCATGGACAGGGCCGCTGACGGTACGGTATGCTTCGTTATGACTGTTATCGCTTCGGGCTGGTACAACTTCTCCCTTACGGCTTCATCCGAAAACCCGGAGGCTAAGAGGCTTCCCCTGACCATATACGCAATGGGTACCCCGAGCGGTACTCTTGTATGGGAGGGCAAGGATACCGAGCCTTCGGCAAAGGACCGCAGGATACCCATGTTCTCACGCTACACCGCTGTAAGGCTCAGACCCGGTGAGAGCGGTCTGAAGCTGCACAGTCTCACCTTCCGCCTTGAGCAGCAGGAGGATGATATCAATATCGCATTCGGCGTGAACGAGGAGGAAGGCTGATGGGGGTACAGATATTCGGCACAAAGAAATGCTCCGTCACACGAAAGGCTGAGCGCTTCTTCAAGGAGAGAGGCATAAAGTACCAGTTCATCGATCTGAAGGAGAAGGATCTCAGCAGAGGCGAGTTCGACAGCGTGAAGCAGTCTGCCGGCGGCATCGATGCCATGATAGACGAAAACGCCAAAGACAAGCAGACTCTCACACTTATGAACTACCTCCTTGACAGCGACAAGGAGGAGAAGCTCTTCGAGAATCAGCAGCTTCTCAGAACACCTATCGTCCGCTGCGGCAAAAAGGCTGTCATCGGAGAAGCCCCAGAGGTATGGAAGGAGTTTGCAGAGAAATAGGCTGTATCCACCGCTGTTTATTGACAGCTTGTATTATCCGGCAGGAATAATCCCTGCCGGATAATTGTTAAAACAGAATTATATCTCCGTCCTCTATTGATTTAAGTTGTATAATTTGATATAATATTATTCAGTGACTTTATTGGGGCATAGCCAAGCGGTAAGGCAACAGACTTTGACTCTGTCACTCGTGGGTTCAAATCCCGCTGCCCCAGCCATATCGGAAAACTGTCAGACCTGCTAACAGCGAGGTGAGTACATGAAACGTACAGATTACATAAACTGGGATGAATACTTCATGGGGATCGCTATCCTCTCGGCTGAGCGCAGCAAGGACAACTCCACCCAGGTGGGCGCCTGCATCGTGAGCCGTGATAATAAGATCGTATCCGTAGGCTACAACGGCATGCCGACCGGATGCAGCGACGATGAGATGCCCTGGGAGAGAACGGGAGATACCCCCCTTGATACGAAGTACCCCTTTGTCTGCCACGCAGAGCTGAACGCCATACTCAACAGCCGCAACAGCGTTGAGGGATGCACACTGTATGTCACTCTCTTCCCCTGCAACGAATGCGCCAAGGCTATCATACAGTCCGGCATAAAGCGGGTGGTGTACTTCAGCAACAAATATGCCGGCACAGACAGCGTTCTCGCCTCAGAGCTCCTCTTCCGTGCCTGCGGTGTGGAGATGAGCGAGTACATCCCCTCAGGCAAGGAGATAACACTGAAGCTGTAAGGCGAAGCTGCCGGAATGTGACGGTTTTATGATAAGATAATGACGTTTTTCAAAGGCTTTGTTTACATTTTATTAAACGCCTTGACAAACCGGTACCCTGCGTGTATAATATAGTTAACAGGAAGCTTTATGTTTCCGCAGGGCTATGGCGCAGAAACCGGAAGCACTGCCGTATGCGCCGCACGACGAAAAGATGAAAGGAACATGAAAAATGAAGAATATCACAAAAAGAATAATTGCAGTCGGTGCTCTTCTCAGCATCGTCATGACTTCGGCAACAGGCTGTAGTTCCGTAAGAAGACACACCAACTCTTCAAGCGAGACTCCCACTGCTGAAGCTCCTATGCTTGAAATGCCCCTCGAGTTCATAGATCCCGACGAGAACAGCGATAATCCTCTCAGCGAATACGACATAGACCTTACCGGCGATGATCCGGTGGCTGAGGATACTACTCAGGTCGTTGTTGAGAACGCTACAGACTATATCAAGGTAACTGACGACAAGGGTCAGCCCGTTACAGAGGTACAGCAGGCTACTCAGGCAGACGGCCAGCCCGCTACCGAGATCCAGAAGATGACTGAGCCCGACGGCCAGCCCGCTACTGACGAGAACGGCGAGCAGAAGACACAGGTAGTCAACGCTACAGTTGTTGTTGAGAAGACTCAGGTCGTTAACGTAACAGATGCTGACGGACAGATCGTAACTCAGGTATCCAACAGCACAGTTACAACTGCTGCAAACAGCTATACTCCCAAGCAGAAGAGCCGTTACGCTATGTGGCTCGACATCTCCGAGGACAAGAACTTCTTCTTCGAGGGTCAGTTCCTGAAGTACACCTTCAAGGTCAAGGACGGCATCCCGGACGGCGATTACAAGATCAAGCTTGCTCCTGACTTCTCAGACGTTACAGGTACTTCTGTATACGCTGACAAGGTGATCGATGGTGTTATCCGTGTAAACAACGGTTCTGTCGAGAAGGTAGATGTTGCTTCCGAGACAGGTCTCATCGTTTACGGTGACAGCGTTGCCTGCAAGCAGGGCGATACAGTTGACCTCTACGTAAGCATCAAGAACAACTCCGGTATCGTTGCCTTCGTTATGAAGTTATACTACGACGGAAACGCTCTGGAGCTCGTAAACAACGGCGCTGCCGGCGAGTTCGAGGAGATCTCCTCCAAGAAGACTGACTTCGGTGAGGCTAACAACAACAGCAACAACTGAGCCGGATAAGAATATCATCAGCCGCATCCTTCGGGGTGCGGCTTTTTTATGCCCTGATATGCCGCATCAATGGTACAAAAGTTCACCGAAAAAGCGCAGAATGTTATTGCATGTACGCCTTTAGTATGATATAATTATGCTAAAGAAAAATGTCCGTACATCATCGCGGACACAAAGGAGGAAATGTATGATACTCAGAAGGATCATTTCTGCTGTACTTGCCTCTGCGCTCGTTTTAGGCCCGGGCGCTCCCCTCAGCATCACAGGCAATGCAGCAGACAAGGCAAGAGTATCCGTTCACGATCCCTCGGTCATCAAGGCAGATGACGGTCAGTACTACGTGTTCGGATCACACATCGAGGCCGCACGTTCCCGTGATCTTCAGAGCTGGTTACGTTTCAGCAACGGCTACGCACGGACGAATAACGTTGAGTTCGGAAACCTCTCACAGAACCTGAAAAAAGCCTTCGACTGGTCGGGCGAAGACCTGGAGGACTGCAAAGGAGGCTTTGCAGTATGGGCGCCGGACGTTGTATGGAATCCGGATTTCATCAACGAGGATGGCTCAAAGGGTGCTTACCTTATGTACTTCTGCACCTCATCCACCTATATCCGTTCCGTCATAGCCTACGCAGCCTCAAAGAAAATCGAAGGACCATACAAGTTCGTTGATACCCTCATCTATTCCGGCTTCACCGGCAACGATCAGTATGTCTCAAGTGACACAAAGAGAGTAAACAAGAAGTACATCTCAACCAATGTGGACGAGCTTATTGATTCCGGCGAGGTCACCTTCAACAACTCCTGGTTCAATAACAACAACTTCAACAATCAGCTCTTCCCGAATGCCATAGACCCCACTATCTACTATGATACCAACGGAAAGATGTATATGTGCTACGGCTCCTGGTCGGGCGGCATCTTCTCACTGGAGATAGACCCGGCAACAGGTAAGTGCATACACCCGAAGACCGGCACCACCTCCGACGGACGCATGGTGGACAGCTACTTCGGCACCAAGATTTCCGGCGGCTACGGAAAATCCGGCGAGGGTCCCTTCATTGAGTACAATCCGGAGACAGGCTACTACTACCTGTGGGTGACCTACGGCGGCCTCACTTCCACCGGCGGATACAATATGCGTGTGTTCCGCTCAAAGAGCCCTCTCGGCCCCTTCACCGACCCTGCGGGCAGGAACGCCGTTCTCCCGACGAACCCGAACCTTGACAGCACAGGACTCAAGGTCATGGGCAACTACAAGTTCTCCTCCCTCGCAAAAGCTTATATGGCCTGCGGTCACAACTCGGTACTCCGTGACGATGACGGCAGATGGTATCTCTTCTATCATGCACGCTTCGATGACGGCGGAGAGTTCCATGAGGTAAGAGTACACGAGATGTTCTTCAACTCCGACGGCTGGCCGGTAGTGGCTCCCTTCGAGTTCAGCGGCGACAGTATCGCAGAGAACGGCTACGAGGAGAGCAGCATCACCGGAGAGTATGAATTCATAGACCACGGCCTCGCCACTGACGGCAAGATAATAAACAGCAGCAAAATAACACTTAACGCCGACCATACGGTCTCCGGCGCAGTTACAGGCACATGGGAGGAATCCCCCGCAGACGCAAGGGTATCACTCTTCCTCGGCGGACAGGCCTATAACGGAACATTCCTCGCCGCACAGAACGAGAGCGGCAAGAACGTCATGTCATTCACGGCAGTCGGCAGCAACAACCATACAGTATGGGGCGTAAGGAACGACGCCTATACTCCTGCCGAGCGCGGCGGCGGACGTGACCTCTCAGATAAGAACAGCCCCCTCATCAACAAGGCGGAGACAGTCTCCGGCACAGGCAGCGACCTCTATGTCAGCGGCACTGACATCATAAGCGGAGCTGCTTACTACATCACCAACCTCAACAGCGGTATGCCAATCGATATAAAGAACGGTGAGCTCGAACCCGGCACCAATATCCAGCAGTGGGAAAAGAACGGCCTCTGGGCACAGCAGTGGCGCATAGTATCCGAACCCGACGGCTGGTGCCGTATCGTCTCCCTCGGCGATGAGAGCAGATGTATCTCAGTCGCTCAGACCAGCGCAGAGGACGGCGTGAATATACAGCTGGCGGAGTATACCTCCGGCGACAGCAGGCAGCTCTGGAAGTTTGTGAAGAACGGCACCTCCTACGGTATAGTATCGAAGTGCTCGGAGGGCACTGCCGGCCTTGATGTATACGAATGGTCCAAGGAGGCAGGCGGAAATATCAACCAGTGGAACTACTGGGGCGGAGAATGCCAGCTCTGGAACCTCACGCCGGTATACCCCACAGTCAACGAGGGCAGCTATACAATACGCAGCCTTGATACGGGAAAATACATCAGCCTGTCCGACGGCAGGCTCGTGACAGGAGAAGCCAGGTCCTGGAATCTCGTCAAAGAGGAGGGCGGTATGTTCTCCCTCCGTGACGCTTCCGGAAAAGCTGTTTCTCCTGAGGGCGATGATTTCATACTTACATCACCAGGAAGGACGGACAGTCTCTTCACCATTTCAGCCAACAGAGACGGAAGCTACTCTGTCATCCCGGCCTGGACAGGCATCTACGGTGCTGTGGCTATAGACAAGAGCGGCAGGATCACGATAGAGGAGCAGAGCGGAAGCATCGCTCAGAGTTTCATCATAGAGCCCGCCCAGCCTGAGGAGGCAGTACAGCCGCCGACGGAAGAGCCTGCGGAACCGCCCACAGAGCCCCCGACGGAGCCTCCGACGGAGCATGAAACTGATGCTCCGGCTGAAGTGCTCTACGGCGATGCCAATACTGACGGCACTGTCAACGTGGCGGACGCTGTGGCAGTGCTCCAGTACGTAGCCAATCATACCAAATACCCCCTGGAGGCACAGGGCATCATCAACGCAGATATCGACGGTGACGAAGGTATCACAGGTACCGACGCCATCGTTATCCAGAAGATAGACGCAGGTATAGTCAAGCAGGAGGACCTGCCGCTGAAAAAGTGACAGTCTGCGGTGTGAAGTCCATATAACAGCAGTATAACATCAAGTTGAGGGAAACCGGTCAGAAAGCGGTTTCCCTCACTTCTTTTTTCCGCAGCTTCCGCTGAATACCGGCAGTTCTGAAACCGCAACTTTTGACCAGATGCAATTAAAGCCGAAAAAATTGCCGGTATTGGAGTTAAAATGTATCAGATTGCCGAAAATACGGCATGATATTGACAAACGCTCAAAAAATGGTATACTAAATATATCGGATATTGTAATATCGGAATACAAAATTCTATGCGGAGGGAACAGTAATGATTAACATCTGGCATGATATCAGTCCCAAAAGGATAAGCCCGGACAGCTTCTATGCAGTCATTGAGATCGGCAAGGGAAGCAAGATAAAGTACGAGCTTGACAAGGAGACCGGCTTCATCAAGATGGACAGGATCCTTTATACCTCAACTCATTATCCGGCCAACTACGGCTTTATTCCCCGTACCTACTCCGATGACAACGACCCGCTTGACGTTCTGGTGCTGTGTTCAGAGCAGCTCAGTCCGCTCACTCTTGTCGAGTGTTATCCTATCGGCGTTATACGTATGCTCGATAACGGCCACCACGATGACAAGATCATCGCTATCCCCTTTGATGACCCAAATTACAATATGTACATGGATATCGAGCAGCTCCCGAAGCATATCTTCGACGAGATGACTCACTTCTTCACAGTGTACAAGGAGCTTGAAAACAAAACGACCGCCGTCAACGAGATCGATCATGCAGAAGTGGCTAAAGAGATAATCGCCGGTGATATAGACAACTATATCAACAATTTCTGCAAGTGAGACCGCCACAAAAACGAAAGGGAAAGATTTATGACTGCTTCAAATGAGAACTTATTCAGCAGCAACACACACGCTGCACCTCTCGGTATCATCGCTATGGACAGCGTTACCGAACTCGGAAACAAGATCAACAACTTCCTCGTTGACTGGGCTAAAAGAGCCGGTCAGGACGTGGACACCTTCCTCATCGAGTGTGAGTGCCCCCGCTTCTCCTCAGGAGATGCCAAGGGACTTATCAAGTCCACTGTAAGAGGAAAGGACCTCTTCATCATCGTTGATGTCGGCAACTATAACTGCAAGTACGATTACTTCGGCTTCCAGAACGCTATGTCCCCTGATGACCACTATCAGGACCTCAAGCGTATAATACAGGCTGCCAGCGGCAAGGCTCACAGGATCACCGTTATCATGCCCCTTCTCTACGGCGGCAGACAGCACCGCAGAAGCTACAGGGAATCTCTTGACTGTGCATTCGCACTCCAGGAGCTCGAGGCAATGGGCGTATCCAACATCGTTACCTTCGACGCACATGATCCCAGAGTACAGAACGCTGTTCCGATCATGGGCTTCGATAACGTAATGCCTACATATCAGGTGCTCAAGACTCTCCTCCGCGATATCAAGGATATCAGCTACACAAAGGACAAGTTCATGATCGTAAGCCCTGATGAAGGTGCTCTCAACCGCAATATGTACTATGCTTCAGTTCTCGGCGTTGACATGGGTATGTTCTACAAGCGCCGCGACTACTCAACTATCGTAAACGGCAGAAACCCCATTGTGGCTCACGAGTACCTCGGCAACCCCGTTGACGGAAAGGATATCTTCGTTGCTGATGATATCATCTCCTCCGGCGAGTCCATGCTCGATCTTGCATACTCACTCAAGGAGAAGAATGCAGGCCGTATCTTCACATACGCTACCTACACCATCTTCACAAACGGTCTGGACAAGTTCGACAAGGCCTACAAGGACGGCATCATCGACGGCGTTCTCGGTACTAACCTCACCTACAGGACACCTGAGCTCCTCAGCAGAGAGTGGTTCCACGAGGTCGATGTTTCCAAGTATATTTCCTACTTCATTGAAGCTATCAACCATGACGTATCAATCAGCAAGATCCTTGATCCCCATGCAAAGATCGAGGCACTGCTCGAGAAGTACGGTATGCAGAAGTAATATCAAAGCCCCGGATTTATTCCGGGGCTTTTCATTATCTGTCTGTAGTATTCAGGTGTTTTTATGAACAGGGAACTGCCATAATGCTGAAAGCCCGCAGGAGCTGCCTGCGGGCTTTCATATTATCAGAGATTGTTTTCGATATGATCGGCTGCGCCCTCGAGCCAGTCGCCTTCAAACAGCTCGATAGTACCCTTGTCGCAGTTCCTTGCGAGATCTGAGCATATGGGGAGCTGTGCGAGAACGGGGATGCTGTACTGTGCAGCGATCTCCTCGATGTGGCTGTCGCCGTAGATCTTGTGACGCTTGCCGCAGTCGGGACATTCGTAGTAGCTCATGTTCTCCACGATACCGAGTACGGGGATGTTCATCAGCTTTGCCATCTTTACCGCCTTCTCAACGATCATGGAAACGAGCTCCTGAGGTGAGGTGACGATAACGATGCCGTCAACAGGGATGGACTGGAATACTGTCAGCGGAACATCGCCTGTTCCGGGGGGCATATCAACGAAGAGATAATCGATATCCTTCCAGATAACGTCTGTCCAGAACTGCTTGACTACTCCGGCGATAACGGGGCCTCTCCATACTACAGGATCGGATTCGTTCTCAAGGAGGAGGTTGATAGACATGATATCGATGCCCATCTTGCTCTTCTGGGGGATGATGCCGAATTCACAGGCATCTGCCTTCTGGTGTATTCCGAATGCCTTCGGTACTGAGGGGCCTGTGATATCGGCGTCCATGATGCCGACGTTCTTGCCTCTGCGCTGCATAGTAACAGCAAGGAGTGAGGAAACGAGGGTCTTGCCGACGCCGCCCTTTCCGCTTACAACACCTATCACCTTGCCGATTTTGCTCATTTTATTGGGTTCTTCCATCAGGCTCTGCGGCTTGCTGCTGCAGTTGCCTGCACTCGGACAGCCTGCGCAATCCGAGGGCTTACAGTTTTCGCTCATTATTATGCTCCTTTTTTACTTATATACGGGAGTTTGATCCCTCCTTTCTATTATACCCCATTATTTCAACTAAGTCAAGGCCGGAGGGAGACAGTCTCTTTGGCAGGGTTGTGATGGGGGCGCACCCGCTTTCTGTCCGTCAGAGCTGGCGTCAGCTGTTCCTGTTTATATCCACAAAGGCAGAATGCCGCAGGCACAAGGCCTGCGGCACCCCGCGTTAACCAAATTTTCCCCTATTTCACATCATGGAAGTAGTCATTTGATTTCTTGTCTCCTCCGGTGGAGATATAGGCGTAGTATTCCAGTATCAGTGATGCATCGCTGGAATCAGCCATTCCGTCGAAGTTGACGTCCGCTATCTTCAGAGTCTCCTCTGAGATCGGCTCTCCTCCGGTAGACATCTGTGCGTACATACTGAGCAGCTCGGATGCGTCGTTGGAATCGACGGTTCCGTCGCGGTTCACGTCGCCCAGGAGGTAGTCTCCTGCGGGCTCAGTGCTGTGGCCGGGCTCATCTTCTCCGCTGCCTGTGGTACTCTGTGACGGGTCGGATGTACCCTCACCGCTTGTGGTTCCCTGTGACGGGCCGGATGTAACCTCACCGCTTGTAGTTCCCTGTGACGGGTCGGATGTACCCTCACCGCTTGTGGTTCCCTGAGACGGGTCGGATGTACCCTCACCGCTTGTGGTTCCCTGTCCGGGGTCAGAGGTTCCCTCACCGCTTGTGGTTCCCTGTCCGGGATCGGAGGTTCCCTCACCGCTTGTGGTTCCCTGTGACGGGTCGGATGTACCCTCACCGCTGGTGGTTCCCTGTGACGGGTCCGGCGTAGTCTCAGTAGACTGGCCGGGCTGCGGCTCATCAGTAGTTGTCTCCGGCGGCTCGGGCGGTGCTACGTAGTTGAATACCACCTTGTCTGTGGCTTCATCGAAGTAGGGATGCTCTATCGCATTCCACTGCTCCTCTGTGCCTGTAAAGTTGAAGGTTCTGTCTATACCATAGTCATTGAAGAAGGAAGCGAATTCCTCTTTAAAGTCAACAGTCTCGATATTGATCGTCCTGAGTGAAGGATCATCACTGACTGCGCGCTTTCCTATCTCCTTTACGGTAGACGGGACAGTGACCTCTTCGAGCTGTTCAAGTCCCCATAAGCCGTAGTTGCCAACGCGGGTGATGCCGTCGGTGATCTCCGCCTTCTTTATCCTGTCCTTCTCCTCATGCCAGGGAGGAAGCTCCTCCTCCTTGTAATCGTACATATCACCGGAGCCGACTATAGTCAGTTTTCCGTGTGCCTCGTCTATGATATAGGCTGCATTCTCGCCGCACTTGCCGTTTATCTCGGTGAAGCCTGTATTCTGCTCCTGCGCATACTTCTCTGCCGCTGAATCCTTCAGGCCGTATACGGTGAAGTCCTCACGTGGGTTAAGGCCGGAGTCTGCTCCGAATGCGCTCCTGCCTATCTCCTTTACAGAATCTGGTATGATGACGAAATCAGAAGCATCATTGCCTGCAAATGCAGCTTCGCCTATCTTCTCAACAGTCTCGGGGATGACTATCTCCTCAGCTTTTTTAAAGTCTGCAAAGGCCTTGTCGGGTATAACTGTGATACCCTCCTGGATATCTATCCTTGCTGCCTCCCCTGCTATTCCGCTCCAGGGGTACTCTCCGTCAGGTTTTGCACTGATCTCGCCGCTGCCGTATACATCAAGCTCTCCTGTGGAAGGATCGTATACCCAGTATGCAGTCTCGCCGCAGCTGCCGGATTTTACGCCGGTCTTTACTTCCTTCTGAGCCTTGGTCTCGTCGTAGAGATCCCTGGTGAGTTCCTCCCACTTCTCCTGTGTGCCCTCGTAGAATACTTCTGTATTCGGCTTGAAATAGATCTCGCCCAGGTCGGCCTTCTCTATGGTATCGGGAAGAACGATGAGTTCAAGCTTGTCGTCGCCTGTGATGATGCCTGTACCCATTGTGTCTGCGTTGTCGGGGAGAACAAGGACAGTCAGCTCCTTGTTGCCGCTGAATGCGCTGTCGCCGATGGCAAAGGTCTCAGACTCAACGTAGATCTCCTCCACGCTGTCAAGATCGCTGAATGCGTGGTCGCCGATGGTATATATATCCCCTTCGACTACGATCTTCTTTATCTTCTCCTTGTACTCGTCAAAGGGTCTGCCCTCAGGTTTCTTGTAGTCCGGTATGCTTCCCTTGCCGGATACTGTGAGAGTACCGGTCTCCTCATCGAAATCGTACCTGACCTCGCTGGTGACTATCGCCTCTGCGGAGTAGGGATTGACCTTATAGAGAACGGGCTTGGAATTTTCTGTAACGTACCATACCACATCGCCCTCTGCTGTCATTATGGGCTGACAGTCGGAGAGACGGAGATCGGTGGTCCTGACCTCTGTGAGCTTGTCGCCGTACTGGTCTATGGCCATGTACCTGGTCACGATAAGGCCTGTATCGTTGTTCAGCTCCTCCCACATCACAGCATATACATTGCTGCTCACCTTTACAAGCTGGGGAGTTCTCGGGGTAATGCTGCTGCCCTCGGGATAGTCCGTGAGCCATATAAGCTTTGATTCAGTGAAGTCCCTGTCGGTAACTGTCACGAATATGTTTCTCTGTGCGCTGGTCTCCGTCTCCGGGGTCTGGAGCACGCTGTTGCCCACCATGAGACAACCCGAGCCGGTGGCTTCAAGTCCGCCTATGGATACACCCGTATCGTTCTGGTGCATACCGTGTCCCTTTACCACGATATCAAGAGCTGTTACAGCCTGCATATTTGTGGTGGAGGAAACGTTCCTGTTGAAGCGGTACTGTATGATGGATCTGGGAGAGATGTCTCCGTGATCCGCCGTGAATACGTGATCGTCGTCTATGGATACGAACTGGTTGAAGCTGTGGGATACGAGGGCTGCGATTCCGGCCTCGTCACGCTCCATGGTCTCAAGGTCTATAGCGTATACCAGGTTGCTCTGGTGCTGTGCGACCTCGCCGGGATAGAGGCTGAAGTACTCAAGTCTGTTGGACACGAAGTAGAGGTACTTGTCAGTCTCCGCCATACGTGCCAGCTTGTAGCCGATGCCTGTTGCGCCGATATCCTTTATCGAACAGGCAAGAGGCTCTGTCCAGTCCTTGTTGTAGCGGACTATGCGTACTATCTCCTTATTGTCGTCCTCCTCATGGTTGTCCTGGCAGAATACAAGGAAGTTGTACTTTGCGCCGTTATAGAAGCCGATGAAGAAGGAGGGCGATACGAAGGGATTCTCGATGGTCAGTGATCTGATGAGCTTATAGTCCTTGTCGTATTCCTGTATCAGTGCGTCCTGTCTGCCCTCTGTATCAGCTGCCTCGATTATCGTGAGACCGCCGTCTTCACGCTGCATGATGTGTGAGGTGAGCTGATTTGAGGCCGGTGACGCATAGTCGTTATTGGAGATGTTGTTGCTGATAGCGCCTTCAAGGAGAACTGTCTCCGGCTTGCGTGAATGGTAGCCGTTCTTGTCGGAGGCCTTTACCATGAAGCTGGCCGTGATGTCCTCTGCGCCGGCTGCACGGACGGTGATGGAGGCAGTACCTGCAGCGTATGCCGTAACATCGCCTCTTGCAGATACCTGCACCACTCCGGGCTCGCTGCTCTCCCATATAAACTCCGTAGCTATCCTCGGGTCAAGCTCTATACCGACTCTCACCTGATCGCCTATGGCTATCTCACCGGGAGCGTCCTTGAGGATGATCTTGTCGGAGGTGGATTCCTTGTCAAGGTCCTTCAGGATCGTGCTGCTGTGGAAGCCGAGGGTGCTGCCGTTTCCGGCTGCGAACTCTGCCCAGCTCTCATCGGAGCCGTGGTAGTACACGGTCATATTCTTCGTGGAGGTGAGCTTCCTCTGGGCCGCAGCCACTGCTCCGGTTATCTCCGGATGGCTGCCCTCGAAAATGATGACTCCCAGATTCTCACACTTCTGGAATGCGCTTATGCCTATCTCCGTAACTCCTGCGGGAATAAGCACCCTCTCCAGGTCTGTACAGCCCTGGAAGGCACTGTTGCCGATGTGGGTAAGGTCTTCGGGGAGGCTGACCTTTGCGACCTTGTCTGCGCCCGAAAGGAAGGCATTGCCGATGGAGGTTATGCCGCTGTCGAAGCGTACCTCCCTTATCCTGCCGAGTATCGCCTCTCCGCCCTCGGGAGCCTGTGCCCACGGTGCGGGGGAGGCTGATGTATAATCATAGGTGGCGCCGGAGCCGTAGATGAAAAGTACGCCTGACTCCTCGTCGAAAGCCCATACAGCGCTCTCGCCGCAGCTGCCCTCTGCTGTTACGGAATTGATGCCGCTCTCCTCAGCATACTTGGCAGCCGGTGTGCCGGAATAGGTAATCATGGCAAAGCCCGGTGTCTTTCTTTCGTCTGACTGGAAGCCCAGAGCCTTGTCTCCTATCTCAGCTGTCTGCGAGCGGACGAATACGTCCTTGAGACTGGTACAGCCCTCAAAGGCCCGCGGGCCGATGGAGGATACCGCATCCGGCAGCTTCACGCTGCTTAGTCCGGTGCAGTTGAGGAATGCGGAATCACCGACTGTCTTCAGGGAACCGGGGAACTCTGCCCCGCTGATGCCCGCACAGCCGTCAAAAGCATGGTCGCCTATAGCTGTGAGGCCTTCCGAGAACTCCACATCTGTAAGTCCTGTGCAGTCCTTGAAGCTGCCGTCGCCGACCTCTTCTATATTGCTGCCGAGGTCCACGGACCTGACCGAGGTGAAGCCTGCAAAGGCATTGTCGCCGACTGCCGTCACGCTGTCAGCAAGAATGATATCCTCTGTCTCCTCTGCATACTCCTTCCAGGGCGCTTTGCCCTCCTCGCAGGGTGCCATGGCGCCGCTGCCGAATACCGTAAGAGACTTGTCGTCCGGGTCGTATGCCCAGCCGTGGTCTTCACCGAGAGTACCGGTATCACAGCCGAATGCAGCCTTGTCCGATACCTTTTCGGGAACATTGGCATAGGAAGACCTGCTGCCCTTATAGAACACCTTCTTCGCTTCTGCGCCGGAGCCTGTGTCAAAGCCCTTGTCACCCTGATATCCGGCTGACTCGGGATAGGCTATATAGGTCACTGCGTCATCGTTGTAGAATGCCGACCTGTCAAAGGAGGTCACGCCCTCCGGTATGTATACCCATGTGAGAGCATGGCAGTTGGAGAACGCCTCTGAACCGATAGTCCTGAGGCTGTCGGGAAGTATGACGCTCCTGAGCTTGTCTGCTCCTCTGAAGGCACAGCTGCCGGCTGAGGTGATGCCGTCGGAGAGACGCACCTTCTCTATGGTCCCGATGACGTCGTTCCACGGCCGCTCAGCAAGGGTATCTGCTGTCCACGAGTACATATCCCCGGTACCCACGACCGTCAGTTCGGTCTTTTCCTTGTTTACGGCATAACCCGCGCTGCCTCCGCAGATGCCGTCAACTGCGGTATACTTCATGCCGGCTTTCTTTGCATACTCCTCGCCTGCCGAGCCCGCTATAACGAATACCTCGTGCTCTGCATCACCGAATGCCCCCTCGCCTATGTTCTTTAGGCTGTCGGGTATCATAAGGCTCTTTACGCCTGTACATCCCGCAAAGGCGCCTTTTCCGACTGAGGTTATGCCGTCAAGAGGTATGGCTGTTACAGAGGGCAGGTCTGCAAAGGCATAGTCGCCTATGGAGGTTATGCCAGGTGCGAGAACTACCGACTTTATCCCCTCTGCGTGCTCTGCAAGCGGAGACTTGCCGCGCTCGAAGCTGCCTATCTCACCGGTGCCCTCAACATGGAGGGTGCCGCTGTCGTCTATGTATGCGTTGAGACCCTTGCCCAGGTCCATTTTCGGAGTACTGCATATTATCTCGGGGATACTTTTCTCATAGAATGCGCCGTCCTTGACCTTGACCGCGCTCCATTCCTCCTCTGTTCCCTCGTAGTAGACAGTCTTAATGCTCACCGAATAGAAAGAACCCGGCCCCAGAAACTTTACAGACTTAGGAAGAGTAACGCTCTCCAGCCCCGGACACAGGGTAAACACATTCGAGCCTATTGATGCGATATCCTTGCCGAATACCACCTTCCGGAGAGCGGGAGCGTTCGCAAACATATTCGCATTCAGATGTGTGATGCCGTCGCCGATGATGATGGTCTCCACATCAGCCAGAGCATCGTTCCACGGTCTGTCGCTCAGATCATTGCTGTAGGAATAGGTCACCACGTTCTTAGGCCTTTCAGCGTTCTCGTCCTTCAGCGAGAGAGTTGCCACCCCGTCCCTGATGACGAGTCTGATGTTATCGCCGGCGTCCCATTCGCCGCCGGCAGTCACTGAGGCAGTTTTCTGCGGCTCAGGCAGTATCCCGACAGCATCTGTCATCACTGCTCCGGCCGGCAGAGAGCTCAGCGATATCGCCATCGCAATGGCTCCTGCCAGATATTTCTTATGATCCATAGTCAAGCCTCCCTTTCATTATTATGAAAGTTTTGATTAAGAAATATTCCTATTGTCAACAGCTTTAACCGAAGAAATATTTCATCCTTTTTATACTTGCAGTATACTCTGTCAACAGCTGTCAATCCGCACTATACTGCACTATACTATAATTATAGCACGCTGTCTGAGGTAAAGTCAATATACTCCACGTAAAGTGATATTATTTCGTCCTTCATCATAATTTTTGAGATAATAATTGTACATATTCACCAAAAACCAACGTTCTGTTTTTAAGATATCGTTGACTTCAAGTGTTGAATATGTTATAATGACTATGTATAAAGGATGATAATGCCTGCATTTGCAGTTATCCTGAAAAGGAAGGAGCTGATCCTTATGAGGCATATACTGAGATTTCTCGGATTCGAACACCGCAGCCGGCACGTTAAGGAATACTTCTTTGCGGAGAATATGAAGGCTGCAATTTATATGTCTGCCGTTATCATAGTGCTTGAAGCAGCAATGATAATCCGGCGTGCCCTGATAATCGTCAGCAGGGAGACATATGACAAAATGCCCTCCTACTTCATGAAGTACTACCTCGACCCTCTGCTGCTAATCATAACGGCATCGGTAATGCTCGCCTTCTCGGTGAGATTCATGAAAGGCATAACCCGGAACAAGAGGATAGGTACGGCAATGCTGCTGTTCTTCACGTTCATATGCCTGTATTTCGGCATCAAGGTCTCCGTCGGGGATTACCGCTCCGGCGAACAGATACTCACACTTATGACCATGGAGCTGTTTGCGGTATGCCTCCTTAACTGGCAGCCCTTCATCAGCATCATGATACTCACCGCCTCGTACCTGTATATGTATCACAGGATGAACGGACTCATCGCCCCGAATACAGGCGGCGAGGGCGTTACGACCGCGATGAAGATAAACCTCTTTACCATGTGGATATCCATGATTATGGTATGCATAAGCAACTACAACAACACCCGCTCGCAGGCCATAAAGGACGAACGTCTCGAGAACATGAACGCCTATCTCAGCAAGCTTTCCCTGACGGACGATCTGACGGGTATGCACAATATGAACTATTTCCACGCTGAAGCGAAGAAGGTGCTGGACGGCACCGTAAAGGAGCCGGATGAGCCCGTATTCCTATTCATGGATATCGAAAACTTCAAGTCCTACAACGAGAAATACGGCTTCCACAAGGGCACCGAACTGCTGAAGGAACTTGCCGTCCTCATAGAGGACATCTTCAACGGTTCTCTGACAGCCCGCTATTCCGATGACCACTTCGTAGTCCTCACAAGCCTTGAGAGCTACAGGGACAAAGTAAAGAAGCTTGCAAAGATCGTGCATGATATGCAGGGAGATGTACAGCTCTCCCTGAAGTGCGGTGCGTACTGTCCCGTAAAGGAGGACAGAGACCCGGATCTCGCCTGCGACCGTGCAAGATTCGCCTGCAACAGCATCAAGAAGCACTACAGGGAAACGGTGCGTATGTACGACGAGAAGCTTCAAAGCCAGTTCAGGCAGAAGCAGTACATAGTCAACAACATCGACCTTGCCATACAGAGCGGCTATATCAAAGTCTACTACCAGCCCGTCATATGCGTTACGGACGGCTGTATATGCGGACTTGAAGCCCTCGCCCGCTGGGAGGACCCGGAATACGGTCTTCTTCCTCCCTCTGCCTTCATCGATATCCTTGAGGAATACCGCCAGATATACAAGCTCGATAAATGTATCATCGAGCAGGTATGCCGCGACCACTGCGCCGCAGCCGGCAGGGGCATGGAATTCCCGCCGGTCTCCATCAACCTCTCACGACTTGACTTCGAGCTCTGCGATATCGTGGGATTCCTCTGCGATATGACCGGAAGATACAATATCTCCCGCAACAAGCTGGATATCGAGATAACCGAAAGTGCTCTCACGAATAAGCAGAGCCAGCTGCAGCGCTCCCTTGCAGACCTCCGCAGGAACGGCTTCAGCATCTGGCTCGACGATTTCGGAAGCGGTTACTCCTCCCTGAATGTACTGAAGGATTTCCACTTCGATGTGCTGAAGATAGATATGAAGTTCCTTGCCGGACTCGGCACCAATGAAAAGGCAGGCACCATACTCAGCACCATCATCACTCTCACCAAACAGCTCAATATGTACTCCCTCACCGAGGGAGTGGAGCACGAGGAGCAGTTCAACTATCTCTCCTCCCTGGGCTGCACCAAGGCACAGGGCTACTTCTTCAGCAAGCCCGTGACCCTTGATGACCTCAACGAGCTGATAAGCTCCGGCAAGCTGAGACTTCCCGCTGCTGCGGCCAGTCAGAACGCATGATGCCGCTTCGTCCCCCGTCAGGAACGGGGGACTGATTTTTCTGAAAGAAAGGACAGTTACACATTTGAAACCCAACAACAAGAATGAAT
This sequence comes from uncultured Ruminococcus sp., assembly GCA_946413815.1. Lineage (GTDB taxonomy): Bacteria > Bacillota > Clostridia > Oscillospirales > Ruminococcaceae > Ruminococcus. The sequence continues at coordinate 24,364 of CAMKMD010000010.1, forward strand.
TCCTCCGCGGTATGGCCCACGGCATACCCATCTCACTCGGCTACCTCTCGGTATCCTTCGGCTTCGGCATACTCGCCTTCAAGCTCGGGCTGTCTGCATTCACAGCCTCTGTCATATCTGCCACCAATCTCACCTCGGCCGGTCAGGCCATGGGGGTGAACGTCATAGCAGCGGGCGGCACCCTCCTTGAAATGGCGCTGGTACAGATAGTCATCAATATGCGCTATTCTCTCATGGCCCTCTCCCTCTCCCAGAAGCTGCATCCGTCCTTCACCACCGGACACAGGCTCGCCGCATCCTACGGCATAACCGACGAGATATTCGCCGTATGCTCCGGACAGCCGAAGCCCCTGACTCCTGCCTATATGTACGGCATGATACTCATAGCAGCTGCCGGATGGATAACCGGCACCGCCCTCGGCGGAGTCGCCGGAGAGATACTCCCCGACTCTGTCTCCGATGCCATGAAGATAGTGCTCTACAGTATGTTCATTGCCATCGTAGTTCCCCCTGCAAGAAAGGACAGGCGGGTGCTTGCTGTTGTTATAGCCGCCGCTGCGCTCAGTACACTGTTCAGGTATGTCCTCACCTTCGTTTCGGAGGGTTTCGCAGTTATTATCTGTGCAGCCGCAGCTGCCGCCTTCGGTGCGGCACTCTTCCCGCATGAAGAAGAAACAGAGGAGGTGGAAGCATAATGCCTGTAGCACTCTATATAATCGTCATGGCAGGAGTTACCTACCTGATACGCATGATACCCTTTACCTTCTTCCGGAAGAAGATAAAGTCCCGTTTCTTCCGCAGCTTCCTTTACTATATCCCCTATGCCGTGCTCACGGCCATGACCATACCGGCCATATTCTACAGCACGGAGAATTTCATCACCGCTCTGGCGGGTACGGCTGTTGCCCTCATACTCGCCTTCTTCGGACTTCCGCTCATAGTCGTGGCGCTGTCTGCGTCACTTGCTGCATTCCTCACAGGACTGCTCCTGTGATAACGAAAGGAGAATCATCATGAAAACAATATCCGTGAAAGGCACGGGAGAGGTCAGCGCTGCACCCGATACCGCAAGGCTGACACTGACGCTCACCGCAGAGAACGAGAACTGCATGGAGTGCAGCAAGGCTGCCGCTGCCATGGCAGATGAACTCATGGAGACATCGAAGGCTCTCGGCTTCGCAGAGAATGACCTGCGCTCAGGGCGCTATGACCTCAGCGTGAAGTATGAGGACTCCCACACCCCCGACGGCCGCTATGTACGCACCTTTGCAGGCTTCATGTGCACACAGACCCTGACCGTTGAATTTCCCCTTGATATGGAGAGAGTATCAGAGGTCATAACAGCCTTTGCCGCCTGCAAGGCACAGCCGCAGCTCCATATCTGCTTCAGCGTGGATGATACGGAGCCCCTCCGTCAGAAGGCTCTCACAGCCGCCGCAGAGAACGCACGCCTCACAGCAGAGACCCTCTGCAAGGCCTCCGGAGCAAAGCTCGGCGGACTTGTACGCATCATGAGCGGCACCGAGAATATAAACATAATCTCCGGCACGGATATGTGTCTCCCCGTTGCCGCACCTGCCATGAGGCTCGCAAAGGCCGCCCTCCCCATGCCGGAAGATGTCAGCATAACGGAGAACGCAGTATTTGAATGGGAGATAGAGTAAATTTTATCAGAAAATTTCAGAAAAGGTCTTTTATTTTCTTTTCCGGTGTGTTATAATAGTAGGGATAGATTTCATTACAGAAGAAAAGGAGCCGCCATGAAAAGAATAATAGCCGCCGGTGCAGCCGCTCTTATGATGATACCTGCCCTTTCCGCAGGCGCTGTGACTGCTCAGGCACTCAACTTCACAGTTAAAAGCCAGCTTATGAGCGAGGCTGCGATACTCATCAACCTCGACACAGATACTGTTATCCACGAGAAAAACCCCGACGACAAGCAGATGCCCGGTACCCTTACCAACATCATGACTGCCGTTGTCGTCCTTGAGAACTGGAACGACCTGGGATTTGAGGTCACCATGAACGACTCGGTCTACTCCGACCTCTACAACATCCAGTACACAGAGGACCTCAGGTTCATAGACATCGAGAACGGCGATGTGCTCACCATAAGCGACCTGCTCTATGCCATGATGCTCACCTCCTCCATCGAGGCCTCACAGACTCTTGCCTATACCGTAGGCGAGGGAAAAGTGGAAGCCTTCGTTGATATGATGAACACCAAGGCTGCCGAGATAGGCATGAAGGACACCCACTTCACGAATCCCACGGGTATGTACGACGAGAACCAGTACACCACCGCAAGGGATATGGCTACACTTACCAAGTACGCCCTGAAGGTGCCGCTCTTCGATACCATCTCCTCCACCTACGCCTACAATCCGTCAGTCCCGAACCTGGACAGGCACAAGAACCATGAGCAGTGGATATGGACACATTCCAACACTATGATGGATCCCGAAAACACCTCCGACTACTACCCCGGAGCAAGAGGCATCAAGACCTCCACTCTTGAAGCTGCCGGAAGGAACATCGTAACCACAGCGAGCAAGGACGGAAACAACTACCTTGCCATACTCATGCGTTCCCCTCTCACCGACAACGAGGGCAACACCATGTTCTATCATCTCCGCGATGCCAAATCCCTCTTCGACTGGGCATTCAAGCATTTCTCCTACACCGTGGTGCTTGCAGGCACGGCTGAGATGGGAGAGCTTCCTGTAAAGCTTGCGGACGGCCATGACTATGTTCTCGCACGTCCGAAGAACGAGGTATCCATGCTGTGGTATGACGAGGTCGATACCGCTACCATCAGCAAGGACGACATCACCTGGTACAAGCCTGTGCTCCAGGCGCCGGTCAAGAAGGGCGAGCCCCTCGGAGAGGTCACACTGAAGTACGGCGGAGAGGAGCTCCGCACAGTTGAGCTCATTGCTGTATCGGATGTACATCGCTCAGCTTCAAAGTACAACATCTTCGCCGCATCCCGCTTCCCCAAGTCCTCCTGGTTCAAGAAGGCTTTCATCGTATCGGGTATGCTCTGTGCCATATATATCCTGATGTGCATCTACTCCTACGTCCTCTTCAAGAACAAGGGCAAGCCGGTCAAGGCAAAGATGGCTGTTCCGAAGGTGGATCCAAAGAAAAACAAGAAAAAATAGAATAAAAAAATCCTCAAATAGTAAAAATCTATTCCCCATATACAGAATGTCCAGCTGCCTCCGGCAGTTTCTGCGCGCCTGTATATGGGGTTTTTCAATATATGCTGCACCGGTGCAAATAGCACGAAATGATTACAAAAGTAAAATTTTGTAGTAATTTCTTGCTTAAAAGCACAAAAATGAAACTCCGCAAACGGCTATATTTCGGCAGAAAGTTAATAAAAGCAATTATTGGTAACATTATTTTAATATCGCAATTTTTGGTTATTCATTGTCTCCATCAGCAAATTTTAGCTTGAATTGTTCACTAAATTGTCATATAATATACATAGAACTATAGAGGGGAGGGACCTGCAGTGCTGCACCACTGCTTGCCTTCTGTAGTCTCCGCATTTATTTTTTATACTATACTTACAGAAAGCGAGGAATGAACACAATGAAAAACAGCACATATAAAAAGATACTTGCTGGAACCGTCTCCGGAATAATGTGTCTCTCGGCAATGCCTTCGGGAATTGGGGCAAGCGCCGCTGACTATCAGGACAAATTCAAAAAAGACGGTTACACTTTTGAGCTGTGGAATCAGGGCGGACAGGGAAATGCCAGCTGGACGACCGGCAACAGCGGTCTCTACGACTGCTCATGGAGCGGCATCCAGAACGTACTTTTCCGCGCAGGAAAGCGCTGGGAAGAGTTTCTTGACTGGAAATCACTCGGTACGGTCACTGTAGACTACGATGTAGACTACAACCCGAGCGGCAACTCCTACCTCTGTATCTACGGCTGGACGAAGAGTCCGAACGTCGAGTACTACATCTGCGACAACCACCATGACAGCTGGAGACCTCCGGGAAACGGCTTCACAAAGAAAGCAGACGTAAACCTTGACGGCGGTACCTATGAGCTTTATCAGGGCGAGCATTCCGGTCCCTCCATCTTTGCGGACTGGGATACATTCGGCCAGTACTGGAGCATCCGTAAGAGAGAGCAGCGCCGTACAAAGGGTATCATCACAGTTACCGACCACTTTGCTGCATGGGAAGAGCACGGCATGAAGCTGGGACAGCTCTACGAGATAGCTCTTAATGTCGAGGGCTACGGCAGCTCAGGAAGAGCCAGCGTAAAGAAGAACGATATCGAGATCGGCGGTGAGCCCAAGACCAATGCTCCCACAGAGCCCCCGACGGAGGCTAAACCCAACGATGACGGTTCATACTTCATGAACGATTTCGAGAGCTCCACTGACAAGTGGTCCGGAAGAGGCTCCGCAAAGGTCGCTTCTTCTTCCGATATCGCTTACTCCGGCAGCTCATCACTGGCCGTAACAGGAAGAGCTGACAACTGGAACGGCGCATCCATCTCTCTGGATCCTGCGATCTTCGTTCCCGGCAAGAGCTACAGCTTCAGCGCTGCTGCTTACCAGAAGAGCGGAGCCGCTACCGACATCAAGATGACTCTCCAGTACTCAGGCGGTACAGGCGATGTTTATGACGAGATCGCCCTCATATCCGTACCCAGCGGTGCATGGACAGACGTTTCAAACACAAGCTATACTATCCCGTCAGGTGCAACAAGTGCTACACTCTACTTCGAGGCACCCGACAGTCTTACAGACTTCTACATCGACCACTTCACCGCAGCCGTATCGGGAACACCTTCCCCCATCAGCGGCGGCACAGTAACACCTCCTGCACCTACAGGAGTAACACTCGGCGATATCAACGGCGACGATGTATGTGATGCATTCGACGTTGTTGCAGGCCGTCAGGCTATCATCAAGCAGATGGCCGGCACAAACGCCCTGAAGTATCCCAACAATGCTGACGTTGACGGCAGCGGAAGCTACGAGATCAATGACCTCGTTCTTATCTCCAAGTACGTTCTTGGTCAGATCAAGACCTTCCCGCAGGTTGCTCAGCAGCCCACTGCTGCTAAAACCAATCCTCCCGTGGTACAGCCCACCCAGCCCACAGTTACTACAGCTGCACCTGTAGCTGACCCCGGCACCAGCGGCGGACAGTACGCAAATGCCAAGGAGTATATGGCAGCAGTCAAGTCCAACTTCACAGCAAGTGTTCCCGGTAATATCGGCGGCGCATCGGACAAGGGATCTACCACAAAGATCAAGTACCACTCCAAGAAGGCTAACCGCGACAAGCCCCTGAACGTATGGCTCCCTCCGAACTACTCCGAGAGCAAGAAGTATCCTGTTCTCTACATGAACCACGGCGTAGGCGGCGGCGAGGACGATATGCTCGGCAAGGACTGGGCTGTACGCCAGATGGCTTCTGCTCTTATCGAGAGCGGCGAGGTTCAGCCCTTCATCATCGTATTCCCGCAGATGTACACAGATCCCGCTTCTGAGAGAGGCGCTATCACTCAGGAGGGTATGGATCATTACGATGACTTCGTATACGACCTCTCCGACAGCATCATGCCCTACATGGCTGAGCACTACTCAGTAGCAGAGGGCAGAAAGAATACTGCTATCGCAGGCTTCTCAATGGGCGGCAGAGAGTCACTCTACTGCGGACTTATGCTCCCCGACAAGATCGGTTATATCTGCGCTTCATCACCTGCACCCGGCATCTTCCCCTGCCAGGATTCCTTCCTGAATCACCGCGGAAGCTATAACCTCGATGGCAAGGTAATGGGCGACAGCGACTTCAAGTTCCCGAGCGGACTTGAGCCCTACATCCTCATGATCGGCGGCGGTACCAATGACTTCGTTGTTGGCACATTCCCCGAGCAGTATCACAAGAAGTTCGAGCAGAACAGCGTTGACCACTACTGGTTCTCTGTAAACGGCGCAGGTCACGATGCAAGCGTCGGCAAGCCTCTGTTCTACAACTTCATGAAGAACCTTTTCAAGGCATGATTTCAAAGCGTTGACCAATGACATAATCACAGGAGCATCAGCTCCCGGACATCCGGTTCTGACATCACGATAGTGACACAGGCACCAGACACTAATATCTGCATTATTTATAACCTGCGACCGGAGGGCACAGCCGGTCATATTCCAAAATTTGTTGTAAGGGACAAATCAGAGACAGCCGTACCGGGCGAAGGTACGGCTGTTGTTTTGTCATAACGCTGAAAAGCCGGAGGGAATATCCCCTCCGGCTTTCATCATTTTGTTTTCTTGTTTATCTCATCGAGCTCGGCAGATATGAGACCTTTCTTGATGGTGAGTACCCGAAATATCCTCCATACATAGGCGAAGGGTATGGTGATCTTGTGGCGGAAGAACCGGGGGAAATGCTTCCTCATATGTGCAAGGTCAGGAAAGAGCCTGCGGCGCATATAATAGAACTTTGAATGCTGCTTTCCGTCTGCATCCAGCTTAGCCAGCACGTTTCTTGCCTTCGTGTGATAAGAACCGTAGGTGCCGGAGCAGAGATATCTTTCAAGCAGCTTCTCCTCCCCGGGAGTGAGTTCTGCCGCACCGTATGAGGTGAAAAGCTTGTCTGCCAGCTCGCGGCGCTGCTTCTCGTACTGAGTCATCCCCGTCAGCTCCAGCTGCTCTGCGATATACTCCCAGTCAAGGGATCCGCCCTTCTCACGCATGAAGACATAGCTGTCCATCAGAGGACGGATGCCTATGCCGCTGATGTTGAAATGGTTGTATTCATGAGCCGTGATATATAGATAGAAGTCATTGTCGGAGAAATGGCGGAGATATCCGCCGCCCTCATCCTTTTTAAGGAAGCGGCCGAAATCCTTGTAGTAGCTCAGCAGCTTCTCGTCCGCATGATGGCTGAACAGGTCGGTATGCATCTCAAAGTTCAGAACAGGCGGTTTCATGAAGACATCGTGATGGTTCTTCTCCTTGTTCTCCGGGGTATAGCCCGCCGCTGTCATTATCTCCCGCAGCTCGTCGTGTTTGTCCTTGTCGAAGAGGATATCCACATCGGCCATCTCACGCATACCCGCCGACGGATAGAGCTCCTTCAGCAGATACCCCTTCATAGGCATATACCATATCCCGCTTTTTTCAAACTCGCCCATTATCTTCCTGCATTCCGCTTCAAAGAAGACGTGCTTGCGTATGGACTGAGTGCAGGCCTGCACGAACTTCAGATCGGTTATGCCCGCATTGCTGAGGGCTGTGCCTGCCGCAGCTGAAACAGAGTGTTTCCTGCTCAGCTTATACACCGCATCCAGATCCATAGCGGCGACCTTCTCCTTATCCGGAGCCCCGCCGTCAACGGCATATCTGAGCAGATATATCAGGTTCCTGACATTCTTATCCATGATCAGTCCTCAATAGCGCCGATAGAACGCAGCTTGGCAATTATACCGGCAACGTCCTTCTCTACGACTGCTCTGTCAGCATCGGAGTATTTCTCCATGATCCTGTCAACTATCTCGCTCTCTGTGGTATCACTGTCGAGGCAGCCGATAATGAAGGCGGCAGTTGAATTGCTCTTTACGATGCCGCTGAAATCAGTAGCACCTGTGGATACCATGATGTGTTCGCCTTTGGATTCGTGTATAAGGAAACTGGAATTGATCTTCATAGTTATAGTCCTTTCTGCGGCCTTGGCCGTATTTATTATCTCAGTCAGAGTGTTCAGCGGGAGGATAGAATTCCTTCATCATATCACTGAGCACTGTTGTCATACCGGCGGAGTGATCCTTCGGGGAAAGATCGTACTTCATGCCGGCGCTGCCGTCTGCTGCGGCGATGGCAGCATAGCCATTCTCAAAAGCGGGGTATTCGTCATTGCCGGTGTGTATGAAGAACTTCCTGTCCGGCTTGTCAGCCAATTCAGCAGGGATCCTGCCCGCCTTCAGGCTCTCAGTCCAGCCCTCCGGGACATCATCACCGAAGGCAGAGAATACCGTGCTTGCAATGGCATACCTGCCAAAGACCTGATTCTCGAACTTATCTTCATTCAGCATGGCATACTGCACCATAACCGCCGCGCAGGAATACCCGAATAGCGAAGACCTGTCATAGTCCACGATATACATCTCGCCGAGCAACGGCATCAGATTGTTGACGATAAAGGAGTGCATATCCTCACGTTTCGTGATATAATCCCTTACCCTCACCTCGTCAGAGGCGGAATCCGTACCGTAGTCATATCCTAAGGAGACGATAATGACGTCCTCCGTCTCTCCCCTCTCCATCTGTCCGTACAGCTCAGGCACGCAGCCGAAGAAGAAGGCGGCATCTGTCAGCAGAAGTACGGGGTATGAGCTGTTCCTGTCATAGCCGGGCGGCAAGGTCACCTCAGCAAGGAAATTCCTGTCCAGCTTCTCGTCATAAAGCTCTATTTCCTCGGTGCTGTTCTGTATCTTTCCCATACTGCCGGCATCAAAACTCCAGTTGCTGCGGTAATCGGCGAAAGGATCCTTGTCGCTCCAATGAGCCCTGCCCTTCCGGACGGTATCGTATTCCCCTGAAGATATGCCTTCAAACACGAAACGTATCTGCTTCATAAGGCTGTCAGTCTTCACAGGGGGATCACCGCGCTTCTCCGATCTCTCTTTCTCGTATGAAAGATAGCTCTCTAAGCCGGAGAAGGTCATTTCCGCAGTCTCTCCGTCACCGTTTTCAAAGGAAGCCGTGAATTCGCCGCCGTTGTAGTCAAGAGGCGGTATGACTCCTTTATAGCGGCATCCGTCTATCGCCGCGCTAAGTGCTTTCAGTCTGCTTCTGCTGTCAGCAGTGCTGCTCTCCTCGCCCGGTACAGTATCTTCGTCTGTCATCCCGGGATCTGCATCGCTCTTTTGTGTCGGCTCTTCATCCGTCTCAGTGACTTCTATGGAAAGAGTATGCTCCTTCAGCTCCTCCGTATTGAGCAGCGTGAGGCCGTGTACCTTTACGCTCCTCTTCTCATCGGGATTCATATAGTTGCGTATCCTCGGCATATCGTCAGTCTCAGCATCCTCTGAAGGCTTTGAAAAGCGTTTTTCTGTCGCAGGTTCAGTCGGCGCCTGTGTCGGCTGCACTGAGGAACGCTCCCTCCTCCCGGATGTGCTGCTGCATGAAACGCAGCTGAGAAGGATCGCTGCTGCAGCGATGATCGGCTTTAACTTCATAACTTGATCCTCCGCATGAAAAATCATATAATAATTATACCACAGTTCACGCCTCAATGCAATAGGATAAGTGTGATACGCCTTTCCTTACATATCCGCAATAATATCCATACACAGGGCAAGGGCTTTTTCCTGTGAAGCCCTGCCGAAATCGCGGAGGTCGTAGTTTTCCACATCGGCAAGTGAATCGGCTGTATAGAAGAACTGTGCGAACTTCACTCCCCTGAAACGGCACACCGCTGCAAGGGCGGAGCACTCCATGTCCACGACCTCGCAGCCCTCGCTGAGACGGTATTTCACCTTCTCCGGAGTTTCCCGGAAGAGGCCGTCCGTAGTCCAGACAGCCGTCCGCCTGTAGGATATCCCCCTCCTGTCGAAGCTGCGGCAGAGGGCATCCGTCATATCGGGATCAAGCTCGATGAAGCGTGAAGCAGGGAGGTAGTGATAGGAGGTGCCCTCATCACGGAGGGCCCTCTCCGGGATGATAAACTCGTTCTCCGGCAGGTCAATAAGCACGCCGCAGGAGCCCGCCGCAAGGACCTTCTTCACTCCGCAGGCGATAAGGCATTCCAGTATCTCAGCCGCAGCCGAAGCTCCCATAGGCGCCTGTATGAAGCATATATCCTGCTCCTTGTATTTACGCACATAGACCGGATAGAAACGGGTTATAGTCTCTATCTCGCTCACCTTCTCCGCACCGCAGGCTTCGGCATAGGCGTCGGTACAGTTTCCCACAAAGGCAAATACAGCCTTCTCAGGGAGTTTCTCATCGCCCTTGAGATCCGCCGGATCGAACACTGCCGACCGTTCATCATCGAATTCTGCGAGGGGTATTGCGTTTCTGATAATACTCATGGTCAGTTCTCCTTTTAAAGCCCCCTGTTATTCATGCGAGCAGAGTGATAAAACATTGACAAAGCCTGAGAAAAGTGATAGAATGGATTTATAGAATGCAGCTCAGTGCATGATATGGAGGGTAATATAATGGGATTCAAAAATACGATAAAAAAGGCCGTTGATACAGCCCGTGATCTTCTCGATGACGGCAAGCTGAACGGCTCCATATACAACAAGCCTGAAGAGGATGCCGCAGAGGATAATTCCGACGTCCCTGATCCCGAAGAAGAGGAATCCACCACAACGGTCCGGGGCGCAGAGGTCCTCGAGGACGGCAGCTTCCGCTTCACCTTCGGCAGCGGACAGCCTGTGAGATACCGCGAGCCCGAATTCGGCCTTGAGATAGGCGTGAACTTCAACGGCACAGCAGTAGCAAGAGCAAAGGACTCTGCCTCTGTTCCCGTGGATGACGCCAAGGCCATCATACTTGACGGAATATCAAGGATAATATGCAGCGAACCGGTAAAAGTGGCCGATCTGCCGGCAATGTGCCGCAGCATACAGTCTGAGATATCACGCTGCTTCAGCGGCAGCATGATAGAGCTCACCCAGCTCAGGCTCAGCAGCATCTGCCCCGACAGCGATTCCTGCGAGCTCCTTGAGCAGAAGCGCCGTGAACTGGGCATCGCAGGCGTTTGATACTATTGATGCACCAACTATCTCTTGAAGCTATCTGCTTGTCTTTTTGCCGTGATACTGCGCATCTATTCTTCAAGATTTAATTGGCACATCAATATTATAATTAATTTATCATACTTTGTCAAGAACAGGCGCTGCCGCATCCGGAGGCGCCTGTTTTTCGTATACACTCACAATCATTCCATATATTGCGCTCTTCAGGCTCTCCGGCTTGACTTTCGGGCTGTATTACTGTATAATAGAAAGAGCGCATATCTGCAAATCAACAATCTGGAAGGAACATTTTTATGAAAGTCGTATTGTTAGCAGGCGGCCTCGGAACACGTATCTCCGAGGAATCACAGTTCAAGCCCAAGCCGATGATAGAAATAGGCGGACAGCCCATACTCTGGCACATAATGAAGGAATACTCCTGGTTCGGATTCAACGAGTTCATCATCTGCGCCGGCTACAAGCAGCACATCATCAAGGAATGGTTCGCTGACTACTTCCTCCGCAGCAGTGACGTGACATTTGATTTCACCGGCGGCAGGAACGATATGACCGTTCATCACAGCAATACCGAGCCCTGGAAGGTAACTGTAGTTGATACAGGCTACAGCACCATGACAGGCGGAAGGATAAAGCGCATACAGGAATACGTAGGCAATGAGACCTTCATGATGACCTACGGCGACGGTGTATGCGATGTTGATATCAACAAGCTCCTTGAGTTCCACCGCAGCCACGGCAAGACAGCTACTCTTACCGCAGTAATGCAGGAGCAGCAGAAGGGCGTGCTCAATATCGGCGGAGACAATGCCGTCAAGTCCTTCAGAGAGAAGAACCTCTCGGACGGTGCCCCCATAAATGCGGGATATATGGTGCTCGAGCCGGAGATATTCGACTACATCGACGGCGATGATACCGTATTCGAGAGACGTCCACTTGAGAGACTCGCAGAGGAGGGACAGCTTATGTCCTATATGCACCGCGGCTTCTGGCAGTGCATGGACAACAAGCGCGAGATGGATATGCTGGAGAAGCTCCTCGCAACGGGAGAAGCTCCCTGGAAGAGATGGTCTGACTGAGAAATGTCCGGCGAAGACCGCTCTGTACGAAAGTAAGAAACATAACCGTGCCATGCCGCACGGCACAATATATTTAAAAGGAAGATGCAAGTGAAGAAAGTTAGTGTGCTCGTACCGACATACAACGAGCTTGAAAATGTTGAGCCCCTCAGCGCAGCCATCGTTGCAGAGTTTGAAAAACTGCCGCAGTACGATTACGAGATCGTTTTCATAGACAACGATTCAAAGGACGGCACCCGCGACAGGATACGCTCTATCTGTGCGAACAATCCGCACATCAAGGCTATATTCAACGCCAAGAACTTCGGACAGAGCAATTCACCTTACTACGGTCTCACACAGACCACAGGAGACTGCACCATACTTATGTGCGCGGATTTCCAGGACCCTGTTGAGATGATACCTGTCCTCCTGAAGGAATGGGAGAACGGCTACCGTATCGTAAGCGCCATAAAGACCACCAGCAAGGAGAACAAGCTGATACGCTTCTTCCGCACCTGCTACTACAAGGCACTGAAGAAGCTCTCTGATGTCGAGCAGATCGAGCATTTCACCGGCTTCGGTCTCTATGACAAGTCCTTTATAGATATACTCCGCGATCTCAATGATCCCACCCCCTTCCTCAGGGGAATCGTTGCAGAGTTCGGCTCCAAGCGCAAGGAGATACCCTATGAGCAGCAGCTCCGCAAGTCCGGAAAATCCAGCAATAATTTCTATTCCCTCTACGACCTTGCCATGCTCAGCTTCACATCCTATACCAAGATAGGCCTCAGGCTCGCTACCTTTGTCGGCCTGTTCATATCACTCGGCAGCTTCATCGTTGCACTGGTATACTTCATTATGAAACTCATATTCTGGGATACCTTCAACGCCGGTATCGCTCCCCTCATCATAGGAATATTCTTCCTCGGAGCGGTGCAGCTCATATTCCTCGGCCTTATCGGCGAGTACATACTGAGTATCAACAAGCGTATAATGAACCGCCCTCTCGTCATCGAGGAGGAGCGCATAAACTTTGAAGAAAGCAAGGAGGAGAAGTAATATGGATACTGCATTCTACAGCGGCAGAAAGGTCTTCATCACCGGCCACACCGGCTTCAAGGGCGCATGGATGTGCATGGTGCTCCTGCTTGCAGGCGCAGAGGTGACGGGCTATGCCCTCCCCGCTGAGGAGAAGTCACTCTTCCGTCTCTGCGGCATCGACAAAAAGATGAAGTCCATCGAGGGTGATATCCGCGACCTCGACAGCCTTCAGAAGGCCGTCAGCGAGGCACAGCCGGAGATAGTCATCCACATGGCCGCCCAGCCCATAGTAAAGGAATCCTATGTACGCCCGGTATACACCTATGAGACCAACGTCATGGGTACTGTTAATATACTCGAGGCTGTAAGGAACTGCCCTTCAGTAAAGTCCTTCGTTAATGTGACCACAGATAAGGTCTACCGCAACCGTGAGTGGGAATGGGGCTACAGGGAGAACGAGGAGCTCTGCGGATTCGATCCCTACTCCAACTCAAAGTCCTGCTCTGAGCTCGTTACTGACTGCTACTGCAACTCCTTCTTCGCAGACAGGGATATATCCGTATCCACCTGCCGTGCAGGTAACGTTATCGGCGGCGGCGATTTCGCAAAGTTCCGCATCATCCCCGACTGCGTGGAGGCTGCCCACAACGGCGCTGATATCATCGTCCGCAATCCGGCATCTGTACGTCCATTCCAGCACGTACTCGAGCCCGTGACCACCTATCTCACCATCGCAGAGAGACAGTACAATGACCGCAGTCTTGCGGGATGCTACAACATCGGTCCGGACGAGTGCGACTGTCTTACTGCCGGATCGCTTGTTGATCTGTTCTGCGAGAAATGGAACAAGGCCAACTCTGCCTCCGTATCATGGAAGAACATCAGCGACAACGGCCCTCACGAAGCAGGCCTCCTGAAGCTTGACTGCTCGAAGGTCAAGAGCGTGTTCGGCTGGCGTCCAACATGGCATATCGACAGAGCGATCGAAATGATCGTTGACTGGTGCGGCTGCTATTTCAGCGGCGGCGATATAAATGACTGCATGAACAGACAGATAACCACATTCCTTTCACAGCAGCAGAGGTGAACAGATGACGAAAAAAAGCAAAGCTCTCAGCATACTCTTTCTCTTTATAACAATGGCCGCAGCATTCGGCGTGATATTCTGCCAGATGCGTATATGGGAAATGGATCTCTCCGTTCCCCTCGGATTCGGCGGTGACTATATACTCGATTCCATGATCGTGAAAAGCATCTGCGAATACGGCTTCAGAGGACTTTACTTCTGCTACCGTTTAGGTGCGCCCGGCATCTCGGAGATGATAGACACCCCCTTCTTCGACGTCAACCTCACCTCACAGATATGGGTGCTGTCGAAGTTCACACAATCCCATACAAAGATACTCTACATCATCTACTTCATGACCTATCCCCTTTCGGCAGGCACCATGTACCTGCTCACGGGAAGGTTCACAAAGCGCTTACCCCTGAGGATGATAGCCGGCGTCATATACGCCGCTGCCCCCTATCACTTCTTCAGGACCATATCACACATCACTCTTTCCAACTACTTCATGGTGCCCATATCCATATGGCTGGCGCTCCTGATAGCTGAGGAGCCCTTCAAGGGCATCGCTCCCGAGCGCTACGGCAAGTCAAAGTGGAAGATCGCTGTAATGTACCTCTCCTGCATCCTCATCGGACTGAGCAATGTGTACTACGCCTTCTTCGCACTCTTCTGCATGGGCGTGGCTCTTGTATACAAGGGTATAAGCACAAAGAAGATAAAGGGGCTCCAGCGTGAGGCCCTCAGCCTTATCACCCTGCTCTTTGCGGTGCTTGTCGGACTTATGCCCAAGCTGATCTACACCTCACAGCACGGTGAGAACACGGTTGCCGGAGTAAGAGCATATATGTCCTGTGAGATATACGCCCTCAAGGTCATCCAGATGATACTCCCGCCCAATTTCACACGTTCCGCCTTCCTGCACAAGTTCATCGACCACTACGCAAGCACAGCCTTCAACGTAAACGAGAACTGCTCCTCCTCACTGGGAGCGGCTGCCGTTACAGGGTTCCTGATCATATGCGTATGGGTCATCTACAGGCTCTGCGCCCCCGGAAGAACGAAGAGCAGTACAACAGTGAAGCGGGTGGATCTCTTCTCTCTTATCACTGTCGCTATGGTGCTCTACAGCTCAGGCGGCGGATTCGGCGCTATCGTCGGCTACTTCATAACCCCCGAGATACGCTGTCTCACAAGATGCTCCATCTTCATTGCCTGTCTCAGCCTCTGCGTGCTTCTTGCCGCTCTTGATACCATACTTGATATGAAGAAGGAGAAGGGCGCCGTTATCAGAAAGGGTGCTGTATGGGTATTTGCAGCCGCCGTGACCTTCATGGCTCTGCGCATTGACATCCCGCAGTCAGCCCCGCACTGGCAGGACGGCATGAAACAGCGCCACGCCGAAGCTCAGGCATTCTTTGCCGAGGTTCAGAACACCATGGGCAGCAATGACATGATATATGAGCTTCCCTATATGACCTTCCCGGAGGTTCCCCCGATAGAGAATATGCCCGACTATCAGCCGGCTGTTCCCTACCTCTATACTGACGGGCTCTGCTACAGCTACGGTGCAATGAAGGGCAGAAGCGAGCCTCTGCTCGACCTTTCCGGACTTCCCGCAGGCGAAGAGCTCCTTACACATCTCCGTGAAAGAGGCTTTGCAGGCATCTACGTAGACCCCGCAGGATATGCGGACCAGGGCGCAGAGACCATAGCTATACTGAAGGAGCAGCTGGGCACCGAGCCTATAGTATGCGCCGGAAATTCAAGATACTTCTTCGATATCAGAGGCTACTCACCCGACGGAGGAGTTGAGTGATATGGCGCAGGGCTTCATAGAAAGGACAGTTGACAGGACTCTCGGAAAGAAACTCCAGCCGGAGAAGCAGGAGGCGCTGGTGCAGTTCATCAAGTTCGGCATCATCGGCGTATCGAATACAGTCATTGCATACGTGCTCAATGCGGCGACTCTGCTGGCGCTGAGGCCCTATAATGTATCCTGGGATTATATCGCCGGAAACATAATATCCTTCGTGCTGAGCGTGCTTTGGTCCTTCTACTGGAACAACAAGTACGTATTCACCGCCGGCGAGGGTGAGCAGCGAAATGCGCTGCAGGCTCTGATGAAGACCTACGTGTCATACGGCTTCACAGGCATCGTGCTCAATAACATACTCTCCTATCTCTGGATAGAAAAGCTCGGTATATCGAAGTACATCGCCCCGCTGCTGAATCTTGTACTCAGCGTCCCGCTGAATTTCATCATCAACAAGTTCTGGGCATTCAGAACAAAAAAGGGATAAAAGATCAATTACAACGCACACGTTCAAAAGCCGAACGTGTGCGTTTTTTCTTTATCATATAAACTGATTCAATGGTTTAGCTTAATTAATCCTGCATATCCGGCAGAATTCACAAATCAGGTCCTCCTGTTTTATCCGATTCACTGAATATTCGGGTTCAGGAGAAAAAAAGCATATTGTATTATTGACAATACATATTAAATATACTATAATTTAATCAGAGAGAAACAATCTGTTAAGCCTTAATTTAATACAAGCCGTTTCTGAACGGAACTTCCCCTCTGCCACTATGAGGAGGGTTCACACAGCAGCTCCGCATCCGGTACGGAGCTGCTGTATATACGGAGAGTCCTGCACTGCTCTCCGAGGAAAAATAACGGGAGGAAAAAATTATGAATGACAAAAAGAGAGGGATGCGCTTTATCAGCCTTTCCGCAGCGGCAGCCTGCCTGCTCGGTTCGCTGAATATCGCTCCGCTGGAGATCATGGAGGTCTCAGCGGCAGACAAGAGCGCATTTACTATCACACAGGAAATGAAGATCGGCTGGAATCTCGGCAACACCCTTGATTCCTACAGCGATACCGCAAGCGGCCTTGCTACTGAGACCAGCTGGGGCAACCCGAAGACCACAAAGGCCATGATCGATGCAGTCAAGGCAAAGGGCTTCAATACGGTACGTGTGCCTACCACCTGGTTCCAGCATCTTGACGGCGACAACAACATCGACTCCGCCTGGATGGCAAGAGTCAGAGAGGTAGTTGACTACGCAATCGATAATGATATGTACGTCATACTTAACCTCCACCACGAGAACTGGATCGACAGAGCCGACCTGGGCACAGCATACAGCGAGATGAAGCCGAAATTCATAAAGGTATGGACACAGATCGCTACGGAATTCAAGGACTATGACCAGCATCTTATCCTCGAATCCATGAACGAGCCGAGAGCCAAGGGTACAGACCACGAATGGTGGGGACCTCAGCAGTCCGAAGTCGATACCATCAACAAGCTCAACGCCGATTTCGTAAACACAGTCAGAAGCATAGATTCCCCCTACAAGGATTCAAGGCTCCTTATGATACCCGGCTACTGTGCATCTGCCGATTCAACGATGTTCTCAAAGATCACAGTTCCGCAGGATCAGTTCGTCGCAGTATCAATACACGCCTATATCCCGTATGATTTCACTATGAATACAGCAGTAAGCGACCACAGCACATTTACGGAGTCCTACTCCGCAAACCTTGAGCAGACATTCGAGAGCATCAGGAGCACCTTTATCGCAAAGAATATCCCCGTTGTCATCGGTGAGTTCGGCACCTCGAACTTCAACAATACCGAGGCAAGAGTAAAGTGGGCTGACAAGTATATCTCCACCACTTCAAAAATCGGTATCCCCTGTGTTCTCTGGGACAACAACGTTATCAAGTCTGCCACATCCCCCGGTGAATGTCACGGCTATCTCAACAGAAGCAGCCTTACATGGTACTCCGAGAGCGAGCCTGTAGTAGACAAGATGATGGAAGTCCTCGGCATCAGTTCCTCTTCATGGGGCGGAGAAAAAGAGGGCGCAAAGTATGATCACGCCGATCTCTCTACAGGAGAGATACTCTCCGACAAGAAGACCACCATCAACGCCGCAGACGAGCCAGACGGCAACTGTGCTCTCTTTGACGGCTACTGGACTCCCGAAGAGGGCGGCGAGGTCGCTGTAAAGTATACCGGTGATGCTCCCGTGCTTGCTGTCGTTGATTCCGAATGGGACAACTGGACAGAGATAAAGCCCTACAGCGACGAGAACGGTGTTGCCTACTACTCCGCAAAGAATATCCTTGCTGCATGGAGCGGCAGCGCTGATGATATAGCCCATTACTTCGTAAGAACTAACGGCTCCACCACTATCGAGCTGGCAGTTGCGTTGGGCGGCAGCTCTTCTTCACAGCCTCCGGCTGACACCCCCTCACAGACACCGCAGTCATCAGGCGCAGGCTTCCATGTATCCGGACAGAAGATACTCGATGCCAACGGAAATGAATTCATCATGCGCGGTATCAACGTAGCTCACGCCTGGTATCAGAGCAACACACAGCAGACCCTGAAGGCAGCCGCTGCAAAGGGCTGCAATACAGTCCGCGTGGTATGCGCAGACGGCGGTCAGTGGACAAAGACCTCCGCATCAGAGCTGAAGAAGATAATCGGCTGGTGCAAGGAGAACAAGCTCGTATGCGTGCTTGAAGCACACGACGCTACAGGAAGCGATAATATCTCCGATGTAGTCGCAGCTGCAAAGTACTGGGCTGAAATGAAGGACATACTCAACGAGAACAAAGACTATGTCATACTCAATATCGCCAACGAATGGGTCGGCACCTGGGACAGCAGCACCTGGGCACAGGGCAATCAGCAGGCTATCAAGGTAGTCCGCGATGCCGGCATAAAGAACATGATAATGATAGATGCGGCAGGCTGGGGACAGTATGCCAACGCTGTCAAGGAACAGGGCAAGAATGTATTCAATTCCGACCCTGACAAGAACACTGTATTCTCCATCCACTTCTACGGCACAGCCGGAAAGGATGCAAATACCATAAAGAACAATATCGACGGCGCACTCTCTGCCGGCGCTCCGGTGCTTGCAGGAGAATTCGGCTACAACCACAGCGACGGCGACGTAGACGAGGCTTACCTGATGAGCTACTGCGACGAGAAGGGCCTCGGCTACCTTGCATGGTCATGGAAGGGCAACGGAGGCGGTGTAGAGTACCTCGACCTTGTAAATGACTGGGACGGCAACAGCCTCACAGAATGGGGACAGATATTCTTCGGCGCTATGAAGGGCTCAAAGCCTGCCTCTGTATACACAGAGGGAGTTTCCTCACAGCCTGCAACAGAGCCCCCCACACAGCCCACACAGCCTCCTACACAGCCTACACAGCCCGTGACCGTTCCTACAGTTCCGACAGCTGTCAAGCTGGGCGATGCAAACTGCGATGGTATTATCAATGTCGCTGACGCCGTAGCTATCCTCCAGTTCGTTGCAAACCAGTCCAAGTACCCTCTCGGCGAGGATGGCGCAAGGAATGCTGACTGCGACGGTGTGGCAGGTATCACAGGCGGCGATGCTACAGCAGTACAGAAGTACGATGCGGGTCTCATCCGTTCCTTCAGCTAAGCTGACTTCAGGTTTCACACTTTAACTATACCCCGAAAAGGCCGGAGCATTTCTGCTCCGGCCTTTCCCGTTATATCCGCATCTCAGTAATCAGTGGTACTTCACCAGCGCCGCCTTGTCAAAGCCGTCAAGAAGGGTGGTGGTCTGGCTGAATGCCACGGCAGTACCCTTTGCGGCACAGTTTATAGTATCCTTTGCCACACGGCAGTCTATGCCGAGTGTGCGCTTGATGAGCTGTGTGAGTCCTCCGAGCAGCGCTCCGCCGCCTGTGAGAAGAAGTCCGTTGTCCTTGATATCGCCAACAAGCTCCGGCGGTACGTTCTCAAGGGACTGGCGTATAGCCTCCATGATAGCGAAGGTCTCGTCCTCTATAGCCTGGAAGAGCTCTGTCTCGCTGAGGACTACCTGTGCAGGAAGTCCCTTGAGCAGGCTCCTGCCCTTTACAAGGTATGTGACATCATCGCTGGGGTCATAGAGATTGCAGAGCTCCTTCTTCACGGTCTCCGCAGTTCTCTCACCGATGAGCAGCTTGAAGCGGTTCTGCATATACTTCATGATTGCACGGTCAATGGTATTGCCGGCGTTCTTTATGGTATTGGATGCAACTACGCCGTTCATGGATATGACAGCGATATCCGTGGTGCCTCCGCCGATATCCACTATCATATGTCCCCTTGCCTTGGTAACATCCACGCCTGCGCCGAGTATCGCTGCGATAGGTGCCTGTATCAGGTATATCTGCCTTGCACCTGCACCTCTTGCCGCCTCAACGACCGCACGGCTCTCGATATCGGTAATGAAGGAGGGGATACATATAACTATCCTCGGCTTCATAAGCTGTCTGCCGCTTACCTTGATGACGAATTCACGTATCATGCTGTGAACCAGGTCCGCATCGGAGATAACGCCCTCGCTTATGGGGCGTGCAACAGCGATATAGTCAGGGTTCCTGCCTATCATATCATAGGCCTCCTGACCGACTGCAAGCACTCTGTCATTGCGTGTATTGTATGCGATGACCGAGGGCTCGCTGAGCACAACGCCCTTACTGCCCATCGTCATCACGATATTGGAGGTTCCGAGATCTATTCCTATATCAGAGTTTGCCATAGCTTGTTCCTTTCCTGTTCTCTATTCTTCTGTATCGGTCATACCGCCTATGGTCATAAGCTCTGCTGTATCTTCCGTTTCAGCGGAGAGGGGCTCCTTATCAGGCTCCTTCATCAGCATCGCCCTCAGGCAGGTATAGCGGCGTGTGCGCCTGATATTGGCTACCATGCGCTCTATCTTGTCCTCTGTTCCCACAAGTATCAGCAGCTTCTTGGCTCTGGTAACTGCGGTATAAAGCAGGTTTCTGTAGCTCAGCTTCTCAAATCCGCCCATGACAGGCATTATGACGGCCTCGAACTCACAGCCCTGGCTCTTGTGTACCGTTATGGCGTAAGCAAGCTCAAGCTGCGGAAGAAGATCGAAGGTGTAAGCAGTCACTCTGCCGTCAAAATCAACAACGGCGGTCTGAGTGGCATTGTTGACGGAGACTATCTTTCCGATATCCCCGTTGAATACGCCTGTCCCCTGCTCGCTGCCACGCTTCCACACAAGGTCGTAGTTGTTCCGTGTCTGCATTACCTTGTCTCCTGTGCGGTAGGTGTAGATCATGCTCTTCACTTCCTGCTTCAGGCTGTCCGGCGGATTGAGGGCGTTCTGCAGCACCTTGTTGAGCTCTATGGTGCCGACTGTTCCCTTGCGTGAGGGGGATATTATCTGTATATCATCGATGGGCGAATAGCCGTAAGCCTTCGGGAGGCGATCCCTGTTAAGGCTGACGATGAGCTCCGTCGCATTATTGTAGTCAGCGCGGCGGAAGAAGAAAAAGTCGCTGTCCTTGCGGGTAAGATCGGGCAGCTCGCCGGATATGATCCGGTGTGCATTGGTAACGATGCAGCTCTGCTGCGCCTGACGGAATATCTCCGTCAGCTGTACCACAGGCACCTCGCCGCTCGAGATAAGGTCTCTCAGGAGGTTTCCCGCACCGACTGACGGCAGCTGATCCGTATCGCCTACCATCACGAGCCTGCACCCGAGGCGCAGGGCTCTCAGCAGCTTTTCAAAAAGCACTACGTCCACCATGGACATCTCATCGATGATGACAACGTCGCAGTCAAGGGGATTGTTCTCATTGTGGGCGAAGGTCAGCTTTCCGGAAGCATCGTATACCACCTCGAGCAGACGGTGTATAGTCTTTGCAGTGCATCCGGTAAGGTCTGACATACGCTTTGCGGCACGTCCCGTAGGAGCTGTCAGCAGCACCCTTTCTCCCCGTTTCCGGAAGATGGAGATTATGGCGTCAAGTGTGGTGGTCTTTCCTGTGCCGGGGCCGCCGGTGAGTATCATAAGTCCCCGTGATATGGCCGTATTTATCGCCTTGCGCTGCAGTGTCTGATAGTGGATGTTCTTTTCCTCCTCCTCGATATCGATAAGGGTATCGTAATCGAAATCCTCGGGTGAAGAAAAGGCTTTCAGTATATGTATGCGGTCGCTGATATAGCTCTCCGCATAGAAGTAATCGGGAAGATAAGTGTACTCCCTCTCGTTCTTCATGAAATCGAACAGCTCATGGTCATCGATGGCTGCATTGAGGGAGTTGAAGAAATCGCGTTCGGTTATGCCCAGTGCGTTCTTCGAGAGTTCAAGGAGAGAATCCACCGGAAGGCAGGTATGTCCGCTCCGCACTGCATTCTCACGCAGGATGTACTGCATACCCGCTATGACTCTCTTGTCGGAATTCTTCTCAATGTGCATATCATGCGCTATCTCATCAGCCTTGCGGAAATCGATGCCTATGCTGTCGCTGCACAGGATGTAGGGATTCGATTTGATAAGCGTCATGGCATCGGCGCCGTGCTGGCGGAAGGTGTTCATAGCGAACTGCGATTTAATCTCGTACTGCGAGAAGAAGGACATTATTATCCTCAGGGAGAAGAGCTTCCTCGCCTCCTCCGCAATGGAATCGCACATCTTCGGGGATATCCCCCTTACCTGAGAAAGCCGGTATGGGTCGTTCTCAATGACGGAGAGCGTCTGATCCCCGAACACGTTGACTATCTTCCTGGCAAGCCCCGGGCCTATACCCTTGATAGCTCCCGATGCAAGATACTTTTCTATATTCACCACGGTCGAGGGCAGCTTCCTTTCGCAGTATACCGCCTGGAACTGTGTGCCGAATTTCTTGTGCGTGATGTAGTTTCCTTCAAGGATGAGGCTTTCTCCCACATCCGTATCGCCCAGCTCACCGACTACAGTTATAAGCTCACCGCCCGCATCAAGGTCTATGACGGTATATCCGGTTATGTCATTGTGAAAGACTATGCTCTCAACTGTGCCCTCGATATGAAGCGTCTGCTCGGACATTCTGCCCCCTCCTTTCCGTTACTGCATAGCTATTTTATATTATACTATACTTTCTCCGGAATTGCAAATGTTTTCAATAATATTTTTTCGAGCTCCTCCGCCTTTACTATCACACAATCCGGCTCATTGGAGCAGAACTGACGGCACAGACCGAGCTGCTCCTCCGTAGCGGAATAATCCGCTATGATGAGCGAGGTCCTGCCGCCAGAGTGCAGAGCCAGCACATCAAGGCGCTGCGGCAGGAGGGTATCCTCCGCAAACACCGGCAGCACTGCCGCGTACAGAGGTCTCACCTCCCTTGCAGGCAGCAGAAAGACAAATACCACCTCGGCAGCCGCTATGAATGCCAGCACCGAAGCCGCTATCATTATCGTTATATCCATACCCTCTCCCCCTTCGTCACAGTCACTGCTTCATGATATGCGCGGTCAGGGGGATGTGATACAGAAAAGAGGCCGTCCGGTCAGACCGGGCAGCCTCTGTATCTTTATTCTGCTTCCTGTGCAACTACAAGCTTTCTGAGGAATACCTCATCGAAGCTGTCAACTCTTCCGTCGCCGTTGAAATCGAACTGGTCAGCTATCTCCTTGGAATCGAAATCAGCTATACCGAGCAGCATACGGTTAAGGCGTACAAGATGTGCGGCCTTGTATCTCTTGGCAGGTGTTGTGCCGTCGGGCTCAGTACCGCCTATGAGCTTGCCGCTTGCGTATACGCATACGTTATCGCACTTCTCCGCAAGCTCAACACCGCCGACGATATCGTCGTAATCGCCCTCGAGCTCCTTGATGCCCTTGCGGCTCCAGTCATTGGTGCTGTCCCACTTGTCGCCGTAGTACATACCGATGATGAGCTGATACTTCTTGTTGGAATTGGCTATAGCGTAGCCGTCCCATGATATCTCAACATAGTAGATATCGTCCTTGTACTGCTTCGGCTGGGAGAGAGTTGCTGACTTGTCAGCCACCTCGGTCTCCACCTGATCGTAGGTCTTCTGGAGAACGAAGCTGCCGGGGATGCCGGAATTGTTCTCGAATTCCTTGATGCTGAAATAGTAGCGGATGGAGATATCATCATGGGGCTCAAGTGAATCGGTGTTCACGAAGAATGTCAGCTTGGTAACGCCTGCGCCTGTGGACTCCGGTGAATCCTGACAGTAGCCTGCAACCCAGAAGCTGTCGCCGGCAAAGATCTGTGTATCATCCTGCTTTTCAGCGGGGGGGAAGTTGGGCTCCGCCTTCATGGAGGAGTCGCCGTACCTTGCATAGAGTCCGGCAGAAGCGCCTGTGAATGCGGCGTTGTAGTCGATGGTTACCTCGTTGTATACCCAGTCAGCCGTTGTATCGCTGTGGTTGTCAGCCTGATCGGGGCCGCCTGCGAGAGCGCCCCAGAGTACGTGCTTCTGCTCGCCCGGATCCTCAGCCATGGTAAGGCCGGATGCGGCACGGTGATGGGGGTACTTTACTGCGTTGTCCGAATATCCTACAACATAGCATCGGTCAAGGGGATTGTCGCCGAGGATGTATTCCATCTGTCCCTTTGCCCAGTCAGAGAAGCAGTAATCCGGGTTCTTGTCGTTGTATCTGTCCTTGCCCTTCTGATACTTGTCGTATACCAGAGCACAGAACTGAGCGGCTGTATTGTATCGGCAGCTGCCCCACTTGTCGAAGAAGAGGTATCCGCCGGCAGAGTATTTGCCCTTCTCGCCGTCACGGTAGGCATTGAGCGCCTTGGCCTCCATGTACCAGAAGTCTATATCCTCATAGGGATTGCGTCCGGCTGCTGTGCGGTATTCCTCGCATACCTCAGGGTATTCGTCCTGTATGCGGCCGAGGAGTATGGAAACGCCGTTCCACATATCGTTCCAGCAGAACACATATCCCGGAGGTGCATAGTAGTCAACATAGGGCAGGCAGGCCTCGAGGTAATCGTGATCCTTTGTTATGAGGTAGAGCCAGCAGGCTGCAAAGGAATAATCGTCCTCCCACTTGCTTGAGGTATAGAAGCTCGCAGGACCATCTCCGCCCTTGCCGACGCCCTTCTCGTTCCTTTCTGCGAACTCGAAGAGAGCCTTTGCGTAGTCGAGGCACTTGTCTGCATACTCCTTGTCTGTGTCTTTGAAGTTGAGGTAGTTGATAGCAAGAGCGGCAGCACTCTCGGAAACGTCATCCGTGGTCGGGAGATCGTCCGTTGCGAACCATGCAGGTCTTGCCATTGCATCTATCTCGGGAGACTGCCAGTAGCTGTGGTCGATAGCGCCGTCGCCTACCTGATAGCAGAAGGCTATTACCTTACCGGACTTGTCGCGGAAGGTGGAGCGCATGAAGTAGTCGCAGAAATGACGGCATATAGTCTCGATGTGCTCTGTCTGCTCTGCTGCCTCGTATGAATCACGGAACTCATAGTAGCCCCATGATACGGCAGATGCGGCATAGGCCTCCGGAAGGCCGAATTTTACGTGGTCGCCCGCATCGTGATATCCGCCCGATACGTCAACAGTGCCGTCGCCGTCCGGGTCGAGTATGTCCTTGTATTTTGCAATGAATGCCTCGGAAAGGTTAGTTCCCACCGACTGCTCATCCATCGGTCTCAGCGGCACCTTTGCATCATATACGTGGCAGTTGCCTCTCCACGGGAGCCGGTTCTTGCCCTCAACGTCAGTACCGCACATATTCGCATCGTAGAAGTGCAGCGAGTACTGCAGCAGCTTCGCCCAGTTCGCATCAACTTCATGATACTCAGCTACATCGGCCTGTGCCGGGCCGGCAGCTACAGCCGGTATCGAGCCCGGCAAGGCAGACACAAGTGTGGCTGCTCCCGCTGCTAAAGCGGTCATCCTTTTGTATATCTTCATGTTTTCCTCCTTTGGCATCAGCCTCGTGTACCCGCCCCCCTCCGGGCAGGTGTTTCCGATGTCCTCTATAACTCCAGTCTACCATATTTCCACCCCCGTGTCAATCCAAAAAATGCGGATACGCAAACCGGCGGCCTTTGCAGTTATGTGATACCTCTGACAGACCGGTATTGAGGGCTCCGCCCTCAAACTCCCGCCAAAGGGACTCGTCCCTTTGGAATCCCACTGCAAAACCGGCCCTCCCCATAAATGGGGAGGGCCGGTTTTGAAATGAGAGTCCAGAGAGGTGAAACCTCTTTGGCAGGGGTGTGGGGGCAGCGCCCCCACTATCAGTACGCCGGAAGTATCATACACCGGCAAAGGCTGTCAGTCTGCGTATTCGCCTCTTGCGATGCGTTCGGCGAGGTCGTTGAGGTAGACCCAGCGTTCCATCTTCTCCTCAAGCTTTGCTTCGAGGGCTTCCTTCTTCTCTGTAAGCTCCTGGAGCTTAACGTAGTCGGAGGAATTGGCAGCGATCTCCTTTCCGGCATCCTCGATCTGCTGTTCGAGTCCGGCGATCTCGTCATCTATCATATCGTAATCTCTCTGCTCCTTGAAGGAGAATTTCAGCTTGGTCCTGCCGGTATAGACTCTTTCCTTCTTCACCTTCGGAGCCTTTGATATGCCGCTTTCCGCCTCACTGCGCTCACGCACCTTTCCGGCGTAGTCGGAGTAGTTGCCGTTGTACCTTATGCACTCTCCGTCACGGAACTCAAAAATCTCCGTTGCCATCTTGTCGAGGAAATAGCGGTCATGGGATACAGCAATGACAGCACCGCCGAAGCTCTGCAGATAGTCCTCGAGAATGGTGAGGGTAGCGATATCAAGGTCATTGGTAGGCTCGTCAAGAAGGAGTATATTCGGCGCAGTCATGAGTATCTTCAGGAGATACAGTCTCTTGCGTTCTCCGCCGGAAAGCTTCTCTATGCGGTTCCACTGGAGCTCCGAACTGAACATGAAGCGTTCGAGCATCTGCGAGGCTGTAACTGTGCCGTCAGGAGTCCTCACGATATCAGCAGTCTCCCTGATGTACTCTATGACCCGCATGGTGGGGTCCATAGTCTCGCATTCCTGCGAGAAATAGCCTATATTGACAGTATCGCCGATGACTATGCTGCCCCTGTCCGGTCTCACCTCACCGGTGAGCATACGCAGGAAGGTGCTCTTGCCTGCGCCGTTTCTTCCGACTATGCCTATACGTGCATCACGGGATATGATGTAGGAAAAGTCGGTTATCAGGGGCTTTCCGTCTATGCTCTTGGTGAGCCCCTCTATCTCTATGGTCTTCCTTCCGAGGCGGGTGGATACAGACTGGAGCTGCAGCTTTTCCGCCTCCGGTATGACCTCACGGTTCTTCAGTTCCTCAAAGCGCTCTATCCTGTCCTTGGATTTCGTACCTCTCGCACGGGGGCCGCGGCTTATCCATTCCAGCTCACGGCGGTAGAGTGACCGTGCCTTGCGCTCTGAAGCCTCAGCATCAGCCTCGCGCTGTGCCTTGTATTCAAGATAGCGGCTGTAGCTGCCCTCGCAGGTGTAGACCTTTCCCCTTTCAACTTCGGCAATGCGGCTGCACACCTTGTTGAGGAAGTAACGGTCATGAGTGACCATGACTATAGCGCCGCGGTACTTCATAAGAAGCTCCTCCAGCATCTGAGCCGTCTCGTTATCTATGTGGTTGGTAGGCTCGTCGAGGAGAAGAACATCACTCGGCTGTATCAGTGCGGCCGCTATTCCGGCTCTTCGCTTCTCTCCTCCGGAGAGAGTGCTGATATCACGGCTGTGGTCAGGAAGCCCCATCTTGTCGAGTATTGCCTTTGCTTCGTACTCCTTCGATTCCTTCAGGTCAGCCGGCAGATGTGACAGCACCTGCTCAAGGATACTGCCGTGGTCATCAAATTCCGGTATCTGCGGGAGATAGGATATCCTGATGCCGTTCGTGCGTATCATCTCTCCGCTGTCAGGCTGCTCCGCTCCGGCAAGTATCCTCAGGAGGGTAGACTTTCCTGTGCCGTTTATTCCTATGATGCCGACCTTGTCGCCCTCGTTGAGATAGAAGGATACCTCATCGAGCACCTTCCTTTCCATGTAGGTCTTGGATATGTTCTGCGCTGTAAGTAATATCAAATGATTCTCTCCTTTTACAGCATCATGCAGGGACTCCCGCCCCTGCATGATACCGTATGTTTTTAATTAATGTCACCATTCCCTGACGGCCTGAAGCGCCTTTTCAAGGTACTCCCCCAGTGGCTCTATGGAGCTGTGTCCGCCGTGTGCGCTCACCGCCATAGCCGAGAGCCTTTCACAGTTCGGCATATTACCGGGTATGAGAGTGTCCTCGTCGCCGCATATGGTATATGCAAGAGGATTCTTCTCCACCGGTGAGAGCTCACGGTACTGCCTGATGAACTCCTCCGGCATACCCGAGGTATTTATCAGTTCCAGCTCTGCCGGAAAATAGCAGGGGTTCGTGAGTATGCAGGGGCGTGTGAATATACGGCTCAGCCTGTCCGCATACCAGCAGCCCAGACTCTGTCCGACAAATAATGTCTCCTCCGGAGCTATCATGCCCGAAAGCCATGAGAGCAGTTCCTCCGGAGCCTTATCCTGATATGGCATCTTCGGGGATACTATCGTATCCGCAGGTACTATCCCGCAGAGCGCCTTGTAGTTTCTGTTGTCCGCAGCTCCCAGGAAGCCGTGCAGATTGAGTATTTTCATATCATCCTCCGTCAGTTTTCAGTATAGGCGGAAATATTCATCGTACCGCCCGTGGATATATAGGTATAGTAGCCGAGTATCGCCGTGGCATCGGCAGCGTTTATCTGTCCGTCCACATTCACGTCTGATACAAGTGTCTTTCTCTCGTCAAAGCTGCTGCCGGTGCTGACCGACATGAGGGAATACTCATCAAGGAGCATGGAAGCATCAGCGGAGGTTATAAATCCGTCGCCGTCAACATCTCCCATCTTCAGCCTGCTCTTCTCCATGCGTGACATTGCAGCCGCAAGGTCTCCGGCAGAGGCCCTTCCGTTAAAGTCAAGGTCCGCCTTGATATCATACGTGTCCCCGGAGAGGAGTCTCTCGCGGATAGCCCTGATATCCTCATTGTCAAGGTCGCCGTCACTGTCCATATCGCCCATTACGTCCTTGCATTCCGGAAGCTCCTCACTCTGGAAGGAGTGCAGGGATGAAGGCTTCCCCAGTTTCCAGGTCTTGTGGTCGCCGCCGATAAGGTGCAGCTCGGCATCAGAGCGCAGGAACCAGTATTCGCTGCCCTCCGAGTCGTCCCAGGTAGTATCTATGTGGAAAGCCTTTCCATCCAGCATAGCAACGTTCCATGAATGGATATTGTTCTCAACGAACCAGCTGTCTATGCCGGCAGCATTGAGAAGGAGGTTGAATGTCCTTGAATATCCCTCACATACTGCCACGCCGTCCATGAATACAGCTACATCCACATGATTTGCCGGGTCTTCAAGGTCAGTCTTTGCATAGGTGGTATTATCGCAAATCCAGTCATGGAGAGCCTTTGCCTTCTCGATATCGGACATGGTGTCGTCCGTGACCTCTGCCACCACTTCCTTTGCCTTGTTCTTTACGAAGTCGTCAATGAAGCCCACATTCTCAGCGCCGCCGAAATACCTGCGGACGAAATCATCGAGCTCCTCAGTGAATCCGGCAGAATCGCCATTTACCACCCGGATGCCGTTTATCGTTCTGAGCTTCGTACAGCCATCGAAGGAATCCGGCGCAAGCTCAGGCTCCTCGTCAAAATCGAAGCTTTCCAGCGAAGTACATAATGAGAAGGCATTCGGACCGATCTTGTGCTTTCCGCTCAGAGTAACTGTTTCAAGAGCCGGATTTTCCATGAAGGCGTTGCCGCCTACAGCAACATCTCCGCCTATCTTCACGCTTTTAAGGTTCGGGCAGCACCTTACAGCAGCAAAGTCTATCAGTGAACAGTTGCTGCCGAGTTCAAGGCTCTTTATGCCTGTTTGGCTGAGTGCGTTCTCGCCTATGCGTATCTCCTTTATATCGGGAGAGAAGTTCAGCTCTGTGAGAGTAGGCAGTTCAACCAGAGCGCTGATCGTCAGATCAACGCAGTCGCCTGCCCCGAAGCTTATGGATTCTATCTTTCCGCTCACGCAGTGATTGCCGAGCTTGCAGTTTCCGGGGAACTTTATTTCCTTTATTCCCGTATCCCAGAAGACATGGCCGTCAAGCTCTATGGTATCGCTCTCTATAGTAACGCTTTCAAGATTTCTGCACCCATTGAAGGCGAAGGAGCCTATCTTTTTGATGTTCTCCGGTATCGTTATTTCTCTGAGGCGCAAGCTTTCTGCCAGACAGAAGCTCGGTATTTCGGAAGCAGCCTTCGGGAAAACAACTTTTTCGATCGTGCTGTATCCGAACTTAGGCATGGTGGTCAGATTTTCCGAGAATCTTAACTCCCTGATCATGCTATACTCATCAGTGGTATCCTGGTCATAATATACCCTCGGAAGGATGGAATATGCCGTCGGGAAATCATAGTATACCGGAATGCCGTTGAACTCCTCCGGAAATTCAACTATCTCATCATTTCCGTTATACTCCGTTATCTTTGCAGTAACGCTGAGATCGTTGTGCAGTGTAAAAATAACAGTCCAGTCTCCCACATACATCTGTATCTCGGTACCCCTGCAGTTCATTCCGTAATACTCCACGAATTTGTCTTCAAATGGTGTATCGTCAAATGCCGTTCCCGATATACCGATAATGCTGTCAGGAAGCACCACTTCCTTCAGTTTCGTGCATCTGTCGAAGCAGCAGTCCGGTATGAACCGTACACCGTCAGGAATAACTGCCTTTGTGATATCTGAATCACAGAAAGCACACTGTTCAATTTCACAAATTGTATCCGGCAGAGTCACACTTTCAAGCACACCTGAATAGGCAAAGCAATCTGCCCCGATGACCCTGACTTCTGCTCCGGCCACCTTTTCCGGAACAACGGCATTAATCTTTTTAGAGACATAATGTCCGTCAACGAGCTCCATGAATTCGTCGTCGAAGTCACCTCCATAATAATTATCTGGTTTTCCGTCTCCGTTATAATCAAATTCTGATCTCTGATACTGGTATCTGCTGTTGATAAGCGAAAGTCCGTTTTCCCCGCCCATTTCTGTCCGGGCGAAGCTGTAGGTGATAGTACCATCTATCGCCAGATCGATATGATATACATCACTGAATTCAAGCAGATTGCCGTCGAAGCTTATGTTCTCGTCCGGCAGAGTGATACTGGAAACCTTCTGATTACAGTTATCAAAGATATGCGCTGATACCTCGGTGACCTTCGTCATGACGATATCATAGGGAATGCTTACATCTGTATTTTTGCCTGTATACTCTACCAGCTTCACGCCGTCTTCGGTCTTTTCGTATATCCAGTCCAGATACGCATACCGCGCCCCCGCCGCACTTGCCTGATATGGCTGTACAAAGCCGGAAATATTCCCGCCGAAGCCTGTCATTATGACTGCAAGAGCAGCTATACCGGCAATTATCCTCTTTCTGTCCATAATAATCCCTCCTTGTCTGTCACAATACGATGTCATCTGTTTTCTGTATAGGCGGCAATATTATCCGTTCCGCCCGTGGAAATATATGTGTAGTATGCAAGTATCGCTGAGGCGTCAACGGCATTTACCTGACCGTCAACATTCACATCGGCGATAAGAGACTCTCTTTCACTGAAGGTCTTTCCGCTGCTCACTGACATGAGTGAATACTCCTCAAGGAGGAGTGAGGCATCTGCGGAGGTGATAAGGCCGTCGCGGTCAACATCCCCCATTCTGAGTCCCGGCGAATCGAGCCTTATAACAGCCTCTGCAAGATCGCCCGCACCGGCCTTTCCGTTGAAATCAAGATCTGCCCTCAGTTCATAAGCCGCTCCATTGATGAGCCTCTCACGAAGCTCGCCGAGGTCTGCCGTATCAAGATCATCATCGCCGTCAAGGTCGCCCATGAAATAATCGCAGACAGGCAGATCATCCTTCTGGAAGGAATGCCAGTCAGAACAGATATCCGCATACCAGAGCTCATGGTCTTCGCCCGACTTCTTCATCTCCTTGTCAGTACGCATGAACCAGTCATAGCTATCATGTGTATCGTCCCATGTTGTATCGATATGGAAGGCCTTTCCGTCGATCATGACAACGTTCCAGGAATGATTGGAATTGGTAACGAACCAGCTCTTCACGCCGGCCTCGTTGAGCAGAAGGTTATACAGTCTTGCATATCCCTCGCATACAGCAACGCCGTCCATCAGCAGTGCAGAGTCGGTGTGGTTCCCGCGTGCCGCAAGGTCATCCTTTGCATACTCAGCATTAGCACATATCCAGTCGTGAAGAGCCTTCGCCTTCCCGAGATCGGACATATCATCGCTGACAGTCTCAGCAACTATCTTCTTCAGACTGTTCCTGATATACTTATCAATAAATCCCGTTCCCTCAGCTCCGTCAAAAGCACTGCGGACAAAGCTGTCAAGCTCCGGAACAAATCCTGTGCCGTCCGCAGTGAGGACCTCTTCGCCGTTTAACCTGTAAAGAGAAGAGCAGCCATTGAATGCCGTCACGTCTATCTCAGAAGCTGTATCAAGAACGATATTGCTGAGAGCCTTGCAGTCCGCAAAGGCCTTGCTCTCTATGACAGGGGTGCCGGTCAGCTCTATGCTTTCCAGGCTTTCATTGTTCATGAAGGACTCATAGCCGATACGTGCATTGCCTCTCAGTTTGAAGTGCTTCAGCTCTTTGCAGTCCTTGAATGCCGAATGGCTTATATCCTTAACATTGCTGCCGAGCTCCAGCTCCTCCAGTCCTGAATTGCTGAAGGCACTGTCCCCGATATATATTTCCCTGATATCCGGAGAGAACACAATTTTTTTCAGATCCTTTGCCCCCGCCAGTGACTCGACGCCGAGCTCGACCTTGTCTCCGGCGCGGATGGTAAGATCCTCAACACTGTCACAGAAGCATCCTTTGCCTGTCATAAGGTTTCCCGGGAGCTCCAGAGACCTGACAGCCGTACCGCAAAGGCTGTCCCATCCGAGCCATAAGCTGTCGCTCTCAACGATGAATTCCGAAAGGTTCTCGCAGTCCTGAAAGGCGCCGGGTTCTATTACTTTTACTGCCCGCGGTATAGTCACCGAGGTCAGCTTCCTGCATCCGCTGAATGTATTGATCTCTATCGTCGTAACTCCGGGGGGGATGTCTATCTTTTCGATATTGCTATCCCTGAGAAGCGGCAGCCAGTCCATGTCCTCCGGGAAACGTATCTCTTTTACAAAATCACTGTCCGAAAGGATCCCTTCACGATTGAACTCATAATTATAGTAAGAAAACCCGGTGTTGTCTTCTTCATAATCCGAGTAAGAGATTTCACACGTATTCTCCTCAACAGGCAGACCGTCTATCTCCGAAGGGAAATCCACGACCGTATCCCGGCCGAGATATTTTACCGGAGTCACAATCAGGCGCAGGTCGTCCGTATAATTATAGAACAGTCTCCAGTCGCCCGAATCAGCTAAGGTCTCCGCTCCGTTTCCCGTCACATCATGGCCGTAGGGAATGGAAGCGGATTTTTCAAATATGGTATTGCGGAAGGCATTGTCGCTGACAGCGATAAGGTCGTCAGGAAGCTTCACCTCTTTCAGTTCTTCGCATTCAGCAAAGCAGCGGTCAGGAATGAAACGGATGCCCTTTCCTATACTGACAGAGGTAACGGTCGACTCCATGAAGCAGCAGTCACGGATAATATGCAGGGTATCAGGAAGTGTGACCTTATTTACCACCTCTGCATTTCTGAATCCGGAGCCCAGTTCGTAAACATCCACTCCGCAAACAGTTGCAGGCACGGTGATATCCACCTTTCCCTTTATCTGATACTTTCCGTCCACCAGTTCACAGTACTTTTCCCTGAAATTCCTCTCCTCCTGGGTCATTATCAATTTTCCCCAGTCATTCTCTTTATACATCTTCTCCCGCTCTTCAAAATCATCAAGGTAGAGCTGTTTGTAGTGTATTGTCCATACGTTTGCTTCCTGCGAATAACGGCAGACAGAATAATCCGGCAGATCGATCTCGTATACCCTGCTGTGGTCGAGAATATTACCGTCAAATCTTATAGTTTCGTCGTCAATATTGACAATACCGCATTCGCTCTGATCCTCAAGTATACCTGCCGATACCTCAACGACCTTCTGCCCCTCGTACTCAGACGGTATAGTAATCTCGGAGAACTGATAGTCACTCTTAACTTTCAGGAGCTTTATACCGCCGCTCACCTTTTCGTATTCCCAGCTGTAGCCTTCGACCTGATAATTCACCGCATCAGCCTTAAAGAGCGGTGCGCCGGAAGGCATTGCCATGCCGGAAGCAGATATTGCCGTTAAAAGTGCGGCAATTCCTGCTATTATTCTTTTGCTGTCCATAATAATCCCTCCATTTTATGTCATCAGCTTTAACAGTCATTTTACCATAGTCATCTTTGCTTTTAGTATATCATGTCATGACAGTATTGTCAATCATCAAAGTATCATTCTGTGCAAAAAGCACAACAAAAAAGCGCCCCCGCAGGAGCGCTTCTTATGTGTCAGTTTATTACTCAGGGATTCCGATATGCTCGGTCATAGCATTGACATATTCGTCAAATGTGGCGACCCAGTTCTCATATACGCCCCATGCTCCGTTATGCTTTATGAAGTAAACATGATTGAAGCAGTAAGGATGCTCGTTCAGCTCCGGAATTGATGTTTGTCCGTAGTTACAGTTCTTACTAAGCACCCATACGGAGAAGCTTCCGTCATCCTCATGCTCTATGAACATCGGCTTGTCAAGGTAGAATTCAGTATACGGCGGGTTATACTCTACGTTCTCGGGGTTATTGCGGCAGTGTTCCGGATTTGCATAGAGCTTGCCGTTATACTCGGTAGTTCTCGGGAATGGATCGTTACAGTCAATATAACTGCCCGGTGCAATATTATTGCCTATGCCCCATTCGCCTATCCCATTTTCATATATATCCTGATCCTTGACCAGAGTTTTATAAAGACAATCATGTATCTCCGCATAGGAGGAGAAATCAGGATCATTGTAGCGGACGAATGTCACTGTCCTCTCAGCCGGGCCGTCCATTCCGGGCTCGTTGTAGGTTACATCAAAGCTGTCACTGAAATCAAAATAGCTGTATTCGGGAGAACAGCACACCCTGTAGATGTTTTCATATCTGGTGAGCAGATCCTTTGCTATGGCTGTATACTCCGGATCCTCGATGTAGCCCTCCCGGCCAAGCCTGTCGATCATCTCCTCAGGTGTCTCGGGAGCGGAGGGAGTTACTGCTGATGTACCGTCAGCCTTTGTAGTCTCAGCTGCGGTCACGGTCTGTACTGCTGCGGAGGCTGCTGTACCGCTGCCCTGTCCGACAGCTGTAACAACTGTCTCAGCTGCGGCTGTGGCAGTCTCTTCGGTCTCTGCTGATGTGCCCGTACCTGTGACATCCGTCGCCTCTGTTGTACCCTCTGCGGCAGCTGTGGGAGATGTGGTATCCTCGGTAGAAGCAGCGATCACAGGCGGATTCGGATCATCCGGACCGACGGGATCATTGCGGTCCCTCAGAAGGTTTCCTGTCAGAGCAGCCACACCTGCAAGAAGCACCAGTGAAGCCGCAACAGGCAGCGCTCTTGACCATACCGGGCGCCTGTAGGTCTCAACTCCGCTTATCTCAGTCTCGTATTCGTCCCTGATGCCCGCTTCATCCTTCTTTCTTGCCCTGTATTTCTGCTCGCTCCTGTCAAGAAGGCGCTCAGCGGTCTCGCTGTCAAATTCCGGAGTGAACTTCATAAGCTCCATCATATCATCTTCTCCGGCGTTCTCAAGTCTGTTGAATATATCCTTTTTCATGTTCATTCCTCCTTAACCTGCGATACCTTTCTCTGCAAGCAGAGACCTCAGCTTTTTCAGTGCCCTTGAGCTGCGAAGTCTGACTGCAGCCGCGCTCATTGAGAGTGCTTCGGCTATATCGGCAGATCTGCGGTCATAGTAGTATTTCTGTATAAGTATGGTGGAATCCGGCTCACCGAGCGATCTGATCAGCCCGAGCATGATGCTTCTCAGCTCGTTGGTCTCTGATATCTCCTCAACGCTGATATCTGAGCGGATCCCCTCAAACTCCTCGCTGCTGATATCAGCGCTTCTGAGGTTCCTTCCGGAGAGTCTGCGGTAATAGTCTATCGCCCTGCGCTTTGCGATGGTCCCGGCAAGCTTCTGCGCGGCGGCTGCGCCCTCCCTGTCAACTGCTGTGAATATATCCGCGAACACATCACTGAAGCATTCCTCTATGTCCTCTTTAGTTCCTGTGCTCCTGAGCTTATTATATATTATCGTGTATACATATCTTCCGTACTGATCCATGAGCTGTCTGTGCAGCTCCGGAATTCCGGTATTGGTGCTGTCCTTCATTTTCACATCCTCCTTGATTTCTGCGCCCGACCGGTTCCTTATCAGGTGCTTTCATAAACTACTATCGCAGCCTGTTTTTCTTTTGTATCAAAGATCTTTTAAATTTTTCATTTAATTATATAAAGACAACCCGGAGCATTCCGTACAGATACCTCCGGGCGTATTTTATCCTCTTTTCCTGAGATATGCCTCTATTACCGGACGCGCCTCTGCAAATCTCAGAGGCAGGCCGTGACCGCAGGCGAGCCATTCCGGCGAAATCTCCAGTATGCGCCTCAATGAATCCTGCATCTCCTCAATGCTCACGGCATGAGGCGTGATATCCGGATGCTTCCACAGCGCCGTGAATGCGTCACCGCAGTAAAGCACCTTTCCGCTCAGGATCCCCGCCGAACCATAGGTATGCCCCGGAAGCGGAACTATCTCCGCCGGATATCCCAGCTCTGCAAGTATCCCCTCACCGCTGCCGGTGAAATAAATATCCGCCTTATATGCCGGGCTCCTGAAAATGCTTCCGTTCATCCACTGCGTGAGATTGCGCAGGAAGTATTTCGGATGTGTCGGCTTTACAGGCTGAGACATGAAATGCCTGTTAAGTCCTCTGTCCCGCTCGCTGAGTATTATCTCCGCCCCCTTCGCCTGAAGTCCGGCCGCATTCCAGTCATGGTCAGCATGAGCATGGGTAAGGAAGATATGCTTTATGCGGTAATCCTCCAGCCATTTTCCAAGCCCTCTGCGTATCTGAAAAAGTCCCGTATCTATAAGAAGGTCTCCCCTCTTGCCTCTTAATATATAGCAGGTCATGCCCCCCTGTGCATAGTAGCGTATGCCGCCGAGAGGCTTTTCCCGGTCAGTCACCGCCGGCATGAGCCTGTTGATCATCCATATCCTGTCCATGTCCTTTCCTTCCGTAAAAGCTTTGTCTGATGATGTGATGGTATGATACGATTATATATCATATAAGACCTTATGTCAATAAAAATGCCGCAGCATCTCCGAAGGGATGCTGCGGCACAAGGTATATGTATTATTTCTTTCCGGCAAGCTTTTTGCACATCACAACATAGTCAAAGGTATCAAGCACGCCGTCATTTACGAAGTCCGCCGCCTTCCAGTTTTTGATCTCCACCGATCTCTTTCCGAGGAGCCAGCCCTGTATCGTTACAGCATCGGCAACATTGAACTTGCCGTCGCCGCTGATATCTCCGGCAACTGCAGGCTTCTGAGTTGTGGGCTGCGTGGTCTTCTGTGTTGCGGGCTGTGTGGCCTTCTGTGTTGCAGGCTGCGTAGCCTTCTGTGTAGTGGGCTGTGTGGACTTCTGTGTTGCAGGCTGAGTGGCCTTCTGTGTAGCGGGCTGCGTGGCCTTCTGTGTAGCAGGCTGTGTGGCCTTCTGTGTTGCAGGCTGCGTGGTCTTCTGTGTTGCGGGCTGCGTGGCCTTCTGTGTTGCAGGCTGTGTAGCCGGCTGCTCAGCTGCATCCGGAAGCGGCATCTCCTTTATCTCCTTCGTCTCAAGACAGTAGCGCCAGATGCTGCCGTCCTTACGGAGGATGAACATATAGTTCTGTCCGCTCTCCTTGTCAGACCTGCGGGTGATGACCTTCTCAACGCCGCTTAAAGAGAAGTGCTGATCATGCCACTCTATCGTAAGCACATCATCATCGGATATGGTGCAGTATGCAGTCTCCGTGGCCGGATCATAGTAGTCCAGCTTGAAGCCGTTATAGTAACGGTAGCTGTAGTCACGCTCCTTCTGTTCACCGGTAACTTCCTCTTCCTCACCGCCGAAATCGTAGTAGTGACCGTCAAAGGTCTTGTAGCAGCGGGCTGTACCGTCAGTTGTATAATAGTCGCCGACGCTCTCAACGTTCTCAGCGATCTTTGTCATATCGGCGGTGCCGCTTAATACTCTTCCCGACCAGAGAACATCGTTTTCATCGATGAATATGCCCCCCAGTGACCACTTGGGGTTCATTATGCCGGTGGGAGTAACTGTTATCTCAGCCTTCCCGTCATCATTGACTACGTAGTAATAGTATACTACCTCTCCTGTCTTCGAGATATAGAACGCCTTGCCTTCTTCGGGGAATTCCCTGAAGTCATCCGCGATCTTGTATACCCAGGGCATCCTGTCGATCTTGTAAGGCACCCAGAGCTGACCGTCCTCAGTGACCGCCCTTTCAAACTCTATAGCCTTGAACTTCTGATCCTTGACCGGCTCCTTGTTGACGTAGAGAGTGCCGTCATTCTTCAGAAGAAGGTCCGTGGTGTAGCTCTGGTTCATGCGTGCCTTTGAGGAGGCATACATGAAGTCCTTCACATCGGTATCAATGACTTTTATATCCTTGCCCTGTATCCCGTAGAGTGTGCCGTCACGAAGCATACCGTAGGCCTTGTCCCATGAAAGAATATCGAACTTGCTCTCCGCCTTTGTATTGCCGAGAGCCGGAGAATACAGATCCTGCTCCGTAACTTTGATATGTCCCTTGAAGCGCTCCTCACCGTCAACTATGACATGGTAGTCTGTCTCTCCGGGAGAAACTGCGTAAATACCTCTTATGGGGCCGAATGTGGACCAGTACGAGCCGCTGAGCTCAGCAACTGATGTATCGTCTATTTCTACTGTGTATTCGTGCTTCCAGAGTATGTTATCGGGATAAGCACCGATCTTTGCCATGAAGCCCTTCTCGACCGTAACGTCCGGGCAGCGCATGACAGCAAGCCTCTTGTCAAGGTCTATCTCCGGCATATCCCTGATCTCGCAGATATCGAGCTCCAGATCCTTTACGAATGATATGTCGTCTGTCGGGATAGCTGTAAGGAAAAGATCCGTCAGTGAATCCATTTCCTTCAGTACGGAGAAATCAGTGATCTCACCCCTGGAAACGAGCACCCTTGTGCACTTGTCCAGGTCTGCAAGCCAGGAGATATCCTCTGTCCCCGTAAGATCAAGGCTGATAAGATCCGCCTGCTTCAGCTCCTCCATGGTTATGATGTTGTCGCTGTCCTTGTCGTACTTCCAGGATACCTTCATGAGCTGATCATAGGCTGCCTGCCCGATATCAGCCGGGACCGCCTCCTCAGCGTTCACCGATACCGGAACAGTGCCGAGAAGCACCGAAAGACCGGCAATAACCGAAACTATCTTTTTCATAATGTCCTCCTATATCATGTATTCGTCACTATACAATATCTCCGCAGGCATCCGTATTCCCGGGTGCCGTCAGCACATACCGTACGATTATATTATAGCATCGGAAGCGTTAAAAATCAAGTGCATTAAGCATAAGCGTAAAAACAATTGTTGAAATGCCGGAAAGAATGTGTTATAATATAAGTACATACTATAACCCAAGAAAGAGGTGCTATCATGAACATAAGAGAAGCTATAAGAGAACGCCACAGCGTAAGGCAGTACAAAGCCGAGCCCATCTCTCAGGAACACAGAGAAAAGCTGGCAGATCTCATATCAGAGGTCAACAGCGAGAGCGGTCTGCATATACAGATCATCTACGATGAACCCGCCTGTCTTGACTCCGTCCTTGCAAGATTCAGCAAATTCAGGAACGCTGAAAACTATATCGCCATAGTCGGAGATAAGTCCCTCAGCGATCTCCACGAGCGTGCCGGCTACTTCGGTGAGAAGATAGTCATCGCCGCACAGATGATGGGCCTCAATACCTGCTGGATAGGCGGAAGCTTCAGCAGGAGGAAATGCGAAGCAGCTATCGGCGAGGGCGAAAAGCTCGTCTGCATCATAGCCATAGGCTACGGCCTCAACGAAGGCTTCAAGCACAGGTCCAAGCCCTTTGCAAAGCTCTGCAATATCCCCGAGGAGGAGATGCCGGTATGGTTCAAGGCCGGTATGATAGCCGCCATGATGGCTCCCACCGCCCTGAATATGCAGGAGTTCTTTGTCGAGCTGCAGGGCGAGGAGGCACTCATCACCACAGAAGGCGGATCTATGGCCCATATCGATCTCGGCATAGTGAAATACAACTTTGAAGCTGCCTCCGGTCACAAGTGCATCTGATACAGGCAGCACATGACAGGGATGAAGGGAGAAACAATCAATGAGAAGAAGGAACAAGAAGCAAAGGATCATCTCAGGCATACTTGCCGCCGCCATGCTCGGCTCCATACTGCTCAGCGCCGGATATACCGTGCTCGCTGAGAGGAACCGCCGCAGAAGGCCTGTACAGTCATCGGAAATGAGCTTTGTACAGCCATCGCCTGATGAATCCGGAGCACCTGACGGAACAGGAGGAACACCTCTATGAGACTGAGACTCAGGCCTTATCTGCACAGCATTGATTTTGATATCATAAAAAACTGGATAACAGACGAGCGGACACACGCCCTCTGGTGTGCCGGACGCTTCCCCTATCCGCTGGAGTATGACAGCTTCCGGCAGTCCCTTGATGACATGGCCATGAGGAACGGGGACGCCCCCTTCACCGCAACAGACGACGATGGAAAGCCCATAGGCTTCTTCTGTCTCTCCGTTGACTGCGCTTCCGAGGAGGCTATGCTGAAATTCGTGGTGATAGACAGCAACAGACGTGGGGAGAGATACGGCAGGATGATGATCACCCAGATATTAAGGTATGCCTTCCTTCTTTCAGAGGTCAAAGCAGTAATACTGAATGTATTCTCCGTAAATGAAGCTGCCAGGCACTGCTATCTCAGGGCCGGATTTCAGGTCCGCTCCGAGACCCCCGATGCTTTTCAGTTCAAGGACGAATCATGGGGAAGATGCAATATGATAAAGACCCGAAGAGGAGAATAAACAAAAAGAAAGAACAACGGCGTATACACGCCGTTGTTCTTTCTTCTTTACAGAAGTCTCCTGCTGCGCTGCCTCAGAGCTTTATCGTCTCCTTGGGCTCGAAGTTCGTAGCCATTGTCCAGGTAACGGCAGTGCAGTCCTTCATCACGAATACCTGCATCAGGTCATCTATGCCGTTGTCCTTCCATGCCTGAAGGAACTTCCTTGACGGGTGGGAGAATATCTCCTCCCGGAGCTCCGGATCCTTATTGAGTTCAAGCACACCTGTAACTCTTATCTGCACCTCTCCGCAGGAGAAGCACATCTCCGCCTTGGGGTTCTCCATGATCTGACGGTAAACGTCCTTGGTGGAGGCGGTATGGAAGACGATGCCTCTCTCGTCCGCACGGAAGAGGAGCATACCTCTTACACGTGGCTGGTCGCCGTCCATGGTGGCAAGATGGAACACAGGGTTCCTGCTGATAAGGTCATAGATCTCATTTGCTGTCATTATTCATCATCCTTTCCTGATATGATAATACAATTATACTTCATCAGCGGCGGCCGGTCTATAAAAATACCGTCACTGTCTTTCACTATACCGTCATTCTACGTACAGGCTGCGGTATTCGCTGGGAGTGCTGCCCGTCCTCTGCTGGAAGCAGGAGGAAAAATGCGCACTGCTGCTGAATCCGCACCGCAGGGCTATCTCCGTCACCGGCAGGCTCTTGCGCCGCAGCATGGTCTTTGCATGGTTGATGCGAACCTCGATAAGATACTCTATCGGCGTCCTGCCTGTCTCCTTCCTGAAGCGGCGGTTGAAGGTGGATTCCGACATACTTCCGAGCCTTGCAAGCCCCGCCACAGTTATGTTGCTGCCGTAATGCAGCTCCATGTAGTGCTGTGCCCTTGCAACGGAATAAT
The DNA here is from genome assembly GCA_946413815.1 of uncultured Ruminococcus sp. Lineage (GTDB taxonomy): Bacteria > Bacillota > Clostridia > Oscillospirales > Ruminococcaceae > Ruminococcus. Next base: position 66,245 of record CAMKMD010000010.1, read on the forward strand.
CATCCGAGACCGCACGCATATCCATAGTCTCACCGAGTATGCTGCGGATTATCCAGTGAGTTATTATCTCTGCCTGCGCCCCGAGGGTTATATGGGAATTCATCATGGATTTCCCCGACTCAAAGGCAAAGGTATTAAGGGCTTTCAGGATATCGCTGCATATCTCAAAGCGCCCGGGTGAGAAGACAGGAAGCTCCTCCGAATACAGTGCATACCTCTCCTCAAAGAAGTCTTTTGCTATCATAAGGCAGTAGTAATGATATCTGCCCTCCGCATCTCCCGCAATGCCCGGTGAGAGCAGCTCTGCGCTGTAGTGGAAATCATCAGAAGCCGGGGCGGAAAAGCTGATCATCATCATATAGGACGGGCGGTCTGCGGCAGTTATGAGCGGATAGCCGCAGGATGACTCCGCAGGGATGAAAAGCCCCATCTGCGGCCTGATATAGCAGTCGATATGTTCAAGGTCCATGCCGGTTATACCGCTTCCGGCCAGCGCTTTTATCATTTCATCCATAGTTCCTTCTGCCCCCCGAGCATTTCCAGTACTCTCGCCTCACGCTCTGTCAGCGCATCATCATAGCCCTGATGGTCATGAGTGCGGTTCACCTCTATGCCCTCCGCAGGGAGGATGTATCTCAGACAGAAGCCCTCCTCGTCCTCATAGTCATCAAGGGACTGCTCCCCTGCTTCTCCCTCCGTCTCACAGAAATAGTAATAGTTCTCTTGAGAGAATATGGTCTCCGGCTCCTTGTTGCTTTTGTTAAGGCGTATGACAAGGCCGAATTCACGGATGCTCTCCGGTATCACGGAAAGTCCGGTCTCCTCCCTCACCTCACGGATAAGAGCCGAGGTATGGTCTTCACCCTTTTCTATCCCGCCTCCGGGGAATTTATAGTAGTCATACTTCCGGCTGTACACCATGGCTATGCGTTCTCCACTGAGTATGACAGCACGAACTGAAGGACGGCTTGATCTTCTCCATGAAGTATCATAGTCCTTTTTATCAAGTACGAAAAGTGTCTTCATATCCTCTCCCCTTTCAATATACCGATTATAACATATAGTTTACAAGGATTCAAGGCATTATCGCAACTTTTCCCTTGATTTCAAGGGAAAGTTATGTTATAATACTTTATCACATTAAAACAGCTTTAGAGGTAAATTAGATACGGATTAGATGACAATTAGAGAAAGGCTGTGCTATACTGGTATCATGAAAGACCACAGCCGGAGCACATCTGATGCCTTCACCGCACAGGATACTGCTCTTTATACTGCACCTTTGATTTTCATCATTATAACCTATAAGGAGAACTAACATGAAACATTCCGGAAGATATCTGACAATGGCTGTTGCAGCTGTCCTTCTGACAGGCTGTTCAGCTCCTGCTGTCCAGAACAGCAGCGCACCTGCCGCAGCACCCACAGAGGCACAGGAAGAAGTGACAGGAGCCGCAGCAGAAACGCCCGCGAAACCAGAGATACCCCAGGCTGACCAGAAGACCCTTCCTGTAGTATCCATCACCACAAAGAACACCGACCCCGATGTAATGAAGTTCGTGACCGAACCCATAGCTCAGCACGTTGCCGAAGCCATCGCCTCATGGACACCGGGCTTTGAGATCCCCCCTGCCCCCTACTATGAGGACTGCACCATCACTCTCACAGACGGGAACGGCACCTCCCTTATCTCCGATGCCGAAGCACAGGTAAAGGTAAGAGGTAACTGGACGACTGTATACGATAAAAAGCCCCTGAGGATAAAGTTCACAGACAAGACCAATATGCTCGGCCTCAGCGGCGGCGCAGACCAGAGGAACTGGCTCCTCCTTGCAGAATACAAGGACGGCTCAATGCTCCGCAACAAAGCGGCATTCTGCGCTGCGAAGGAGATACTCGGCGCAGACGGTCTCTATTCCACGGATTCTGAGCTTGTTACCGTAGAGATAAACGGCGAATACTACGGCGTATACCTCCTCACTGATATGCAGCAGGTAACAACTCACAGGATAGATATCACGGAGCCCGAGCCTGACTATACCGGCACGGATATCGGTTACTTCCTTGAATTCGACGGCTATTTCTTCAACGAGGACGAGCTCCACGGCTTCCATGTGGACTACGCCGACAATGCCGAACTCACCCCCTATGACGGCAGCGGCGGCGGCGGCAATACCGTAAAATGTCTCCCCTCCTCCATCATCGACCCGAAGAACGATGTGGGCTTCACCATAAAGAGCACCGTGAATTCTCCGGAGCAGCATGACTTTATCGAGAACTTCGTTAACAACACCTACCGCATCATGTACGAGGCAGCCTATAACGACAAGGCCTTCGTATTCGATGATGACTACTCAAAGATATCAGAGACCAGGGATATCACTCCTCAGGAGGCTGTCGAGAAGGTAGTCAATGTGGATTCCCTTGCAGATATGTACATCATCAGCGACCTCACCTGCGATGCGGATATCTACTGGTCCAGTTTCTATATGGACGTTGACTTCGGTGAGGGCGGAGACAGAAGGCTCACCTTTGAAGCTCCCTGGGATTTCGATTCCTCCATGGGCAACAAGGACAGATGTATCGACGGCACAGGCTTCTATGCCTGCAACAGGGTCCCGGACGTTGACGGTGTGAACTATATGACCTGCAACCCGTGGCTTGTGGTGCTCGCATACGAGGACTGGTATCAGGACATCATAAAGGAAAAGTGGACAAGAGCCTATGACAACGGTGTATTCAGCAAGACCGTTGACCTCGTGGTAAACGACTGTGCCGCACTTCAGGACGAGTTCACAAAGAACTATGACAAGTGGGACAATATCAGGCACAACGAGGCCTTCGTGAACGAGCTCTCAGCTCCCTCCGCAGCCTGCAAAACAGAGAAGGAGGCCGCAGCCTTCCTCGCGGACTGGCTCACCAGAAGGATAGACTTCCTCAACAGCCATTGGCATAAGTAATACAAAGCGCCGATCGTAATGACCGGCGCTTTTTTACCGGGCCGACACCTTTTCCGCTCCATGATCACCCTGCCGCGAAAGCTCTGATGCAGGGACGTATTCCGGTAACCGGCATAAGAAGAGGCCGACGGAAGCGGAACCGTCGGCCTTAAAAGATCTCTCTCAGTATTGTCTATTCTCGGGTAATATGCAGTAAGGAGTTTGGATTATTCCTCAACAACTGCCTCAGCAGCCTCTTCAACTGCCTCTACAGGAGCAGGAGCAGCCTCGTGGGGCTTAGGAGGCTCAGGCTTCTCGCCGTCCTCGTGTACGGGAGGTGCCGGAGGCTCAGGCTTCTCGCCATCCTCGTGTACAGGGGGCTTCGGAGGCTCAGGCTTCTCGCCGTCCTCAACGGGCTTCGGAGGCTCAGGCTTCTCGCCGTCCTCAAGTACGGGCGGTGCCGGAGGCTCAGGCTTCTCGCCATCCTCAAGTGCGGGCTTCGGAGGCTCGGGCTTCTCGCCATCCTCAAGCGGCTTGGGCGGCTCGGGCTTCTCAGGCTCAGCCTTCTGAACTTCAAGCTTGTTTACGCAGTAGTCAAACCACTCAGCCTTAGTTCCCTCATTGAAATCAAGACCTGTGAAATCGAATACCTTAAGGATAGTCTCCTTAACGTCCTTCATGTCGGGCTTCTTAACGGGCGGCTCGGGCTTAGCGGGCTTCTCAGCTTCCTCAGCCTCTTCGCCGTCAGTAACAACAGCTTCCTCAGCCTCGTCCTCTGTCTCAGCCTCTTCCTTTTCCTCAGCAACGGGCGGCTCAGGCTTCTCGCCATCCTCAACCGGCTTGGGGGGCTCGGGCTTCTCAGCCTCGTCAACAACGGGTGCCTCAGGAGCAGCGGGAGCATCAGCCTCAGCGTCAGCCTCAGCGATCTCAGCCTCTTCTACAGCTACTGTAGCCTGCTCTGCAGCCTGCTTCTCTTCCTTAGCCTGCTGGCTTCCTGCGAATGCGCTTGCGCCTGTAGCGAGTGAAAGTGCAGAGATAGCGGCGATAGCGGATATGAGCTTACTTCTTTTCATGATAAAGACTCCTTTACATTAAATTTGGTTTCTCCGTTTCCGGAGTAAAAGCGTTAGTGGATAACTGATCAGTTCTTTGTGTCGTTTTTGCTTTCTGATAACAGTTTACGGAAGAGGGAGCTAAAAAACGGGGTAACTCAGAAATTTTTCTGAAAAAATTTTCCCGCAGGCTTTTTCTGAGGCCCTAAACGGCTGTATACAGCCGTTTTTGCCGTGAAATATTTTTTTGTAAATCATATCCCGCCGGAATACGCAGCCCCGGATCCCTGTCTTTTTTCCATTCATACACCCCATAAAAAGGAAAGTGCCGTACAGAGCCTACTGGCTGCCCTGTACGGCGTAGAAATAGAATTAGGAAAGCGGTCCTTCTGCTTCCGGATCCACCGGGTGGTCAATGGGGCCCGGAGCTTCAGGTGCCGGCTGGTTTTCAGGTGATCCCTTGTCTTCCGGGAACGGAGGGTGCTCATGCGGTTCCGGAGGGATCGGTGCTACTGCAACAGCCACGGCGGCAGGTGCCTGAGGTGTTGCAGGAAGCCTTACGGCCGGCTTGTCATCTCCCTGCTCAGCAGGTTCGGGAGGTGAGGGAGGCGCAGGCTTGTCTTCGTTTTCTGCATCCGGAGCAGGCGGCGCAGGCGTATCTTCGCCGGGAGCTTCGGGAGCAGGCTTTTCTCCTTCGACGGGCGGAGGAGGTGGATCCTCAGCCTTAACGTCGGGAGCAGCCGGAGCGGGAGCGTCATCTGAGTGTGCCGGCTTCGGGGGTGCTGCCGGTCCTTCGTTGGCCTTGTGCCCATCCTTTGCAGGTTCCGGAGGTGCAGGTGCGTCGGGGTGACTCTCACTGCCGGGATCAGGCTTGCCGGAAGTCTCCGCAGGCTTTGCCGGCTTGTCGTCCTTCTTATCCTTGCCCGGTGCGGGCTGATCCTGTATCGGGGGAGGGACCGGATCAGGCGGCGCAGGGTGCTGGCCTATCTCAAGGACGCTTATGTTAAGGTCAAGACCTTTCATACCGTCCTCCAGCTCTGATTTGTAAGTGTCGCTGTCCAGGGGATCATCTGCATTGACATACATCCTTACGGAGTCTCCGCTTGAGATCAGACCCTTTGATTTCTCTATCTCAAGGATATCGCCTGCGACCTTCAGCTTATCCTTGCCCTTGTAGTCGTATTCCTTGATGATCGCCTCACCGGCCGGATCATCGGTCGTCACGCTGATAACATGACCCTTCTTGTTGAGTGAAAGGCATATATCCGAAGCTGCGCAGATAATGACTGAGCTGTGGGGCTTCACGTTCTGGTAGTAGTAGCCGTAGCCCATGCCTGCAAAGACTGCAAGGCTGGCAGCAGCGGCAGCAAAGCGTCTGATAACAGTGATGTTGCGTGAGGGTGTCTTCTCAGTCACCTTTTCCATGAGTATCGGATCGGTAACGGTCTGGCCAACTTTGTAGTGTACATTCGCAGCCTTTACGAATCTTGCCGCTTCATCCATAAGTACGGCATAGCCGCCGTGGCATTCCATTACGATATATTTCATGTTATCTCACCGCCTTTCAGTACCTGCATAATGTGGCCGCGCATTATCTCGTAGCCGTTTGTGCATATCAGCAGCACAGCCACCAGATAGCGGCGGTGCCTCTCGAGGGTCTTGCGCTCTGTGTTCGTGCCCTCTGCAAGCTTCGCTATGGGCACACGCTTTGTCCGGAGGAATTCCTCCAGTATGCCCGGATGGCTCCTTGCGTAGGCTACAGCCTTCTGACAGGCCGCGAGGGTCCTGCCCTGCTTCGGAGAGTTGTCTGCCACATCTGACAGGGATACTCCGAAGGTCTCCATCTGTGCCGAAAGCTCACGTATCTCGGCCTGAGTAGCCTCACGTATCTCGTTCTCCGCATACTCATCGTGACTGTCGCTTATGGTATCGATCAGCTCGTTATCATCCTCGTCGGGGGTGTCGAGTGAGATAAGTCCCTTGCTGCGTTTCTCCTTGCGGTAGTTGTCGATGAGACGGTTTTTGATCTGACGTGCTGCAAAGCTGAGGAAGGAGCCCTTGAGCTTCGAATAGCCCCGTATCGCTTCATAGAAGGCGAACATGGCAATGCTCAGCTCATCATCTTCGGGCTGCGGGGGACGGTTTATGAATCTTGCTGTTTCCGATTTAATGAAAGGCATATAGGCAGAGATAAGCTCATCTGCCGCATGGCTGTCGGTCTTGGCCTCATACACCTGCTTTATCAGTTTCTGAACATCCTGATCCATATCGTCACCCCCGTGTTAATTATAGTATACGCAGCACGATCCGTCAAAACGGGGTACTGTGTAAAAAATAGTTCATGTTTTGTCTTCTGACTATTATTGTAGCTTATCCGCGGTGATTTGTCAATATTTTTGAAGAAAACTGCCGTCATAGGATAACTGATGCAGAATTATGGTAAGCCTGCTGCTTTTTTCTTTCTCTGCCCGCCGAAAGACTATTTCGGATATATCGCCGCAAGGCGATACCGCAACTGTTCACTATTCGTTATTCACCATTCACTATTCACTAAACTGGGTTTACGTTCTATCCTTCATCTGATTACAATTCATACTTGCATCGTGGCCTGCCAGAGGGGGAAACCAGGGGAGTTGGTGGAAGAGCAGAAAACCGCAGTAAAAGCTGACATCCTCCCCCTTCCCCAGTTTTCCCCCTCTGGACTCCCCCTTCCTTGCCCCTTATCCCCCTCCTGTCAGCTTTTGCTTTGCGCAGACACGCAGGCTAAAACCGGCTATCGCACGGGCAGCATGGATGATGCTGATTCTTTTCGGACGGCCATTGGCCGTCCCTACAATCAATCTACTTTTTAAATTCATCGCCGCAGGCGATACCGCCAATTATGCATTATGAATTAAGAATTATGAATTGAAAAGCTAACGGCTCAATAATCATGAACCGGTCAGTTTCCTACTTATTATAAAAGGCTTACAGCGCCGGTTGACAATTGCAGCATTATTGTTGTATAATAAAAGGTAAGAGCTTGCCTGCGGGCGGCCGTCAACTATTATGGAGGTATCATCATGTCTAAATGGAAAAACGAAGCAGAAGCAAGAGAGCAGATAAAGGCTCTCGTCGCTGATTATTACCACGACTTCAAGGAGAAGAAGGAAGAATTCAGACCCGGCGACAGGATCAGCTATGCTTCAAGAGTGTTCGATGAGAAGGAAATGCAGAGCCTTACTGATGCTATGCTCGATTTCTGGCTGACGACCGGAAGGTTCTCTGACGAATTCGAGAAGGAATTTGCAAAGTGGATAGGCGTGAAGTATGCCCATCTCGTAAACAGCGGATCCTCAGCCAACCTTATCGCATTTACCGTGCTGACAGCTCCGGAGCTCGGTGAGCGTCAGATAAAGAGAGGCGACGAAGTCATCACCGTTGCCTGCGGCTTCCCCACAACAGTAACACCTATACTCCAGTACGGCGCAGTGCCTGTATTCGTGGACGTTACCATCCCGCAGTACAATATAGATGTAACGAAGCTTGAAGCAGCCCTCTCTCCTAAGACAAAGGCTGTCATGATAGCACACACCCTCGGAAATCCCTTCGATCTCTCCGCAGTCAGGGCCTTCTGCGACAGGCACGGTCTCTGGCTCGTCGAGGATAACTGCGATGCCCTCGGCTCACAGTACACTATTGCCGGCGAAACACGCTTCACCGGTACATGGGGCGATATCGGAACAAGCAGCTTCTATCCTCCCCATCATATGACAATGGGCGAGGGCGGATGTGTTTATACCAATGATCCGCAGCTCCACAGACTGATACTCTCCTTCCGTGACTGGGGAAGGGACTGTATATGCCCCTCCGGCCATGACAATTTCTGCGGCCACCGCTATGACGGACAGTTCGGACAGCTCCCCGCCGGCTACGACCACAAGTATGTTTACAGTCATTTCGGCTACAACCTCAAGGTAACCGACCTTCAGGCAGCTGTCGGCGTAGAGCAGCTGAAGAAGTTCCCCTCCTTCATCGAGCGCAGGATCCACAACTGGGAGAGACTGAGGAACGCCCTCCTGCCCGCTGAGGACAAGCTGATCCTCCCCGAGGCCGCTGAGAACAGCCGTCCCTCCTGGTTCGGCTTTCTCTTAACAGTAAGACCCGGAACAGGCATCGACAGGAACAAGGTAACAAAGTATATCGAGGATCACAACGTACAAACAAGACTCCTCTTCAGCGGCAACCTCATCAAGCACCCCTGCTTCGATCAGATAAGAGGCACAGATGCTTACCGTGTATCCGGCGATCTTGAGAATACGGAGTACATCATGAACAATACCTTCTGGGTAGGCGTATATCCCGGAATGACAGATGCCATGATCGACCATATGGCAGCAGTCATCACGGAGGCTGTAAATCAGTGAGTGAGACTATGAGACCTACAGCTACTCAGCTTAAAAGAGCGGCAGCGGAGATCCGTAAGGATCTCCTTACGCTGTGTGCCAAAGAGACCATACATATCGGCGGAGATCTCTCCATAACCGATGTGATGACAGTGCTCTGGCAGTATCAGATGAATTACGATCCAAAGGATATCAGGGCGGAATCAAGAGACAGATTCGTCCTCTCCAAGGGCCATGCCTCCGCCGTTACCAGCTTCAATCAGGCGGCTGTCGGCTGCTTTGACAAGGAGGATATCATGCGCGAGTATGCCGCAGACGGCGGCCGCTTCTCCATGCATTCCTGCAACCTTGTGAACCCCTACGTCGAGGCTTCCACAGGAAGTCTCGGCCACGGCTTCCCCATTGCCTGCGGCATGGCAGCAGGTATGCGCCTCAAGGGCAACAAGACAAGCAGGGTATACGTGATCATGGGCGACGGCGAGCAGTCCGAGGGCTCCGTATGGGAGGCCGCAATTAACGCCGCACACTACCGTCTCGGCAACCTTGTTGCCATAGTGGACTATAACGGCCTTGAAGCCGACGGCACAATAGACGAGGTGACTTCCCTCGGCGATATAGCAGGAAAGTACAGGGCATTCGGCTGGAATGCCATAGATATAAACGGCAACGATATAGAAGAGATAATCAGAGCCTTCGATTCGCTTCCCCCCGCAGACAGCGATATCCCCACTGTTCTCGTCTGCCATACCACCAAGGGCAAGGGGGTCAGCTTCATGGAGAATCAGGTAAGATGGCACGCCGGAAAGATAACTCCGGAGCAGCGTGACCAGGCCATAGCCGAGATAGATGCGGCACTCGCCGCAGAGGAGGAGATATGATGGATACCTCAAAGAAATACTTCCTCCGTGATGTCATCGGCGGATACATGAAGACAGTAGGTGAAAAGGAACCTCTTTCCGTAATGGTCAATGCAGACCTTATGGGCACCTGCCGCAACCGCACCTTTGCGGAGACCTTCCCGGAGCGCACCTTCAATGTGGGCATAGCGGAGCAGAACATGATAAGCTTTGCCGCCGGACTTGCCCATGAGGGATTTATCCCCTATACCTTCTCCATGGCGCCCTTTATCAGTATGCGCTCCTGCGAGCAGGTGAGAACGGATGTTGCCTACGAGAACCTTTCCGTAAGACTTGTCGCCCCCTATGCCGGACTTTCCGGAGGCATCTCCGGAGCAACTCACTGGAGCATAGAGGACTGCGGCATCATGACATCCTTCCCGAATATGACAGTGCTCGAGCCCTGCGATCCGGTGCAGGCTGAGCGCATGATGGATTTCACCATCACCCACAAGGGGCCGGTATACCTCAGAGTCAGCGTAGAGCCGGTATACAGCGTATACCCCGAAGACTATACCTTCGTCCCCGGCAAGGCCTGTGTCCTCCGTGAGGGAACGGACGGCGCCTTCCTCTGCTCCGGCATCACAGTGAAGTATGCACTTGAAGCCGCAGAGGTACTCGAAAAGGAGCACGGGCTCTCTGTCTCCGTTACGGATATGGCGACTGTCAAGCCCATCGACCGTGAGGCGGTAATCAGTGCCGCAAAGACAGGCACAGTAATAGCCGCACAGGATCATAATATCTACGGCGGTCTCGGACAGGCTGCCGCTAACGTGATAGCGGAGTCAGGTACTGGAGTGCGCTTCCGCACAGTGGGTATAACCGATACCTTTACGTCCATGGCCCATGCGGAGTACCTCTATCATCACTTCGGATATGATGCAGAGGGCCTTGTACGCAATATGCTCGAACTGAAAGGCAGGGTGTGACATGAGGATAGCAGTAACAGGCGCTACGAGCTTCATCGGCAGCGCATTCATAAAGGCGGCTGCAGCAAAGGGACACAGCATCGCCGCAGTAGTACGCCGCAGCAGCCCGAAGGCAGCTGAGCTGAGGGCTATGGAGCACGTGACTGTCTCTGAACTGGATATGGAGGAATATGACCGCCTCGGCGAGACAGTGGGAGAGACCGACTGCTTTGTCCACTTCGCATGGAACGGCACCAGAGGCGCCCAGAGAGCAGACGAGGCTCTCCAGAAGTCAAGCTATGAAAACAGCATGGCCGCTGTACGCTCCGTTATCGCTGCAGGCTGCCGCAAGGTAGTAACAGCCGGCAGTCAGGCCGAGTACGGCAATGTACATGACATGATAACCGAGGATACGGAGTGCCGCCCCAACACCATGTACGGCACCTACAAGCTGCGCTTCTTCACAGAGGCAAAGAAGCTCTGCCGTGAGAAGGGCATAAAGCTCGTCGAGCCGAGGTTTTTCAGTCTCTACGGCCCGGGCGATTTCGAGGGCACCCTCATCATGAGCATGATACGCAAGATGAAGAACAACGAGCCCTGCGATCTTACCGAGTGCATACAGATGTGGGATTTCCTCTACGTCAGCGACGCAGTGGAGGCAGTGCTGAGACTGTGCGAGAAGGACAGCGCAGAGGGCGTATACAACCTGGGCAGCGGAGATGTCCGCCAGCTCAGGGATTACGTGGAAGAGCTGTATTCCATCATAGGCAGCAGCAGCGAGCTCAACTACGGCGCAGTACCCTACCCGCCCACAGGAATGGTAAGCATATACCCCTCAGTAGCTAAAACAAAGGCAGAGGCCGGAGAGTATGCGCATACTTCATTCAGCGAGGGCATAAAAACGATGATGTAAAAAGCCGCAGGCGTATATGCGGCGCAGTAACAAAAATAATCATGCCATAGTGTTTCCGATATAGCATCGGAATTGCTGTGGCATTTTTCTATTGACAACCGATCAGAATCGTGCTATAATTCAGCTATCATAAATCCGACTATATAGGAGTGCAGCTTATGGATACAGTATTATGCAATGCGCTTATACAGATATGTAAAGACCATTTTCAGAAAGCAGATGCTGATGGGGTGATGAACGATAACCATTATGGTACACCGCCGGAAAGCATGATCATTTCCTTTGGCCCTTCACAGAATAATGATGACTGGAGACCGTTAGCCGTAAAAGAAGCTGTGTTCCGGTATTCTTCACAAGGCCTGCAAAGGGTCTCAGCTGATACGATGCCGGATCATACCGAAAACGGAATGTACTATAAGGAAGCGTATGCCGAACTCAGCTGTCAGGATAACGGGATCGCATATATAATGATACAATTCGGGAAACGATATGCGAGATGTTACCAGTATAATATTGTAAAACACGGAGATGACATACAGATTATAAACGAAAAACTGATCTGGGTTTCATAAGCCGTAAAGCAGCAGTATTGATTTATTGCAATAAATATGGTATAATAAAGCCACATTATAACACAGGAGGTTCGCTTTATGAAAAGACTTGTCGAGGTACACTATCATATTAAGGACGGCAGAAGAGCAGAGTTTTATAAGGAGATAATCAGTAGGGGCATCGCCGATGCAGCCCGGGCAGAGGAGGGCAACGAGAAGTACGAATACTATCTCAGCCCGGATAATGAGAACGAGCTGCTGCTTATAGAGATATGGAGCTCACAGGAGGCAGTAAAGCTGCACATGGAGACCGCTCACTATAAGGAGCTTACCGAGTTGAAAAAGGACTATGTCGAGGAGACTGTTTTCAGCAGGTTCGATATATCAGAGGTCTAAGCGTAAAAAGCCGCAGGCGTTGATGCCTGCGGCTTTCTGGATATAGTGCAGACAGAAAATACCGGTACTTTGACCGGTTATCGTTGACATTTTAATGTTTGTATATTAAAATGGTAGTAAGGATATATGATTCTGCGAGCAGGAGGTACAGTCATGAACTCTGTAGGAAGAATAGGTCTTATAGTTCCCGAGATAAACAGTTCGTTGGATTATGATTTTGTTGAAGGAGCATATCTGCAGGCAAAGGAGCTCGGGTATGATCTTATAGTATATACCGGAGTATTCAATTCAATGCGTGGTGTTCAGTATGACGCCTATATCGCAGGGCTTGAAAATATTTACACCCTTGTCTGTATTCATGAGCTTGACGGGATAATATATGCATATGAGCGTTTCCATACACAGGAAGTTATAGACAAGATCTCAGATTATGTCTCACAGACGGATACCCCCTGCCTTGTGCTTGGCGGAGAAGTTCCGAAAACCCGGTCCATGGAAGCTGACGAGTACGGAAGTATGTACATGATCACCCGGCATATTACAGAAGAACACGGATGCAGGAAGCTCTATTGCCTTGCGGGAGTTCCCGGACATAAGTCCTCAGAGGAAAGATTAAAGGGAGTCAGGGACGCCTGTGCCGACAGCGGCATTGTTATTGAAGACAAGGATGTGTTCTACGGCTGGTTCTGGAAGGATGTTCCGGAAAAGCTGGCTCAGGATATTGCAGACGGCAGTATCGGCCGCCCTGATGCTGTCGTCTGCTGCAATGATGTTATGGCAGTGACCCTTATTGAAACGCTTACTAAAAATGGTATAAGAGTTCCGGAGGATATAAGGGTAACAGGATTTGACGGCGAGGTAGATTCTCTTTTCTGCAAGCCGTCGCTCACCACAATAACAGGACGTGATAAACAATTCGGAGCTGACGCTGTGTGCACGCTCTACGGCATGATAAACGGAACTGCTCCTCAGCAGAAGCTCTTTGCCAAGAGCATACGTTACGGTAAAAGCTGCGGCTGTCCGAACGAAACCGAGCTGGACCGGAGTTTATTTGATATGATACTCAGAAGCCGGGAAAAGCGGAAGTTTATAGCTACAGACTTTATTTATCATATGTCAGGCACATCAGACATAAAGGAGCTTTCGGAGAGGATAAGCGAGGTCGGGCATATATTCGGCGGCGCAGAATGGCTTGATGTGTGTCTTTGCAGCGATTGGCAGGGGGATATGGATAATCCCGATGATTTCAGACAGTACGGATATCCCGACGAGATGTATATGCTGCTTTCAAAGAGAAATAAAGTAAATGACGAGGCTTTCTGCAATTTCAAAACCGCAGAGATCATTCCTGCGCTCACTCTTCCTCATGAACCTCACCTTATTGTACTGACCTCACTGCATTGCAGCGGACAGATCTTCGGTTATCTTTCCATGGCTTATCCTGATACGCGGTATGTATCTCTTGACGAGCATTTTGTAAGCTGGTGTGATGCTGTTGCAAACGGAGTAAAGAGTCTGCAGAAGTCGCTTTATGAACAATACTATAAAAGCAAGCTCGAAAAGCTTTCAGAGACCGATCCTGTGACAGGTATATTCAACAGACGCGGCTTCATGATACGCGTTCCTGAGGTCATAAACGAGTACAGGAAGCAGCAGATGAGCAGTTATCTTCTGCTTATTACCTACTATCCCGAACAGATAAATTCCATAGACCTGAAGGCTGCCATTGACACCATAATGCTGAGCCTGTGCGTAAAAAGGCTCTCAGGAAGGATAAACGACAGCATTTATGCTGTTATTCTTTCATCTCAGGAGAAGAAGGAGATGATCAACACCTCCGAGAACCTTATAGCTGCTATTGACTCATGTCTGCGCGAACGCTTCGGAGATGTAAAGCTCCCTGAATTTGTTACGACTGTAACTGCTTTGAATACTGCGGAAAGCTCTGCGATAGAAAAGAGCGTATATGAATCTGTAAGATCGCTCAATGATAAGAAGAAAGCGGCGGAAAGTAATTTTATAGACTATAAGGAGCAGATATACCGCCTAAGGAGAAACATTATCTCACAGCCTCAGAAGGAACGGGATATAGATTCTATTTCACACGATATCGGAATAAGCAGGAGCCATCTGCAAAGGCTGTATAAACAGATATTCGGTGTGCCGATCAAGGACGATATCATCACAGCAAGAATAAAACGGTCGATGCAGCTCCTTACGAATACAGATATGCGTATTCAGGAGATTGCAGAGCAGTGCGGTTATAACAACGAGAGCCATTTTATGCGTCAGTTCAAGGAAAAGTGCGGAATGACAGCTGTACAGTACAGAAAACAGAATAAGTAAAAAAGGGAGCATAATGCTCCCTTTCTGCTTGTCAAAAAAGTCAGTTATGGCAGAAGTCAAGCGGGCGGATGTGGGCATCCGCCCCTACAAACGCCGATTCCTCCATAGCAAAATGTAGGGGGCGATGCCTACATCGCCCCGCTTATTTGTGAATGTAAGGTTTATTGACAGACTGAAGGGAGCATAATGCTCCCTTTCTGCTTGTCAAAAAAAATGTATCCGCTTCGGGTGACAGGACTTGAAATTTATAGCCGCCCAGAATGCCGGAATACCGGCATCCGTTTTTGAATTCGTGTGATTAGTGTGATTTGTCATACTTTATGTGGTGCAGTACCGCCAGGATCGTAAGCGGACTTCCCTCAGACCCGTGCATACGTATGAACCTGCATCACACAGGAGACAGCTGCCATGCAGCCTATACCTCCGCTCCGGTAACGATACAGTTCTTGCCGTTGTTCTTTCCGTGATACAGTCTTTTGTCGGCGGTCTGAATCAGTTCGTTCAGATCCTGCCCGGAGCTTCGTGATGCTATACCCGCCGTGATCGTGATCTGTATCTTCTTCCCATCATGTTCAACAGGGGTGGTCTCTATATTCTTCCTCAGTTCCTCAAGCATCGCAACGGTATCTGCGTAAGGGGAATAGGATACAACAAGGAACTCTTCTCCGCCCCAGCGCGATATCTCACAGCCCCTGCATTCCTTCCTCAGATGTCCGGATATGTTCTTGAGCACTTCATCGCCGGCATTGTGTCCGTAGATATCGTTGACCTTCTTGAAGTTATCTATATCTACTATTGCAAGGATGCATTCCCTGTCCCTGTCCGTGATATCCGAAAGCTTATCGAACATATAATGACGGTTATACAGCCTTGTGAGCTGATCTATCTGAGCCGCCTCCCTGAGTTTATCCTCAGAGATAACAATGAGCTTTATCAGGTAATAGATAAAGCAGATAAGGAAGCTGAACACCACCAGAGCATTGAAGCTCCAGAACATGGTGAGTTTCTCCTCGCCGCAGTCATATATCGGACCGTGTTTCGTTACATAGCCAGTAAAAATGATATAGAACAGCGTGATAGCTATACTCAGCGGAAGTGCTATCATCTTGCGTTTCTTTCGCTTGTATCCTATGTATTCCGTTATGAAGACTATTGGTATGATAGAAAAGCAATACAGATGGAACCCGTATCCGTTTCCGATACAGAGCGTTGTCACACCCGTATATATCGTTATCCAGATGAACAGGAGCCAGGTATATATATCAAGCTTGTCACGAAGAATAAGGAAATATCCGATAAGATAGATGCAGGCATCAGGAATACTGAATGCTACAAGAAAAGGAACATTGACGGACTTGAAAAAGGCCAGATGCACGAACACAAGAAGAAATATGACAGTATTAACAGTTAACGCTATTTTCTTTAAAAAAGGTAATGACATGACCATTCTCCTTCAGGCTGATCCGCTTGCCTTTGTCTATTGTTTCGTGTCGGTATAAAGCGTCTTACCGATATAAGCTGCTGTAATTATATTATAACTGAAATAACGGGTAAAATCAAGGAGTTTTTATATAACATAATTGCTCCCGGGAAAGCCCGCTCAGAAGCATCCCCTTTCCTGCTGTCGCCCTGTCGTGCATTGACATCGGGTGAAGATCGTCATACTGCGGACGGGTGAGGTGCTTTATATCGTCATAATTGTTCATCATTTATTTTACCCTGTCTATGTTCTCTACCACATTACCAAAGTAAATGATCTCTTCAGCCATACACCAATTCAGACGCACTACCAGATGACGAACATTGCCGCTGTCTTTGAATATATATAATGTATCTCCAAGATCTCCCTGTGCCGACCATGTAATAATACGCCATTTTTTACCGATATCCTCAGTGCCTTCGCCTCCCAATCCACTATAGTCCTCAAAAGCGTCATATATATAGTGAGGAGGGAAAAGCTCTGCGATTTTATCGTAACGTAATACCTGTGTAACAGTCACCTTTATCCAGGCACTGTACTCATCCGAAATAATAACTTCATCAAATCTGCATTTTACAATTGCCGAATTCTCAAACTCCTCCTCAGTTTCATGGCCATTAAAAAAAGCATTCTCAGTACGATAATCCGCATAGAATTCGCTTCCCGTGGATTCATCAAATGTTACCCCGACTTTTATTATACGTGTTTCTCCTAAGCGTGGCAGTGTTTCACTTCGAGACCAGTGTTCTTCAGATAACGGAGGAACAGAATCCTTGAAATCAGACCATTCAACTTTTGAATATGCCCAATTCTCAAATTCCACCGGAGTATTCTTATCTATATCATGATACTCTCCGCAATTTTTGCATTTAAATCTTACCCTTCCCATTATGCCTTATGTCCTCCTCAGGTTTTATTCCTATCCTTCGCCGCAGCACCCTCCGTAAAGTTCGTACCTTTCAGAACGGCATTCTTTCCGAAGCTGAGTTTTATCGTGAGCATCCTCATTCATTTTTCTGTTTCATCTCAGCAATTATTATGTATATGATCCCTGACCTTTTCAAATATCCTTGTTTTGATTTTCAGAGGAGGTGTCTCAGGAAGCTGGTCTATCGGAAAAAATTTCTGAATGACTGCTTCGTCTTCCTGAACTTTCATTTCACCCGAAAAATCATGGCAGATATAGATTATCACAGCAAGATAGACCTGATCGCCATTAGGATATTCGTAAAAAGAGTCTTCTCCGGATATCTCCATAAGAAATTCAAGTTCTCCGCAGACAAGCCCTGTTTCCTCAGAGACTTCCCTTCTTGCACATTCTTCAAAACTCTCGCCAATTTCCATTGAGCCTGCGGGATAATCCCAGTATCCGTTATCTGTTCGCTTTCCGAGCAGTATCTCATTTTTCTCATTTATAATTATTACACCTGCACCGGCCATTATGACAGGGCTGCTTCCAACAGCACTGCGAAGCTTCATGATGTATCCCATATTTGTTTTCCCCTCTGTTTTTTCAACATAGAATCAGGTACACATGGCGTACACTTCTTTCTTATTTACTGCGATAATTCAGACTTTATTTCAATTTCTTCCAGCCGACTTTTTGATATACCTGTTCTATTTCTTCAATCAGATCGCACTCAAATATCCATATTCCCTGCCTCCAGGGATGCCCTAAGTAACCAAATTCAACGCATTCTTCTATAAAAAAGTAGTAATCACCGTCAGGACAAAAAGCAGGAAAATAAGCAGAATACTGACCGTCTGAATACCTTTCATCATGAACTGTGCAGCTTTTTTGTTCGGAAATATTTCTTGGATCATAGTAAAAAAGCAGAATGATGCCAGTCAAGCGCGTATATTTTTTGCCCTGCTTTTGTAATCTTAATGAATATCATTCTCATTATATCACTAAACAAATCTATTTGATCGTCTGTCATATCTTCAATGGCATATACTGAATAGTTTTGATTTATCTGAAAAGGCAGCGGAACATTAAACGAATGACCTCTGTATTTACATGATGGTGAAAAACCAAGTTTATTATATACGGCGTTCCATATTTCATCGTATTATGTTGTATTATCTATTACCATAGCTATCACTCCGTATACTGAATTCCGATTATGCGAGCGCTCTCATACATTGCTTACAATACCAATTATACCACAATCAGCCCTGCTTTTCAATCCGGTATAAGAAAAAACGGGAGCACCCGTTTACAATACCCTCAGATCAAAGCCCGGTCTTACCGGAGAAACCGCCTTATCCTCCGGCTGGATGTAAACCTCAGCAGTCCTGACCCTGCCTTTGAATCTGCTCATATTATCGTAAGCGTAAGCCGCCAACATATAGCAGAGAAACAGGCCCACCGAGGTGAGCCTGAAACTTTTCTATCCGGACGTGTCATATTTGACACTATTCTTACGCTGCAGAGTAAGCGTAAAACACATATAAGCATTAGCCGGCCGCTGAGAAGAACAGGTTATTATGCTCCCTTAAGATCTCTGCCAAAGAGGTAAACGATCATTTCCTTTATAAATTCTTCTCCATTTTTATACTTCTTCTGTTTTGCTGCATCAGCAAAATACGTATTGATCTGATCAAGATCAGTTATTCCAAGGCCTCTCAGACCATTTACAAACATGAAATAATTCCTATATACATCTACATTATTACAAACAGTCTGCGGATCAACATTCAGGTTAATTCTCTTGAGCAAATCTCTGCCAAATTTGCGTGTTGACCAAGAACTGTATGAACTTGCGTTATCAGCTCTATAGAATTTTTCAAGATTATCAAATCCGGTTTTCTTAATCATTGACTGTGCAAAACAGAAAGTAAATGTTATATCTCCATTATCAAAAACCTGATCATATACTGACGGTACGCTTAAATACCTTCCGGCATCTTTTATTTTATAATTCTTAAGATTAGTACAATTATTCATGGCGGTAAGAGATCTGACATTTGTATAATGCTCGTCAGCTGTACCTAATGCATCCGCATATGCTTTACCTGTTGCCGCATAATTATATGCATCAGACCAATCATCACCTTTAAAACCTGCATATGCATGACCCATTTCATGTGTAAGATACTTATTCATTACTCTCACATTTGAGCTGTTCATTAGTGCTGCTTCTGCTTTAACTCCTCCGTCATCTAATCTTATTACGGCATATTTTGACGGTGAACCTCCCCATACAAAGTTGGAGGTATTTGAAGTATTAAGGGCATTATCAACCGGTTTTTTTGTCTTTGAATCGATCGGTATGTAATCAACCGGAATATAAGAAATAGGTACTACAAAAATGGTATCCATCGAGCTTCCTGTTAATTCCTTCAGGCTATTCGCCAGGAGGCACTGATTTTTAGCCCAATTCTTTAAATACGTAGTGTTTACAGATGTATTGTTAATTTTCTTAGGGAATACAGCATAAAACTTTTCGCCGGATGATGGTGTTGCCTGGACCTTATAATAGTCGAAAGAATTTCCAGTGACTTTAATATTCGTCTTGCTGTAATCAAGAGCATATCCATTATATGAACTGTTCAAATTCTCTAAACTTGCTTCATAGGAAGTTCCATATGATAGGAATTCACAGATACACAAATATATTTTTTCATGTGTACTGGTGTTAATTACCCGAGAATATTTTACTGTATAATCATGAGAAGCATAGTATTGTTTTTTTTCGTCCATATAAAAGTTGACGTGTAACTTCATAGACTGGATTGCCCTTTTAAAACTATCTTCGCTAGGAAGTGATGTCCTGACTTCAAATGTTACACACTGCTTTTCAAATAGCTGAACATCTTTTCGAGTAAAACTCTTTTTATCTCCATAAGACAGATATGTTCTTGTAAAGCTATTTACTGTAGTATTTATCTGACTTTCATCAAACTTTACCTCATTATTGCTGTATGAAACAAAAGAAGCCGCCTCAGCCGTAATAGCCGTATTAGCTGTAACACCTGCGAATGTTGCTGCTGTGGGTGCAGCGCATACTACTGCTGCTGATGCTGCACAGATGATTGCCTTGATTGATTTTCTCATAATAATTTCCCTACACTTTCTTTGAA
>CAMKMD010000011.1 GCA_946413815.1 uncultured Ruminococcus sp.
CCTGAGTCTTGGAAACGAATGCGCTCATAGCCTCACGGAGAGGTGTGTACCACTGGCCGTTGTATACGATATCAGCGAACTTGATGCTGAGGTACTGCTTGATGCGTGCAGTCTCCTTGTCGAGAGTGATTGTCTCGAGAACCTCGTGAGCGTGGTAGAGGATAGCGCCGCCGGGAGTCTCGTATACGCCTCTGGACTTCATACCAACGAGACGGTTCTCAACCAGGTCTGCAAGACCGATGCCGTTCTCGCCGCCCAGCTTGTTGAGTGCGGATACCATCTCAACGCCATTGAGCTCCTTGCCGTCCAGCTTTGTGGGAACGCCCTTCTCGAAGTGGATAGTGATGTATGTGGGCTTGTCAGGAGCATCGATAGGAGATACACCCATCTCAAGGAAGCCCTTCTTCTCGTACTGAGGCTCGTTTGCAGGATCCTCAAGATCGAGGCCCTCATGTGAAAGGTGCCAGATGTTCTTGTCCTTGGAGTAGTTTGTCTCACGGCTGATCTTCAGCGGGATGTTGTGAGCCTCTGCGTAGTCGATCTCCTCGTCACGGCTCTTGATGTCCCATTCTCTCCAGGGAGCGATGATAGCCATCTCAGGAGCGAAAGCCTTGATAGCAAGCTCGAATCTTACCTGATCGTTGCCCTTGCCGGTGCAGCCGTGGCAGATAGCGTCAGCGCCCTCAGCGATTGCGATCTCAGCGATGCGCTTTGCAATGATGGGACGAGCGAAGGAAGTACCGAGCATATATCTGTTCTCGTAGATAGCTCCTGCCTGAACAGTAGGATAAACGTAATCCTGGATGAATTCCTCCTTGAGGTCAGCGATGATGAGCTTGGAAGCGCCTGTCTTGATAGCCTTCTCCTCAAGTCCGTCAAGCTCTGTGCCCTGTCCTACGTCGCCGGATACAGCGATGATCTCGGGGTTGTTGTAGTTCTCCTTGAGCCACGGGATGATGATGGAAGTGTCAAGACCGCCTGAGTAAGCAAGAACGACCTTTTTGATATCCTTTTTGTTAGCCATGATAAATACCTCCTGAAATATATCACCGCTCAAGCGGTGCGGTTATCGTAATAATTATATTATACTCAGTGTGAAGATATTGTCAAGGGATTTCGGATAAATATTCATTTTTCTTTAAAATATCCGCATTTTTATGAATATTATCCGTTTTTATCTTTCCTCCGTCCGTCTCCCGAATGAAAATCATGTGAAATCCGTTGCAATAAATCATGCCTCATGATATAATAGTATAAATCGAGTGCCGCACAGAGAACAGCGGCACCGGATAGTGCAGCCTTGCCTGCATAGTCATACACAAAGAGAGGGAATAATTATGGATCGCAGCAGAATAGCCGCTTTCATTGCAGCAGCGGCACTGATATGCCAGTCCGGCGCTGCGGCTTTCGCAGCAGAGGAGCCCGCAGCTCCCGATGCACAGCCGCTCCTTACAGATACAGCAGAGCCGGCCGGGGATACCGAAGCCCCGGCTGAGGATGCCGCCGCAGAGGAGACCTCCGCGGAGACAGAAGAGACAGTAGATACCTCCGGCTGGATCACCTCCGGCGAATGGTCCTACTCAGCAGCAGAATCAGGCATCAGGATAGAAGCCTGCTCCTCAGAGGAGGAGGAGATAACCGTCCCCGATACCATCGACGGTCTCACCGTTACCGAGATCGGAAAGAACGCATTCTCCGGCGTAAAGGCCGTGTCGGTTACTCTTCCGGCAACAGTTGAATATGTATCCGCTGACGGCGCATTCTCCGGGGCAGAGGAGCTTCAGGAGATAGTCGTTGACTCCGCCAGCGAGTATTATACAGCACCCGACGGTGTCCTCTTCACCAAGGACAAGACCCGCCTTGTATGCTATCCCCGTGCAAAGGTGGGCACCTCCTACGACATACCCGAGGGCGTAAAGGAACTCGGAACATCAGCCTTTGAAGGCAGCTCTCTCTCCGGCGTCACCTTCCCTTCGACCCTCGAGAGGATAGCCTCAAAGTGCTTCAACGAGTGTCTGCGTCTCGGCTCAGCAGACCTCAGCGCCACCGCAGTCACCGAGATAGGACAGCAGGCCTTCCGCAGCACTACAGACCTCAAGGAGGTTCGCCTCCCCGGTACTCTCACAACAGTCGGCAAGGAGGCCTTCCTCGGTGCAGGACTGCCTGATGCAGACATTCCGGACAGCGTTACCGATATCGGTGAAAAGGCCTTCGGCTACTTCATCTCCGGCGATGCAGATACAGGCTTCTTCCTCTCCGGCTCCATAGGCTCCGCCGCCGAGCAGTACGTCTACAACAACCTCGACGAGGGCGAAAAGGACGAGCAGGGCAACTACATCACCGAGCCCGCCCCCCTCTTCATCTTCCTCACCCACGAGCAGGCAGCCCAGGAGAGAGAATACCTCTCAATGGAGACCATAACCTCCGGCGACTTTGTGTATACCATCAAGGACGACGGCACCGCCGGCCTTGTGATATGCAGGTCCACCGAGGAGAGCATCGAGATACCGCAGCAGATAGACGGAGTTACCGTGACCTCCATCATCCAGCGCTGCTTCATGTACAGCTACGCCACAGACATCGTCCTTCCCGACACAGTTACGGAGATAGGCACGGACGCATTCTACAACTGCATCTACCTCCAGCGTCTCACCATCCCCGGAGCCTGCAAGGTGATAGAGGGCGAATACCCCTTCAGCACCTGCACCAGCCTTACCCAGATAAATGTTACTGAAGGCGACGGCGAATACTCTTCAGAGGACGGCGTGCTCTACAACAAGGACAAGACCGTTCTTCTCAAATGTCCCAACGCCAGGGAGGGCGTATTCACAGCTCCCTCCACCCTGCGTGAGATAAGCGAGGCAGCCTTCGCAGACTGCGGACTCCTCGGGGAGGCAGACCTCACAGGCGTTACCACCATCAACAACGCCGCCTTCTACAACTGCGAGTCCCTCTCGAAGGTCACATTCTCCCCCGGGCTTGAATACGTGGGAGTAGATGCCTTCTTCAACTGCAAGTCTCTCGGCTCTGTCCGTCTCTATGACAAGGTCGGCCCCATAGGCAACTATGCCTTCGGCTACATCGAGATCGAGGACGAAGACTCCGGACAGGCCGAAACAAAGCTCAATGACAGATTCAAAATGTATGTCAACAAGGGCTCTGAGGGCTGGAAGTACGCCAACGACCGCGGTATCGAGGTCGTAACAGGCACAGTCCTCATGAACGGCAAGAACGTGAGCGTAGGCTTCCTCATCGGCTGTGCAGCTGCGGCTCTTGCTGCCGTACTCGCAGTCATCGGCATCATCATCGGCAAGAAGACAAAGCAGAGGAAGGAAGAAAAGCGCATCATGGCAATAAAGGCAAATGCCGCAGAGCGCATCAAGGCTAAGCGTGCAAAAGAAAAGAACGGAGGAGACAAATGAAGCTGTTAAGAAAAGCTGCAGCCCTCCTTGCATCGGCTGCTATGGTCCTCTCCGCATTCTCAGCCACCCTTTCCGCCTCCGCCCTCACTCCCGAGCAGGCGGCAGAGCTGGGTGAATCCCTGAACGACGGAACCTTCACCTATGAGCTCGTGGGCGGCTCCTACACCATCGTAAAATGCGATGCCACCGCATCGGTATCAAAGATACCGGAGCTCAGAAACGGCTACGCCATAACCGCCATAGCCGAGGGCGCCTTCATCGGCTGCAACAATATAGCCTCCATCACCATCCCCGAGACAGTCACATCCATCGGCGCACAGGCCTTTGCAGGCTGCACCTCCCTTTCAAAGGTGCATCTCCCCTCCCGTCTTACGGAGATACCGGAGGCCTGCTTCATGACCTGCATCGCCCTTGAGGACGTTGAGCTCTCCGACAATATCACCATGATAGGAGAGAACGCCTTCTACGGCTGCACTGCGCTCAAGGAATTCAAAATACCCGACAAGCTGGAGCTCATCGGCGACCTTGCCTTCGGAGACTGCGCCTCCATAAGCTCCTTCGATACCGAGGGCAGCGAGCACTACCTCTTCCGTGACGGCATACTCTACAGCAGAGACCTTGCCACTGTCTACCGCGCCTCCACGGAGCTGTCCGGAGACCTGTACATAAGCGACAAGGTCACGAAGATAGCAAACGGCGCCTTCTCCATGTGCGCAAAGCTCGATAACGTCTTCCTTCCCGGCTCGGTACACCAGCTCACGGATGATGTTTTCGGCTACTGCACGAATCTGAAGAGCGTACACTTCTCCGAGGGTCTGACCGAGATAGGCTACCTCGCCTTCCAGTTCTGCCTGAACCTTGATTCCGTGGATTTTCCCACGACTCTCCGCACCATTGATGACGGAGCCTTCTACAACTGCACAAAGCTCGGGAAGATAATCCTCCCGGACCAGATAGACAAGATAGGCGTCGGCGCCTTCCTCAACTGCACTTCGCTGAACAACGTGCTCATCCCCCAGGGGGTTTCCGTGATAGGAGAGCACGCCTTCGGCTTCACAGACACCACAGACGGCAAGTTTGAAAAGGCGGACGGCTTCGAGCTCAGCGGCTTCAACGGTTCTGAGGGAGCAGCCTACGCAAGGCGCAGCGGCATCAGCTTCAGGAACGTTAACGGCAGCCTGAATAAGGTGCTCTTCATCACCCTTTCACTTGCTCTTGTAGCAGCTGCCGGAGTATTTGCGGCCGTCCTCATGTCCAGAGGCAGGAAGTCTGCAAGCAGCGATGTAAGGGCGGCTGACAGGCTCGCCGCCGAGGAGGAAGAGGAGCAGAATTATCAGAAGATAATCGACTGAGCCTGAACGTATTATAATAATGTAAGCCCGCAGGAGCACAAGGCGTCTCCTGCGGGCTTTCTGTTCCCGGATATAAAAACAGACCCGCCTTCTGAGCAGGTCTGTCATTCATCTGTATAAAGCATTGTGACCACTGTCACGTTGTCTCTTCCGCCCCGCCTCAGTGCCTCGTTTGCCAGCAGCTTCGTGCGCTGCATAAGGCTCTTGGGCATTTCAAGTATATCCTGCATATCAAGGGCTGACACATAGTCGCTCAGTCCGTCCGTGCAGAGCAGGAAGATATCTCCCGGCAGAACGCTTCCGTGTATCCAGTCCACATCTATCTGCGGGTCGGCGGAAAGGCTTCCGAACACCGGCATGATGATGTTGCGGTGGATATGGTTCCTCCGTTCCTCGGCGGTGATGGTGCCTTCCTTGTATAACAGCTGTACGAAGGTCTGATCCCTCGTTATCTGCTTGATATGGTGCTCCCGGTAGCGGTAGAGCCTCGAATCGCCGCAGTTGAATGCAAGCATCTGTCCGTGGCGGTCTACTGCCAGTCCGCAGAGAGTCGCCTGCATATTCCGGTACTGCGGGTAGGTCTCGCTGTATGCGGCCAGCTCACGGTGTATACGGTACAGCGAGAGCTTCATATCCTGCTTACGGTAGCTGTCGATAGCAGTAAGCTTTTCAAGGCACATACGTGATGCGATCTCTCCGGAGCATTCGCCGGAAACGCCGTCTGATACGGCGGCAACGAAGGGCGCATACAGCTCCTTCTCGAAGATACCATCCTCACAGACGGTCTTTCCTATGAGCATTGCGTCCTCATTATGGGGCATTATCCCCTTATCGGTGATACCGCAGCAATAGAACATCAGAGTTTCTCCCCCCGGTCTTTCGTATTGCCGGCCTTCTCATCGATACCGTAGAAGCGCATACCGTTCAGGCAGGTCATATCGAGCAGCGCCTGGGTATCCATGCCCCTGAGCTCCGCTGCCCTTGCGGCGGTATATGCTATCAAGGAGCTGTCGCAGCGTCTTCCGCGGTACGGCTCCGGCGCCATGTACGGGCAGTCCGTCTCCAGCAGGAGCCTGTCGTCCGGCACCTCTGCAAGCGCCTTCAGTGCCTTCTTAGCGTTTTTGAAGGTGATGACTCCCGTGAAGCCGATGTACATACCGAGCTTTATGACCTCCTTCGCTATCTCTGCTGAGTAGCTGAAGCAGTGCATGACTCCCTCCGGGCGGTATTCCCTGAGTATCCTCATGGTATCCTCGGCCGCATCACGGCTGTGTATGATGACCGGCAGACCGAGTTCCTTCGCAAGCTCCAGCTGTTCACAGAAGAGCTTTATCTGTCTGTCGCGGTCATATCCTTCATAGTGGTAATCGAGTCCGATCTCGCCTATTGCGCGGACATCGGGGGAGCTGAGAGCGAGCTTCCTGAGCTCCTCCACGCAGCCCTCCTCCGCCTCTGAAGCGTATTCGGGATGGAATCCGGCGGTAGTGTATATCCAGTCATATTTACCGGCAAGTGCGATATTGTTCTCGGTATCCTTCACAGAGCAGGAGACGAGCACGGCAAAGCGGATGCCCTTTCCGGGGAGCCCGGCAAGCACCTCCGCCCTGTCCTCGTCAAAGGCTCTGTCGCCGTAATGACTGTGGGTATCGAATATATTTCTCAATTTGCTGCCTCTGTAGGAGCCTCAGCGAAGTAATCCTTCTTTACGTTCTCGATGAACAGGGAGCTCGGGATGAAGTCCTCGTATGACTGCTCGCCGTCCATGATGAGGAAGGATGAGATAGCGCTTCCTCTTGTGAACATATTCTTGATGGCGTCCTTCCTGTTCCTGTAATCAACAGAGGTGATGTTGGAATCTGTGGTCATGTTGATTATGGAAGTGAAGTTGTTGTCAAGGTTGGATGCGAAGCGCTCGCCGTCGGTCTGGTTAATCATATCGGAAAGAAGTGAGCTTGCAACATACGCTCTCTGCACCTCTCCGTCCGGGAACAGGGAGTAGGTAACGAACCTCTCTATCTGCTCGGAGTTGAGGTACTGGTCGCTGCCGTCTCCGTTGAAGCCTGCGATGTCAGCCTTTACGGGGTAGGATACACCGCCGAGCACATCGCATATCTTGATAAGAGCCGGTGAGCTGACCTTCATGTATCTGTCAACTGTGACACCGAACAGCGCCTCAGTGAACTTTGCCGCTGCTGCCGCGCCTGCTCTTTCGTACTGGCTCTTGATGTTCTGCTGCTGACCGTCAACTACTGCAACTGTATTTGTCGGGATACCTATAAAGAGGATGCTCTTGTCGATCGGTCTTGAACGCATGAGCACGAAGGTGGAGGAGCATTTCTTGTCCGGCTCGTCAAGGACGAAGAGAATGGTATGGTTGTCCTCAGCCGTGGTAGTACCTACAGCTCTCGGTGTGGGAGGCTTGAGCTCTCCGCCCCTGCCGAGGCCGAAATACTTGAACAGACCGAATGCTATGCCGCCTATGATAAGAAGTCCGACGAATACTGTGATCAGAAAGGGAACGGCTATACTGCCGGCTTTCCTCTTCTTTTTCCTTGCCATTGCTAAAATTCTCCTTTCGGCTTTCTGCCTTTTCCCGGATAAACAGCTTGTATATTTCCGGGATGATATTAACTGATAATATACGCCGGAGGGTGAATAACCCATTCTCTCCCCCGGCAGGTGTTGAAAAGTATCACGCGAAAAACCGTTATTAACAAAGTTTTCAACATTATCAACACCCTCTGAATGTGAATTCCATGTTTAAACACGGTATTCAACAATCTGTTGAAAAGAAAAAGCGTTCTCATCGTCATCTTTCTGACAATGAAAAAGATCCGTTCAGGTATTGCAAAATCCTGCGGTTGTGATATAATATAAGTATTCCGGAAAAATCCGGAGTTATCACGGTCAGAACGGATATTCAAACATATTTTCCGGATATACCGCATCCATATCCATGGCAGCGGGATCGCCGCCGGCTCTTTCAAGAGCCCTGTGGACATCCTCGCAGCTGAAGCTGACGATGCGTTTTCCGCAGCGCCGTGCATAGTTCACGGTCTGGCCGGTGCCGGAATGAAGTGTCTCCGGATTGAGGAAGGCTATAACGGCGGATGAATGATCCACCATGAAGTAGTTCCTGTCGCGGTAGAGCGAGGGCGAGGAATGCTTCCCCGGTGTGCGCGAGAAAAACGCTGCCGGATCCCCGTTCACGATCAGGAGATGATCCGCATTCCGCTCGATTATACCGAGCAGACGTCTGCTCCGCTCCGGAAAGAAGTCAGCGTGCTTCAGATAGGGCACGACTCCCACAAGCTTTACCGGCGCGCCGTCGATACGTCTCTTTATAACGTGCTCCGCCGCCCAGAGGTCAGTCCCCGAGGCAAGTCCGCTGAAGAAGTATTCGTATCCCGCCTCCGCTGCCATATCGATGCAGCGGCAGAGAAAACGCTTTACCCCGGCCGTTGCAGCTTCCGTGCTGCCCTCATAGGGGATTATACCGTTCTCACGGTGGCCTGTGATACATACCGAGCGGCTCATATCTGCCGCAAACAGTTCAGCGGGGAGCAGAGGCTCTCCGGAAATACGTGAATAGAGCATGATCGACCTCCGGTCCGGACATAATATGCTGATTATTCTAATTATAACACAGGCTCCGACATATTTCAAGGAGTTTTGCAAACTGTTACTATTTATTAATAAACCCCGCAATATATGGTGCTGATCAGATAATACCGCAAATCCGGCGCATACGCCTTCCGGCGTTCTGCGTCTGCATAAAGAAAGGACATGATAACAATGAAGCCGTATCTCAAAAGGGCATGGGCAGAGGTAAACCTGTCACAGCTGAGAAAGAACGTAGAAGTGATAAGGAGCCTCAATTCTCCGGAAACGGAGATAATGGCAGTCGTAAAGGCGGATGCCTACGGCCACGGCGACGAGCACGTTGTACGCACTCTCGCAGAGCAGTGCGGGATACGCTATTTTGCAGTCTCCAACCTCGATGAGGCCATAGCCGTCCGCAGCTTTGCTCCTGACGCCGATATCCTCATCCTCGGCTACACACCCCCGGAGTATGCCCACGAGATAGCCATGTACAATATAATACAGGGCGTGGTATCGACTGAGTACGCCGAAGCACTTGCCGCCAATACTCCCGAGCCCATACGCTGCCACATAAAGATAGATACAGGAATGGGCAGGATAGGCCTCAAACACGACACCCCCGCAGCCTGCGCCGCAGAGATAGCAGGGATAACCGCCATAGAGAAGCTCTCCGTCGAGGGCATATATACCCACTTCGCCGTTGCCGACAGCGATGACCCGGACAATATCGCCTACACCGACAGACAGGAGCAGTTCATCCTTGATACCTACGATGAGCTTGTGAAGAACGGCATAAAGCTCCGCCACCTCCACTTCATGAACAGCGCCGCCACCTGCTACCGCAACAATAACCGCAGCACCCTCAGCCGTGCCGGCATCATACTCTACGGCCTGCACCCGGATATCAGCCTTGATATCCCCGGGGGACTTGAACCCCTCATGGAGTTGAAGGCAGTCATCTCCCACGTAAAGACCGTGAAGCCCGGCGACTGCATCAGCTACGGCAGGACATTCTCCGCCGACCGTGAGATGCGCATAGCCACAGTAACTATCGGCTATGCCGACGGCTATTCGAGACTGCTCTCCGGCAAGGGGGAGATACTTGTACACGGTGTCCGCTGCCCCATTGTCGGAAGAGTCTGCATGGACCAGCTCATGATGGACGTATCGGGAGTTCCCGAAGCCAAGTCCGGTGACATAGTTACGCTCATCGGCCGTGACGGCGATGATATGATAACCGCCGACGACCTGGCCTCCATTTACGGCACCATCGGCTACGAAGTAGTATGCGGCATATCCAAGAGAGTGCCCAGGATATACATAGACTGATTTCCCGGAGGGATGAATATGAAAAAAGCAATGACCATATCCTACGAGGTAGGAAACAACCTTTATATAAACCTCACCAACAAATGCCCCTGCGCCTGCACCTTCTGCATACGCAACAATGCCGACGGCGCATACGGCTCCGACCCCCTGTGGCTGGAGCATGAGCCCACCATGAAGGAGATAAAGGCCGACCTTGACAGCAGAGATATCGCTTCCTATGACGAGATAGTCTTCTGCGGCTACGGCGAGCCTACAGAGCGTCTTGAGGACCTCATCGCAACAGCTGAGTACCTCCGCTCGAAGAAGGGATGTCCGAAGCTCCGCATCAATACCAACGGCCTCGGCGACCTTGTGAACGGCCGCTCCGTTGCAGACGACCTGTGCAGCGTACTTGATACCGTATCCGTAAGCCTCAACGCAGGCACGAAGGATGAGTACATGAAGGTTACACGCCCGAAGTTCAAGGAGGCATGGGAGGCCATGCAGAAGTTCACCGCCGACTGTGTGAAGACCGGCAAGGCAAGGGTAATCATGTCGGTAGTTGATGTAATACCGGAGGAGCAGATAGAGGCTTCACGCAAGGTCTGTGAAAAGCTCGGCGCAACACTCAGGGTACGCACATACGACGAATAACCCATATCCGCAGTGCTGCAACCTATCATCGGTCAGCAGGAATAACAGGAGGCTTTGATATGTTTGACTATGAGAAGATCACCGGCATAGATGAACTGAGGGAGAAGATACCGCCGGAGCTTCAGGCCTGGTATCATTTCGGAACGATACTCGAACTCCATTACGATTCAAGAGTGATCGATGAATTCTACTGCGACTATACCAACACCCTCACTATGCTCCTTACAGACCGGGATCAGCGGTACAGGATCGGACTTACGCTATATAATGTAAAGGGAAATATGAATTTCGATATGGCGAACGGATTATTCAGCGGATTTACGATAGACGAATATCAGCATCCGGTAAGCGATGTGAATTTCCATCTCTATTCGGATGAACAGGATATAGAGTTTGAGCTGTACTGCGAAAAAATAAGAGCCGTTTTGCACAATAGCTGATAAAAAGAACCCCGCAAGGGGTGAATTCAAAAACAGTCCGGTGGACTGTTTTTGAAGAGGGGACGCCCTGCAAGAGAGGGCGTCCCCTCAGTATGTCAAAAAACCATACATTCACAAATAAGCGGGGCGATGTCGGCATCGCCCCCTACATTTTGCTATGGAAGAATCGGCGTTTGCAGGGGCGGATGCCCACATCCGCCCGTTGGGTTCTATCGATGAAACTATCTTTTTTGACGAACAAAGCCCCGCAGAAAACTGCGGGGCTCTTATCTTTATTTACTGCCGTCAACTACTCCCAGCTTCAGGAAGTAGCTCTCGGAATAAGCACGGTACTCCTTGCGGAAGGTCTCGTCATTCTCCTTGACATCGTGGAGATAAGCATGGATGCTTGTCTTCTCGTCTGTCTCGATAAGACAGCCGGCGATGTTGGAGCAGTGATCGGAGATACGCTCCAGGTTAGTAAGGATATCCTGGAAGATATATCCCAGCTCCACTGTGCACTCATCGTTCTGGAGTCGGCGGATATGGCGGTTCTTGAGCTCTGTGCTGAGGTTGTCCACGACCTCCTCAAGAGGCTCGACCTTATGTGCAAGAGTGAGATTGTTCAGAACGTAGGAATCGAAAGCCTTGTTGATGTTCTCGGTTATGGCCTCGGATATAACGGTTATCTCCTTCACACATTCCGGCGAGAAGGATATGCCCTTTTCGAACATCTCCTGTGCGCTCTCCACAAGGTTTACAGCGTGGTCGGAGATACGCTCGAAGTTGCCTACGCAGTGCATCATCTTGGATACGCTGCGGCTGTCCGCGCCGGTAACGCTGCTCTTGGCGAGCTTTACAAGGTATCCGTTGATCTTGTCCTCGAATTCATCGATGATGTCCTCGTTCTCTATGATCGTTTCACAGGTGGCAGCGTCATACTCTATAAGTATTTTCAGCGCCATTTTTATGGTATCTCTTGTAAGCTCAGCCATCTGATTTGTAGCTGAGATACAGGTGTGTACCGCAACAGCAGGGGTTTTGAGAAGTCTCTCGTCCAGACCTGTAGGTGTCCTTCTGGGATCCTTTTCCTCTTCCTTTCCGTCCTTGACGATGATCCTTGCCAGCTTGACGAGCTTATTGGCAAAAGGAATGAGCATTAATGTGACTACAATATTGAATACTGAGTGTGCAACTGCTATTCCGAGATATCCGATAGTCCTGTTGAAGAATTCCAGTTTGAACACGTACTGGAGTATGATAACGATGGGGAGAAGGACGAGTGTGCCTATTACCTTTATTGAGATATGAATGCAGGCAACTCTCTTTGCGTCCTTGGTTACTCCGATACTTGAAAGGAGGGCAGTGACGCAGGTACCTATATTGAGTCCCATGATTATCGGGATAGCCATACCGTAGGAAAGGCCACCTGTGGTAGAGAATGCCTGAAGTATACCGACAGAAGCGGCAGAGCTCTGGATGATGCCTGTAAATCCGGCGCCTACGAGTACGCCAAGCAGCGGGTTGTTGAATGCGGTGAGCATACTCTTGAACTGCTCGGATTCCGCAAGAGGTGATACAGACTGTGACATCAGCGTCATACCTGTCATAAGGATAGCAAATCCTATAAGGATATTTCCGATATCCTTCTTCTTGTGCTTCTTGCAGACCATTATCATGATAACACCTGCAAGGGCTACAAGCGGAGAGAAGGACGAGGGCTTGAGTATCCTTATAAACGGGTTGCTGCTCTCAACGCCGACGAGACTGAGTATCCATGCTGTCAGTGTTGTTCCGATATCCGAGCCGAAGCAGACGCCGACCGTCTGTTCCAGCGACATGATGCCGGAGTTAACAAAGCCTACAAGCATAACAGTCATAGCAGAAGATGACTGTATCGCAATGGTGATGCCCATTCCGAGAAGAATAGCCTTCAGCCTGTTTTCGGTCATTTTTTTCAGTGCAAGCTCAAGTCTTCCGCCTGTGAGCTTTTCAAGTCCTGTGGACATGACCTTCATTCCGTAGAGGAAAAAGGCAAGTCCTCCGAGCATCGTGAAGATGTTAAAGATTGAAAATTCTTCGTTCATACCTATGAACTCCTTCTTACTTATTATATAAATGCTTTTCCTTACGATTAAATTATAACACCGGCGGGGAAATAGTCAAGGGGGAGCAGTGTAATTTTACGTGGATTTAACATTGTGCCGGTTTGTGAAGTCTTCATTCAGGGCACACTTTCACGGAACACTTTTCCGGAAAACGGCTGCTGCATAAACATTTGTATATGGCACACTCACCATTAAAAAGGCATTTTTGTACTGATTTCATGACCTTAATATTAATGATTTCCCGAAACCCGCTTCCAAAAGTGTACCATGCACACTTTGTTAAAATTGGTACACTTTCGTCCCGCTTTACAAATAGGCGATTTTTAACGCAATATTCCAATTTGTGAACATTGTGTTAATTCAGCTCGAAATACCGCGTTTCTTGATTTATAAAACAAAGTGATCTTTGGTGATATATATTATCTATATACCCGCGATAAAAAATATATATTTGATTTTTTGGCACACTTATGGTACAATAAAGACAACAAAGGGGAACGGAGTTGAGCGAAAGCCACGGGATGCCCCTTTGAGGTACGATAGTTTCAATTCTTTATAATATATGATTTTTTCAATTTTCATCCTTTATAAAAGAGCAGGAAGCCCTTAACACCCGGGCTTCCTGTTCTTTTATATCCGTAAAAAAACAATGCCTCCCCCGCGCTCCCGGATCATGCAATCCCCGCGCAGGAACGCATCAAAGTTAAAATAAAAAAATATATATTTTCATCTTGACTTTTACATTGCAAGGTGATATAATAATAAAGCTGAATCGTTCAGTACATATATTGGGGTGTCGCCAAGCGGTAAGGCAACGGACTCTGACTCCGTCATTTCGAGGGTTCAAATCCTTCCACCCCAACCAGAAAAGCCCGACAGGTTACTGTCGGGTCTATTTTTTAGCCGGCAGAGCGCCTCCCCTTTATATTGACATTTCCCCCTTAAACTGATATAATAGGTGTATTGAATACTTTATCCCATAGAAAAGAGGAATTGAAATGGCTAAGGACAAGAAGATGGTAACTGCCATAACCTCCATGGACGAGGATTTTGCGCAGTGGTATACCGATATATGCAAGAAGGCTGAGCTCGTTGAGTACACAAGCGTAAAGGGCTGCATGGTAATAAGACCTTACGGCTACGCTATCTGGGAGAATATCCAGCGCATACTCGACGGTATGTTCAAGGCAACAGGACATGAGAACGTATGTATGCCTATGTTCATCCCCGAGAGCCTTCTCGAAAAGGAAAAGGACCATGTTGAGGGCTTCGCTCCCGAGGTAGCATGGGTAACTCACGGCGGAAACGACAAGCTCGAGGAGAGACTCTGCGTAAGACCTACCTCTGAGACCCTTTTCTGTGAGCACTATGCAAATATAGTACACTCCTACCGTGACCTGCCCAAGCTCTACAACCAGTGGGTAAGCGTTGTACGCTGGGAGAAGACCACACGTCCCTTCCTCCGTTCAAGAGAGTTCCTCTGGCAGGAGGGCCACACCATCCACGCTACAGCTGAGGAGGCTATTGAGGAGACAGAGCGTATGCTCCAGGTATACAAGACCTTCTGTGAGGAGTCTCTTGCTATGCCCGTTATCACCGGACGAAAGACAGAGAGCGACAAGTTCGCAGGCGCTGTTGCTACCTACGCTATCGAGGCTCTCATGCACGACGGTAAGGCTCTCCAGGCCGGCACCTCCCACTACTTCGGAGACGGCTTCGCAAAGGCCTTCGATATAGAATATACCGACAAGGACAACAAGAGAGTATTCCCCCACCAGACAAGCTGGGGCGTTACCACACGTCTCATCGGTGCTGTTATCATGACTCACGGCGACAACAACGGCCTTGTTCTCCCGCCGGCAGTAGCTCCCATACAGACAGTTATCGTTCCCGTTGCACAGCATAAGGAGGGCGTTCTTGAAAAGGCTTCCGAGCTGAGAGACCGTCTTGCAGCAGCAGGCCTCCGTGTCAAGCTGGATGACAGCGAGAACTCACCCGGATGGAAGTTCGCTGAGTACGAGATGAAGGGCGTGCCGGTTAGAGTTGAAATCGGACCCCGTGATATCGAGGAGAACCAGTGCGTTATCGTAACACGTCACGACAGCGAGAAGACTACAGTATCCCTCGACAAGCTCGAGGAGGCTGTACAGGAGGCTTTGAAGCGTGTACATGACGGTATGTACGCAAAGGCTCTCGAGAACCAGCAGAAGAGAACATACGAGTGTACATCAATAGACGAGATCAAGGATACCCTTGCAAAGAACGGCGACGGCTTCATCATGGCTATGTGGTGCGGCGACGAGGCCTGCGAGGATTCAGTAAAGGAGCAGACAGGCGTAGGCTCACGCTGCATCCCGACCTTACAGAAGAATCTCTCAGACAAGTGTGTATGCTGCGGAAAGCCCGCAAAGCACATGGTATGCTGGGGCAACGCATATTAAGAGCGGATTTGCACGTTCTGTTGAGGAAAACCCTTTTGAAAAAGTTTTTTCCTCAAACTCCTTTCCGAAAACTTTCAGCTAATTTTGCCCCCATAGGTCTTTGACCTATGGGGGCAAAATTCATTGGAAGTCTTTGGAAGGGGGTACGGGGTGACTCCCCACAGTGTGGGGAGATGTCGCGCAGCGACAGAGGGGACCGCCTCCGTCAGAGGAACCTTTCTGAGGAA
Organism: uncultured Ruminococcus sp.; assembly: GCA_946413815.1. Taxonomy (GTDB): domain Bacteria; phylum Bacillota; class Clostridia; order Oscillospirales; family Ruminococcaceae; genus Ruminococcus. The sequence goes on from CAMKMD010000011.1 coordinate 15,535, forward strand.
AGGTTTCCCCCGATAAAACGTATAAACCTACTTGCAACCTGCTGCGGGATGTGGTATAATTAATCAGTGAACATAAAACGAACGGAGGGTGACCTTGAAGGATAACGAGCGTTTCATCAGCGAGATAGCTTCTCTCATCGGAAGCGGCAGGCTCGCCTACGTCCGCAGCTTCGGCTGTCAGCTCAATGTGTCAGACGGCGAGAAGATAAAGGGCGTACTGAAAAGAGCAGGCTACGGCTTCACTGAGGACGAGAGCCTTGCTGACCTTATCATACTCAATACCTGCGCTGTCAGGGAATCCGCTGAGGACAGGGTGTTCGGCATAGTCGGCAGCATGAAGAAGCTGAAAGAGCAGAAGCCGGGCCTTATTATAGGCATTGCCGGCTGCATGACGGCACAGTCCCACATAGCAGATAAGATAAAGCGCTCCTACCCGCAGGTGGATATCGTTCTCGGTACCTCCGCCATAAGCGCCCTGCCGGAGCTTCTCCTCGGCGCTCTCAAGGGAAAGGGCTTCGGCGAGGATATAACGGAATACGATGACTTCTCCGGCGCTGTCGAGCAGGTGCGCGAGAGCAGCTTCAAGGCAAGCGTCCCCATAATGTTCGGCTGCAACAACTTCTGCACCTACTGCATCGTCCCCTATGTCAGAGGACGCGAGAGGAGCAGACAGCCGGAGGATATAATCGCTGAAGTCACACAGCTCGCAAAGGACGGATACAGGGAGATAATGCTCCTCGGTCAGAACGTCAACTCCTACGGCAATGATTTCAGGGACGGCATGACCTTCCCCCAGCTGCTCAGAAGACTCAATGAGATACCCGGCGATTTCATCATACGCTTTATGTCCTCACATCCGAAGGACGCCTCACCGGAGCTGATTGACGCCATATTCGACTGTGATAAGGTAGCAAAGCACCTGCACCTGCCCCTGCAGAGCGGCAGCAGCGAGGTGCTCAGGCGCATGAACCGCCGCTACACCTTTGAGAAGTATATGGAGACTGTGGAGCTTATCCGCAGCCGTGACCCCGGCTTCTCCCTGACTACCGACCTTATAGTCGGCTTCCCGAATGAGACAGCGGAGGAATTCGAGGAGACTCTCAATGCTGTGAGACAGGTGAAGTACGACAATATATACTCGTTCATATACTCCAGGCGCTCCGGCACTAAGGCTGCCGAGATGGAGGATGCAGTGAGCGAGGAGGAAAAGGGACAGCGTATGCGCCGGCTTCTTGAGGTGCAGCGTGAGGTCTCAACGGAGAACTATAAGCGGTTCGTCGGACGCACCCTGAGAGTGCTCGCTGACGGCACGGCAAAGAAACGTACAGGATATCTGACAGGAAAGAGCAACGAGATGATCATCGTGGAGTTCCCGGGTGATGAGTCGCTCATAGGTCAGTTCGTAAATGTAAGGATCACAGGCTCCATGAACTGGGCTGTGACCGGAGAGATAACGGAGGGATAAACATGAAAAAGGCAGTATTGATAGCTCTTGCGGCAGTCCTTCTCACAGGCTGCAACAAAATCGACAAACCCGAACTGTCATCACAGGCACCCGAAAAGCCGGGTCTTGCTCCCGCAGATTCCACATGGACCTGGGAGTCGCAGCAGCTGAGAGACGAGGTAAAGACCGCCTACGAGAGTCTGATAATCGACCGTGTGGATATGGTCGCAAACGAAATACGCAAGGCAGACGAGGCAGGCAAGACCAAGGAGGAGCTTGCCGAGCTCTATGCAAAGGACGATAAGGGAAATACTATCTACAACCCCTATGACTATGTTGATATCTCCTTCACCCCCTTCGATATCGACAAGGACAATGTCCCGGAGCTTGTAATGGTCTACGGCACAAATATCGATGACAAAAAGCTGGCTGTATATACCTATACGGACGGCAAGACAAAGACCGTCACCGAGGGTGATGAGGCTATACGCAATTATTTCGCATCAGATACAGCCACCGGAGAGTTTGCGCTTGTCAAGGGCGGCGGAAGCGGCTCAGCGAGCATATCATGGTATGGCATCGACGAGAGCGGAAGCCTGAAGGAGGTCAGAAATACCGGAGAAATAACCTATGCGGAGAACGAGAGCTTCGTCGATACCATGAAGGAAAAGGGCATCGCATGGCTTGAGTTCACCGAGTTCTACGGTCCCGAGACCACATGGGAGATACGCTATCCCGGCGGCGAATACAAGATGACCGAGCCGAAAAACGGCGACGGCAGCGGCATAGGCTACGATTTCTCGCAATTTGAGGAACTGTTAGGCTGATAAACCGAATGAACAAGCATAAGCCGCAGCCTACCGGAGATACCGGCTGGCTGCGGCTTTTTTCGTGCAAAGGAGGGCATACAGTGGACTGCGAAGAAAGGATAGAGGAGCTGCTCGGAAAGGAGTATTACCTTATCGATATATTTCCGGAGAGAGTGCCGGAAAGAGCTGACGGCAGGTATTTCGACGTTGAAAGGATACTGCGCAGGGATATGCAGGGATTCTGCCGGAGGATAACGAACATCATACTGAAGCTGTACTGTTACTGTGATATGACAGCTGTGACTGACGAGGATACACTCACTGACCCGCCGGCAGAGAAGCTTGCGGAGCTGACAGAAGGCTGCCTTACGGGCGGAGGAGATACGGGTCATATCTGTATTCTCCTGCCGGAGCACGATTCCCTGCTGACACTCAGCCGGGATGATATGTATGCCACCCTTTACGCCCCGGACGAGAGACTGAAAAACCTGGTTTCAGAGCTCTGCCGCTCAGAAGGACTGTTCTTTGTCAGGCCGGAAACGCAGGATTAATCCGGAATCAGGAATTCGGAATGCGGAATTAATGAAACAGTGAATAAAAGCGGCATCGCCTCCGGCGATGATATGAAATGCAGGGCGCACAATGAACGCTCGTCGCCGGAAGAACAGCAGGTGCAGGGACCGCCTTTGGCGGTCCGCTTTGTAAAGAATCATTAAGGGAGATGCACACTGCCAGAGGCTGCCCCCTCTTCTCTTTTCCCCTCCCCGGCGGGGAGGGGGCAGGGGGTGGGGTATAAGCGCAGCCTCCCTCACATCCCCCGTTTTTTTGCATAAAAATCCCGCAGATACCTCCCGCATTTTCAGCACCGGAAACCTGGAACGAAAGAAGAGAACGGGAGAGAAATCGAGAATAACAGAGAGAATCAAAGAGAAAACAGGATATAGATTGAAAAAAATCCGGAAAACCTATTGACAAGGCACCGACTATCGTGTATAATAATATCTGTCACTGCGCAGAAAGCGCATCAGTGCGGGAATAAACGGCACTGAACATACATCTCACAAGGAGGAACTTATTATGTCAACAACACTGGCTAAACCGGCTGAAGTAACACGTACATGGTATATCCTCGACGCAGCAGGCCAGCCTCTCGGCCGTGTAGCAGCTAAGGCAGCTCACATCCTCAGAGGCAAGCACAAGCCTACCTACACACCTAACGTAGACTGCGGCGACCATGTTATCATCATCAATTGCGCACAGGCTATCCTCACAGGAAGAAAGCTGGAGCAGAAGAAGTACTACTGGCACACAGGCTGGATCGGCGGACTCAAGTCCATCTCCTACAAGGATATGATGGCTAATCAGGCTGACAGAGCTATGATGATCGCTGTAAACGGTATGCTCCCCAACAACTCACTCGGCAGAGCACAGCTCAAGAGACTGAGAACTTACAAGGACGCAGACCACAAGCAGGCTGCACAGAAGCCTGTTGCTTACGAGCTTTAATCAAGGAGGTGCCCAAAATGTACGAATCAAAGACAAAATACTACTATGGAACAGGTAGAAGAAAGCACTCCGTTGCTCGTGTAAGAATCTACCCCGGTTCCGGTAATGTTACAATCAACGGCAGAGGCATCGACGATTACTTCGGTCTTGAGACACTCAAGCTGATCGTTCGTCAGCCCCTCGCTCTCACAGAGAATACAGACAAGTTCGATGTTGTCTGCACAGTAGCAGGCGGCGGCGTAACAGGTCAGGCTGGCGCTATCAGACACGGTATCTCCAGAGCTCTTCTCGAGTTCGATGCTGAGCTCCGTCCCACTCTCAAGAAGGCCGGATTCCTCACTCGTGACCCCAGAATGAAGGAGAGAAAGAAGTACGGTCTCAAGGCTGCACGTCGCGCTCCTCAGTTCTCAAAGAGATAATTTTATCCCTGTTGGGAGTATTCAAAACCACGTATTTACGCTGTTTTGTTCGGTCTGGGTTTATCTGAAATATGGTGAAATTCGGACGGTAACTAACACGTAACTAACGGATAACTAACAAAAAAATCAAGGCATTCATCGTTTGGTGAATGCCTTATTTGTAATAGAAAGAAGGTTGAATATGGAAAACAATATCGCTAATCCTATAAAGGAATACTACATTGCTTATTTTGATACTTTAGGCTATCAAGCTTTCTTTAAAGAAACACCTGATAAAGCCTCCGAATTCTTGAACACAATACATTCAGCAATAACTAATATCGTTGGCTATGTAAAATCATTCAACGATTCACCTATGGCTTCTGAGGTTGGTAACCTACATATTCAATCAAAAATATTTTCAGATAACATTACTTTGTGTATCGAAGTTGGAGATGATGTCACAAAAGAAAAATCTCGGATTCTAACTTTTATGGGATTAATATCCGAGATACAACGAAGATTTATAATTGAATATGGCTTGTTCCTTCGGGGAGGCTTTACTAAAGGAAAAATGTCAATTAATGATGATTATATCTTCGGTGAGGGGTTAATTGAAGCAGTAAAAATGGAAGAATCCACTTTTCATCCACGAATTGCTGTTTCAGAGAAAATAATCGCCTTTTTAGAAACTGTTCAGCTATACTCTCAGGATGATGCCGAACGAGCCATATCAATTGAAAATAGGACAAATAATGGTGAAACCATTTCAGATGAAGATAATGAATTTAAGCTTAAATTTATACAATTAATGAATCAAGAAATACTCCAACGTAATCTTTCTTTAAACCTGCTTTATAGATGTGCTGATGAAGTGTGGTGTTTATCATATTTATATAGTTTGGATATTCGAGCCTATATGCCTGAACAAGCGTTATCACGAGCAATGGAAATCATGAAGCAGCTGTATCCGTCAGACTACGAGAAGTTGCCTAAATCATTTCCAAACATTGATGCTATTCTTGCTTCACACAAGCAAATAGTTGAGCAAAAGCTTATAAAGTACAGCAATTATACTTCATTAACAACAGATAATATAAAAGGGTTCGAGTCTCAAGAACGTGTATTAAAAAAATATGTATGGTCAATGGTCTATCATAACCATATGTGCGATAGGTATAATAAACCTGAGCATTTTATAAACACGCAAGCCAACTGCGAGCAACGGCATATGAAACTTGTTATTCATGTACTCACCAAAGAAGAAAAAACATCAAATACATAAAAGTATAACCGCTGAGAGATAAATTACTTCCCTCAGCGGTTATTTTTATACCTATATCTTATTAATAGCCTCCAACAGCTCCTGCACATTAACGTGCGTATACACCTTCTCGGTCAGTGACATAGCACCCGAATGACCGACGATCTTCTTTATCAGCGTAGGCGATACCTCTTTCTCGGTCATCATCGAGATACAGGTATGACGGGTATCGTGGGGCTTATGTGAGCAGCCGATCAGCTCCATAACAGGTGTCCAGTAGGAATCATAGTAGTTGCGGTAAATGAACTGCTTGCCGTCGGGAGTATGGAGCAGATACTCGTTGCCGTCCTCATACCACTTCTTGAAAAACGGATAAGTCCTGTCATGTATCGGCACAACACGGATACCGCTCTCTGTCTTGCTCTCCACTACCTTGAAGCAATGCTCCTCGATATTGACGTTTTCACGTTTGAGGTCAAGCAGTTCGGACACACGCACTCCGCTGTATATCAGCATCAGAACGATCTGAGCATATAAGTTGCTTTCTTGCACCCACAGAGCATCTATTTCTTCCTTACTGAAAGGAGAACGGTCTGTCTTGTTCGGGTTCTTGTCCTTGAACTTGATAATATCCACATACTCAGAGTAGTCTTTCATGCAGATCTCATACTTCATGGCATACTCATACATCTGGCTGAACAACACTTTCAGCTTGCGGAGTGTGGGATAGTTCTTACCGCAGTTGTCCACAACGCCCTGCAAGTCAGTCAGCTTCAAATCCTTGAACACTCTGTCATGCAGGGCTTCACAGGTATTATATGACGCTTTGTAGGCTTTGGCGTTGCTGTCCGAGATCGTGGGGAACTTCTCCGCCGACCACTTCTCAAAGACTTCGGCAAAGGTGATTTTGGACGCTTCAATGTCATAAGGATTCTTATTGTAGTCCATGAGCATTTCAAGCCCTTTAGCCCTGGTCGGCGCATAGCCGATAGTGATGTACTGCTGTTTACGCTTGCCTGTCTTTGTGTCAATATCCCAGCCCACCGTCTTGCGGACAATGTAGGGATTGCGCCTGTTGCCCGACAGCTTGTAGACAGTGCCAACACCGTTAGCTAATTTCATTCTGCTTCTCCTCCTTTAGCCGTACCACCTCACGGCAGGTGTCAACAATTTCGGAAATGCGGTCAATCTGCGTTTTCAGTTCGTCAAGAGGCATTGGTGCTTCTTCTTGTTCGTCCTTGTTGACGGTGAACTTCTTGAAATCACTGATTATGGACGATGTAAAGCCCTTGACTGTCATTATCAGATAGTTTTCAAATTGCAAATATTCGCTTATAGACATATAGCACATAGTCTTTCCTGCCTTTTTGAGAGCAATTACATATCCCTCGGAGAATAACTGCAACAGCTCAGGCGGCATATCATACACAGGCTGTCCCTCGTCCGTCTGAGAAAGAATGAAGTAATCGCTCCATACATCACGGGAAGCCTTGATCTCCAGTGTGTAACCGAGGTTTGCAAGCACCGTTGATAGCACGTTCTGATTACGCTTTCCTACGAATGTGGCAGTATCGAGCAGTACCGCCTGCGATTTAAGGCTATCAAAGTTGTCCCCCATAAGGTGATTGAACTTCTGTAATGCTTCATAATAATCATCGTCATAACTGTCCGCATAGACAACTATATCCTCGACAGGCACATCATAGAACTCAGCAAGCATATTGATATAGCTGTTTGTTATCGTAGCTTTGCCGTGTTCGATACCGTTGTAATGTGTACGTGAAGCACCGAGGGCTTCTGCAAGCTGATTCTGCGACAAACCACGCTCAGTACGCAGAGCAACTATCTTTTCTCTTGTTTTCTCCTGATCTATTGCTGTTTTCATTTTGCCCTCCACTAATTATGAATAAATTGTTAATGTACTATTTTTATCAAGACAATTGAAATGTCTGGAAGTGTATGGTACAATTATATCAGAATCGCAGAGAGATGTCAAGAGACACCCTGAGATTTTTTCACACGATTAGAGATAAATAGATAATCGGAAGGAGACCAAATGAATAATACTTCTAATTCTCTGCCGGCTTTTACAGGCAGAAACGTACCGATCAAGGAGATCGCACAGGCAACAGGCAAAGACCCGCAGTACATCAGAATCGGCTTACAGAAAGGGATATTCCGTTTCGGATATGCTTTCAAAAAAGAAGGTTCAAGCGAATACAACTATCTTTGCCCTGACAAGAAAGTATGGGAGGACTTAGGCTATTTCAGGGCAGAAACGGAGGTCAGCGATGCAGGAAATGATGATTGATACTGCGGAGCTGATTATGGAAGTCAACAACGGGGATAATCTCCCCGTTGTACTTAATGAGGAGGTACAGCCCGAAGAACAGGAGAAATCCGAGCTTGATAAATTAAAAGAAGAACTGTCGGCAGTAACGTATGATGATATACTTAACAGTACTGCACCCTATGAAAAGATACTCACCCTGCCTGATGAATTTGCCGTGTCGCAGTATATCACGGCATTCAGACAGATAGCCAAGAAATTCAAGCTGACAGCGGACTTTGACAGCCTTGTAGCTCCATATAGGGAAAAGGCACTACGGCAGCTTAAAGAAGCAGAGCATCAGGAAAAGAAAGAGGAGAAAAGCAAATATCCTAAGTGGTGGGACGGCTCTCAGGTCAACGAGGACGTATTCTGCACAGAGCTATTATCACAGCACACACTGTACTGTATCAACGGACTGTTTTACGATATAGACGGCGAGTTCCTTATCTCGGAGCTGAGCAAGGTCATATATGAGCGTATCAAGCCTTATGTCATAAAGAATGTGGCAGATCGCACCAAGCGTCTGGTTGAAGCCATGAAGATAAAGTGCTACCGTCCTGCACCTGAGCCAAACGAACACACTATACACTTGAAGAACGGCACACTGCATCTGGCACAGGGACACTTTGTATTCTCTCAGGGAAAGCAGTTTACTATGAACCGCCTGGACATTGAATACCGTTCCGATGCAGCGAAGCCTGAACGCTGGCTCAGATTCGTGCAGGAGCTATTGAATGAACAGGACGTTATGACCTTGCAGGAGTATATGGGGTATCTGCTGATACCGTCCACAAGAGCACAGAAAATGCTGATGATCTCAGGCAACGGTGGCGAGGGAAAGTCCCGTGTCGGCAAGGTGCTTTTTGAGATCATGGGATATAAGAATTCTGTAAGCGGAAGTGTATCAGGTCTGGACAACGGACCTGCCGCCCGATTCAACAAGGTCAAGCTCCTCGGAAAGCTCTGCATGATAGATGATGATATGGATATGTCCGCACTTGAAAAGACAGAGTTTCTTAAACAGCTTATCACAGCGGAGATACCTATGGAGATCGAGCCGAAAGGCAGTCCTTCTTTTCAGGCGTTATTGTACACAAGAGTAATCGCATTCGGCAACAATCCGATCTCTGCACTTTATGATCGCAGTGAAGGCTTCTTCCGCAGGCAGATGATACTTGTTGCAAAGCCTGTTCCGAAAGACCGTACAGCAGACAAACATCTGACCGAAAAACTGCTTGCTGAAAAGGAAGGAATATTCCTCTGGTGTATTGAAGGATTGGAGCGGTTGATAGCGAATGATTTTGAGTTTACCATAAGCGATCAGGCGAAAGAAAACCTCAAACGCAGCGAGCGTGAGTGCAACAATATCATTCCCTTTATGGAGAGTGAGCATGACTTCAAGTTTGACGCTTCGGGGCAGATACATTCTCAGGAATTATACTGGGCATATCAGAGCTGGTGCAGGCTCAATAATCTTGATGAACTTTCAAGGCGAACCTTCTCCGGCTATCTGAAATCTCATGCAGATGATTACGGTATTACTTACTCCGAAAACGCTGTCAATGAACAGGGTAAACGTGCGAGAGGTTTCATCGGGATCAGATACACATACCGACCGCCGACTATCATGTATTAATACACAGTTTACACGGTATGCTACACGCTTCACAACACACCTTAAAAGAAGAAATATCAGGACTTACACGCTTACACATTTCTTTTCCTATTATAGATATGGAAAGCATCACAGTTATTTTTTCTTTTTTGATGATGAAAACTTCGGTCAGGTATATTCATGTGTGTGAAGTGTGTAACGGTGTAGATCGAATAGCTGTCTGAAAAGAAAAATGACATGACAGACAGGCACTGAAATGCCTGGAATTCTCTTCTGAAAAGAGAAAAATGAAACTACGCCCACAGGGGCGTTTGGAAGAGTAGCAAGCACGGTATTGTGTGGGTACAAAAACTGAAAACCACACAATACAAAGCTTGTGAGAGGGACACCCCTCAGACCCCGAATCTGAATAAAAGAAAGAGAGATTTTTATGAGAAAAAAGGCAAATAGAAAACAGAAAACCAAGCGTGACATTTTCCTGAAAATCAGAGTAACCGAGGAGGAACTTGAAGCGTTCCAGCGGAAGTATAAAAACAGCGGGATGCGAACTTTTTCAGGTTTTGTAAGAGCTATGTTGTTGGACGGTTATATCGTTCATTTCAATGAAGATGAACTTCATGAAATATACCGTCTTGCAACTTCCATTTCCAACAATATCAATCAGATCATTGTTCAGGTTAGTCGCAACGATAATTCTTTCGATAGCGACTTTGCTGAGATCAAAGAGAAGATGGCGCAGATATGGCAACCGCTGAACTTTTTTACGTGTAAAGTTTTGCAGCTGAGACACTGACAGAATACAATGCGCATTGCACTGGATTTTATCTTCTTTTTGCTGCGCTCTTCACAAAAATAATTACAATCATTCCGCATAGCTGGACTCTTGAATATCTGTCCGCTATAATAGATTCACAACAATAATTTATGGAGGCGATTTTATGTTTACAATTCCCGAACTTGCAATGCCAAGAACACGCAAGGTCACGACCATCTACAACGGCAAGAAAGAGATATGGGACGATCGTGAGGAAGCACAGGATTTCTTTCTCAGGCAGATGATGACTGCCGAGGGCGAGGAACGTGACCGAGCAGAGTGTATTTACATCCAGCTCATACATGGGTTGGAGGAATGCAGCGACGAGGAAGAATAATCAATGGAAGGGCTCTGCTTCTATGCAGAGCCTTTTGTTTTAGTATCAAAGAACAGAGACTACTCTCATAACATATTAGCTTCTATTCCGGCAGATAAGAAATCGCAGGATGTATTGCCCCGTTATATCCATATATGATATACTGAAATAAACAAGAAAAAATTTTCAGAACCGGTGAGACTTTTCGCGTTCTGAAAAGACTAAGTTACAAAGGATAATTCTATAGAAGGAGATTCTTTATGGATAACGGTGCAAGTAGCTACCGCCGTTTCCTTTCCGGAGATAAAGAGGGGCTTGCTGAGATAGTGCGTGAATACAGCGACGGCCTGATTCTTTATATAAACAGCTTTGTCCAGAATATCTGTATTTCAGAGGAACTCATGGAGGATGTCTTCGTTGAGATAGCCCTCAGAAAACCGCAGTATTCAGGCCGGAGCTCGTTCAAGACCTGGCTCTATGCCATTGCAAGGTATACTGCACTGGACTGCCTGAAACGGTATTCCCGCTTCTCTGACAGGCAGATAGACGAGATGTACGACCTGAGGGACGAGTTCGACCTTGAGAAAAGCTATATAAGGGATGAACAGAGGATAACTCTGCATCGGGCTATGTCAAGGCTGAACAAGGATTACAGTCAGGTGCTGTATCTGGTTTACTTTGAATCATTCAGCTATTCTGAAGCCGGAAAGATAATGAAAAAGACGGAACGGCAGGTCAAGAACCTGGTCTACAGAGCAAAAAAGGCTCTGAGAGAGGAACTCAGGAAGGAAGGGTTTGAATATGAAGAGCTATGATGAAAGGATAGAAAGCATATTCCGCAAGTATGACGAACGGATTGGTGAGAAGAAACGCAGGAGAACCATAGCAGTACGCAGTGCGGTATCAGCGGCCGCCTGTGCAGTCCTTATTCTCGCCCTGAATCAGGTATCGCTTCTGGCTTACGGCGAGAATATGTTCAGCCGCATCTATCATTTTACCGGCAGGGGCGTTGCTATACATCTTGAAGAGGAGAGCCGGAACAACACTCTCCCCACAGGCTCTTCCGTCATCACAGGCGAGGATATAAAGCTGCCCTCAGCCGAGGGAGACCCCTACGGCATCAGGAAGAAGTGTGCGGAATACGGTCTGCATCCCCTGACTCCCTTCTACATACCCGAGGGGTTCAGGCTGGTAGAGATAGAGACCGAGAACGATATAAAGATAAACGCCATAAGGTTCGCTTTCAAGCGTGGGGATGAGATGATAGACCTTGAATACGGTCAGTACAAGACGGATGAAATGGTCTTTGAGATACCTGCTGATTCAAAAACCATCACTGAAAGGGAGATATGCGGCCGGATGTTTGCGGTTATCCATGAGGAGGATACCGTAAAGGCCTTCTGTGCCGATGACAGGATGCTGTACGGCATCTTCACAACCGGCCTTGACAGTAAGGAAGCAGACAGGATAATCGATTCACTAAGATAAGCTATTTCGTCAGGAGGTAATCAACATGAAGACAGCAAACAGGCTCATAGCAGCCATTATCGGAGCAGTCACAGCAGTCAGCACATTCACACCGGCAGTCTCAGCATACACAGACGGAGTACACGATACAGACGATATGATAGAATCAGATATCCACTTTTATCTGTGGTCAGAATATGCCCCTGATTACACAGGTTACAGGATATATTACAGCGAAGAAGAGGACGCATTCTATGGTATGGCAGACAGCAGCGATATGGAGATAGTATACGTACCGGCAGACGGTGTGACAGTTGATGATATAGCTGCTGCCTTCGAAGAATACAAGAAGAACAATCTTCCGGATGAAGAGGAATCAGTGACTTCCTACGGCGAAAAGGAGATCGTGAAAAAACTCGGTATCAATGAAGAGGGAGGCGTGATATCCACAAGGATAGAGACCATGGTTCCGGTGCGTCTTATAGCAAAATTCTGCCAGAAAAATGCAGAGCTTTTCAAAGCTGTTGAATACAGGAACAGAATATGGTACCTGCTTTCGATCAGCGAGCCCTTCAAAATACCGGATTACGATACAAGGTCAGCCGGAGAATACTTCAAAGAGCACGGCCTTGACTGGGATTGTAGTAACTGTTCTATCAAACTGAGCAACATCGGCGGCAAGGGGTATAACTACATCGACGGCATAACGATAGATTTTCCTGAGGATATGACGGTATATGAACGGGCTGAAGCTGCTTTCTCAATGCTGGATGGCAAGAAAACGAATATTCTTTATCCTGTGATTACAGCAGGCAGCAAATGCTCATGGGAGAGCACCGATATGCTGAAGATATCGACAGAAGCAATCAGAATACCGCCGACAGAACAACCCACCTTCGGATGGGAACTGTATTCTACCGTTAAAGGCGATGCAAACAACGATTTCAAGGTAAATATCGCAGATGCGGTGACAGTTCTCCAGTACATAGCCAACAACAAGAAATATCCGATGTCCGAGCAGTCAAAGATCAATGCGGACTGTGACGGAGTCCCCGGTATCACAGGTGGCGATGCTATCATGATACAGAAGATGGATGCGGGGATAGTGTAAGGTTATTAAGAGAATTTATAAAGGAGGAAAAACTATGAAAAAGGCGAACAAAATAATTGCGGCTGCACTATCCGCAGTCATTGCTGCCTGTGCAGTAGCATCAACTGCATCCGCATACACAAACGGTATACATGATACAGACAGCATGAGGGCTGTCATTGATTATTCTTTCGATGTAAGCGAACCATATCTCTCTGATGTTTCTGCGAGGGAACTCTACTATGATGAAGCAGATGATTCCTTCTATATTATTACAGAAGGAAGGATCGATGAAGCAGTATTCACTCCGGCAGAGGGTGTTGTCTTTGAGGATATCGCGGCTGCGTTTGAGCAGTACAAGGAGAAAGAACTGCCGGATGAAGAGGAAGATCCACAGCTGCATGAGAAGGAATACCTGAGCAAGCTCGTCATTCAGAAAGACGGCGAGAAAGTATATGCAGAGATACCTGTAGAGGTTTCAATACGCCTTCTTGCAAGCTTCTGTCAGAAGAATGCCGCACTCTTTGAGAGTGCAGAATACAAAAAAGACAGGATGTATATGCTGACTATCGGTGAGCCATACTGCATAACACGGTATAATACCAAAACCGCGGATGAATACATCATGGAGCATGAACTCGACTGGAGCTGTAAGTCAGCGTCAGTTCGTGTTTATGAAGGAAAAGGATTTAAGAACGTAGATGGAATATCACTGACATTTCCCGAAAACATGACCGGGTACGAGAAGGCACAGGGAGCATACGAAATGATGACGGCAAAAAACGGCAGCGCACTGTACCCGACGATAACGGATACTTGTGAATGTACATGGGAAAGTACAGATCTCCTCGTCATGTCAACGGCTGTGAACAATACGCTCATTCCAACAGTGGCACCGACGATAACAGAGACACCTACACAGGAGAAAACTATGGTTCCGACCTCTCCTATAGATTCAACAGGTGTCGGCGATGCAAACTGCGATTTCCGTGTAACTGTTGCTGACGCCGTAGCTGTGCTCCAGTACATAGCCAACGCAGAAAAATACCCTCTCAGCCCTCAGGGAAAGGTAAACGCCGATATCGACGGTATTCCGGGCATAACCGGTACTGACGCCATTGCTATACAGTGTATTGATGCGGGGGTTGAGTACGTTCCCAAGGCTCAGAAAAAGCGCACCTATTCCACAAAGGAAGAGCTTATCAGCCTTATGGTGTCAGAGGACGAAGATTTCTCTGAACATGGCTTTATCTATGCACCCGGATACAAATTCGATGCAGTTCTTAATGCCGGCACTAAAGATTACCTCATCATATACGGGCTGGATCCTGAGGACTGTAAGCTGAACGAGTATCGCTGGGGATATATGCCTGAGAACATTGTGATAAATACAGCTGATTTCATTTATGCGCTCGAGCCTGAATTCTACAGCGGTTCAACTTATATGCCGGGAGCGCTGAAGGAAGAATACAGGATAACCAGCGAAAGTGGAAATTCACTTGAGGTTATCTTCTTCATTGACGAGACTGCACCTGGATTCATGTATGAAATGACCGATGAAAGATGGACAGCCTCCTATGGATTCAGCTATATGCCCTATGTATTCCCGGATGGAACTGAAATCAAATGACGATCAAAAGCAGTGATGAACTGCCTCCTCAGCTGCGATGGCGGTTCCGGTTGAGTTTTAAGTCCCCATCATGTCCGTAAACATATAGATAAAACAGGTGAATACTTCCGAATGAAGTATTCACCTGTTCTGTTTTATAGCTTGCTGAATCTGTAAATTGTTATTGTTTGATTTTTCTTTTATATTGGCGCTGTCCTATAGCTTGCCCTCCTTTTCGTGCAATATCAGTATGCTTTTAGTATTATAGGACGGTTTAAGTATAGCACAAAAGCCTGAAAAAGTCAATGTCACAGTTAGTTGCTTGAATTAATTGATTGCACTCTCATATATAAAATTAACGTTTTGAACAACAGACCTTGATGTATTATTTAGATTATGATATAATTAGCTTTAGATGATATAATAAAAAAACATACGATAAGAATTAAAATAGCCCTGCATCGTCACAAAACAAGCAAGGTAACTAACACACAACTAACAAAATAGCCTCAAAATAACGCAATAACGCGATTGCACTTTATCAAAGAGATAATTTTATCCCAACCGGGAGTATTATTCAGGAAATCAAGGCATCCATCATTTGGTGGATGCCTTATTTGTACAGCAAGGAGGGAACTTATTAAATGTCCCCTAAACACCATTTAAATGAGTATATTACAAAATAACCGCTGAGAGAACGCTCCCTCAGCGGTTATTTTTATTTCTCCGGTTTCTCTGACTTCCTATACCTCGCCATAATGGACATAAGGTCGTATTTGCACATCTCCGGTCTTGTCTCCATGAGCTTATCCTGCGTCACGATGCAGGGATTGCGCCGGAACCTGTCATTCTTCCTGTCCCCGTATCTCCAGCCGATGGAGGCCATATAGCAGCACCAGCGGCGGTGCTCGAGAGAGGCGAGGCCGTATGCGAAGCTGTCCTTCTTCATCGCTTCAAGCAGTTCCTCCTCCGAACCTCTCATGCGCCATGCTGAGCCGGTATACTGCATTATCTTTCCGTCCGTACCGATAAGCTCCTCCAGCTTTGCGGAGAAGTCCGCACCGCTCTCTGCTGCCAACTTCGGGAGGATGTCATCCTTTACCTTGTCGTGGTATGCGGCGGCCTTGCTGGATGAGCGGCGGAAGAGCCTTAATCTGTTCCATTCCTGCTCAGGGTCCTTGTCTGAGTTGTCTGCTGCACCCTCCTCATCGGCTGTGAGGAGGGATATATTCTCGTAGATATGGTTGTACTCCTTGGCGCTCTGGTCTATCCTGCGGTCGATTATCATATCAAGAGTGATGACCACGCTTCTGTCATCGATAAGGTCTACGTCGTCAAGGACGTCATTATCCGCAGTGATATAGCCTGCAAGCCTTCTGTCGGTATCCATGCGCATGAGTATAGGGGATTTTATCTCACGCTCCGCAAAAAGCTCCTCCAGCTGCACTGCGCAGTTTACTGCAAGGTCGATGTTGCTGAGGGCTATGACCGCATAAGTGTATGGGTCTGTTTCAAGCTTGCTTCGCACCATATCATAGAAGTTCATATGCGAGATATTGAGCTCGAAGAAGTTTATCTCCAGGAGACCGTCCACCGCACTGCTCTTCATGACTGCCTTGTTATCCGTGATATCAAAGGTCTCGGGGCTGAACTGATTGAGGAAGACCGCTTTCTTTGCCTTGATGCTGCTGTCAATGACATCTATGACGATGCGGTTCTCCTTATGTACTACGCCCAGGTTCATGGCCTGAATGACCGCCTCCTGACCAAGCTGTCCGAAGCCGGCAACAAGGAGATGCACCGTCCAGTCCTTCAGAGGAGTATCTGTGTCCTTGTATACCGTATGCAGGGGGTGGTCGGCATACATCTTGTGTATCTGCATCTCGGGAAGTCCCATGAGTTCAAGGTCGAAGAAGGCATCCGTACCGGCAGCGCCGTTGTAGTAGCCGGCAATAAGCCTGCCTATGCCCTCGTCCTCACAGCGGCAGGAGACCTTTGCGCCCTCTGCAAGCCGTATCCTCTCTTCTGAGTCCTTCTCGTTGAGGCGGAAGAGCTGGAGGAGGGAAAAATTGCGTATGGTGGAATTCTCATAGAGAATTATATTCGTGGCATCTGTGATATGTGTCTTTTCAAGCAGGTTTTCAAGCTCCCGCTCGGGCGCTTTCAGCACATCGACGGTATGTATCACATAGCCCGACTTGTTAAGGCCGTAGACCTCCTCCTGTGCTATGGGCTCTGCCGTTACGATATGCACGCATATCTTCTTCGGGTCGGAGGTGTCGTTCCTGAGCATGGAGCGGACATCGCTGTTGTAGCCGAATACCACCACATGGCGGCAGTTCTTGTTACGGCGGAAGAAGATGATGAAGCGCAGTATCCTCTCGAGGAATTTGTATATAAAGGAGAGGGTGCAGTAGGGAGCCGTGAATACCGCTATGCAGTAGGCATAGGCAATGCCCTTGCTTATCACAGAGTTGTTGTCCTTTATGAAAGCAACTGTGTCCTTTATTGTGACCGAGGCCTTGAAGCCGAATGCGTTGATACTGTTCTGGAGAACGAGCAGCAGCTTGAAGAAGGGCTCGTAGCTCTGGTAGTAGTTTATTCCGTGCGCAGTCGCTATGAGGAAGGAAAGGACGGCAAGCAGGAATATCAGCCGGGTGGTATTGGAACGGCTGTCTTTATGTTTCATCTGCTCCCTCCTTTCAGCCTTCGCCGAGCGCCTTCAGGTATTCCCTGGCGGTGCTGAGAAGCTGCTCTGTGGTATATACCGGGAAGAAGCCCGCAAGGCTGCGCATATCGTCGCTGATGAACACTATATCCTTTCCTGCGGGGGCGGCTGAGAAATCATCTATCCTGTAGCGGACAGCAAAGTTCTCCGTATCGAGGAGCCATGCCTTGTCATCGTCCCATACTACATAGATATATCCGTCGCCTGCATAAGGGCTTGTTTCAAGCCGCGCGGCATTTGTGCTGTCACAGCCGTAGATGCTGTTCTCTTCGCCGTTTCCGAATTCAAGGCGGCAGCTCCTGCCGGTCATTCCGCCGGCATTCATCTCGTAGATACATGAATCGCGGCAGAGCACTGCGAAGGTATCATCTGTAACGGGAGCGACTGATACGGGCTCCTGTCCCACGCCAGTTATCTGGATATCTGCCTTCTGAGCACCTGTTGCAGCATCAAAGAGGGCAACCGTCCTGTTGGCAAAGAACACTCCTACGGTGTCGCTGTTCTGCCAGAAGATATGCCTTACCGCAAGGCCTTTGTCAGACTCGAGGTCGCAGTCAAGGGTCACGCTCTGGCCTGTCGTGAAGGAGTATACATCGATATGAAATGCGTCCTCCTCTCCGAAATACGCATAGATCGCCGCCCTGTCTCCGCATACGGCAAAACAGCCGTCTGTTATCTCGTTCTCTGCCACCAGGGAGCCTTCCTTCGGCTTTGCCCAGACGCTGCAAGTGCCGTCAGCTGTGATACAGGCAAGATTGCGTTCAGCATCATTGATGTAGTATACTCCCTCACCGGAAGGAACAAGCTTCAGATCGCTCCTTCTTGCAGAAGGTGCATCCTCTGACTGCTTCACGCTAAGATCAGAGGTATTTATCACATATATCCTGTCCTCTGAATCATAGCTTATCCCGTCCGGAGCATTGGCATTTACAACAAGGCAGCTGCTGCCTATGAATGCCGCACTGTTGACACGGTAGCCTTCAAGTCCGGCGATCTCGGTAAGCTTGCTGTCTTTGGTGCTGTACAGGAAGAAATGCGGTGTGACGTGTGTATCGCCGTCATACTCGTCATCAGGGAAGAAGGACGAGGAAACTGCCGCAAAGGAGCCGTCCTCCGATGCAGCGAGAACATTGTCTGAGTACATATGCTCACCGGTACCGATTCTTGTGAACATCTGGTTTTCGCCGCCGTACTGGATGTAAGCGGTATTGGAGTATTCCCCGGCGGTGGCATATTTTCCGCGGCTGTAGCTGCACATGGATACCGCTGTATCTATTGTCTGTACAAGGTATGCCGCATTGTTGGCGGGATCTCCGGTGACATAGCCTCCGAGGGCTATCAGGTATTCCTCGCCGCTGTCGCCTGTGAACATCACAAGGCCGGTGCGGGTAAAGGAGGCATCGACTACTTCGCAGTCAAGGGCTATGGTGCTTATCTCCTCTCCCGTCTCATAATCCACAAAGGCCAGATGACGGTTAGTCAGCACAGCAAGCACATCATGCTCGTATCCGGTATCTGCTGCCGGCATAAGGAATACCCTTCCATTGTTCTGATAGTTCAGCTTGAGCTCTGTGCTCCACTTCTTCTCCTTCAGCCCGCTGTCATAGCGGTACAGCGTGGTCACAAGGTCAAAGGCGCATACATCACCGCAGATGATAAGGGGCTCGTCGCCTGTGAACTGCATATCCACTTTGCGGATAGCACCCGGTACGCCTGCCGGCACAGCTACCTTCTCTGCCTCAGTGCAGGCATGATCCTTTACCTCAAAGGTCCTTATCTCTTCGCTGTCGGAGCTGTAAAGCCAGAGCTTTCCGTCCCTGAAGCTGAAGATGTCGATATCAACGAGGAACCCGAAGCTGACATCGGAGAGGCCTGAAACATCCACTGTGTCGGTAATTGCGCCGTTCTCACGGTCGATGATATCAAGGAAATAGCCGTTGCCCGGTATCTCGGTGCCGCCGGGCATTACTGTCTTGTTGCGCCACAGACGGAATACATACTTCTCATCGGTGATGATCTTGATGCATTCAATGGCATCCTCCGAGAGCGGAGAGCTCCAGAGGATATCGCCTGTCGCTCCGTCTATCCTCCATACCGTGCTGTCAGAGTTGTAGATATATACATCTCCGCCTGTGCCGGGCTCTTCTTCGTCAACGTCATGGACATAGTCCGTATAGATCTTGTTGTATGCAGGGCTGTTTGAATATGCCATACTGCCGGGGGAGCCTGTATGGTCAAAATAGGTGCCTGTCTTGTCGGGGCTGATATCGAATATGGCAGTCAGCTTGTTAGCGCTGCCCTTCCTGCCGGAGGCGAACTCGCTGTCCTCCGCGGATATCTTCTTTTTCAGGGCGCCTGTCTCCGCATCCCAGAAGTATACTCCGGATGCGTCCTGTGATACCACGGACTTTCCGCCGCCCATGAAGGAGATCTGTTCCACGGAGTATTCGTGTTTAAGAGCAAGGCGGGGCATGAACTGCTGAGCCTGGAACATACTGAGCTCCCTCGAAAGGGCGTACTCGGCCTCGGGTATGACGGGCTTTTCATCCTGTGCGGGAAGCGCCTCGACTGCCTTCTGTATCGCAGGGATAAGTCTGTTCTCACTGAACAGGTTCTCCGACTCCACAGCAAGGTGTCCGGCATTCTCCACAAGGAGGTCATTGTTCTTCTTTTCAATCTGCTCGTTCTGGGCTATGATCTGTGAGTTCTGCTCCTTGATCTGGTCATTCTGCTCCTGTATGCGGACGTTCTTTCCGTTGATCGTGACAGCAGATGCGATGCTTATAACGGAGATAAGGGAGAGTACTCCCGATACTCCGCCGAATATCCTTCTTCTGCGTGCGGCCTCACGGCGCTTCTCACGCTGGAAGAGATCGTTGAAATCGCAGCCGAGAAGCGGTGCGGCGATGCGGAGATACTCCGTATCCAGCTTCTTCATGGACTCCCTGAGGGTATCGGCTGTGATATTGGCGGCAAGGGGCTCTACGTCCATCCTTACCTTTACCTCATTGCCGTTCTCGTCAGTGGTGGTGACCTCGGTGTAGGTCAGCTCCTCCGGAAAGGCCTCCTGTGGCAGGCCGTTCACGAGAAGGGTTATTATGTTCTCGTTGGTATTGCCGTGAAGTTCACGGAAGCGGGTGAGCTCCTGCTTGCACCACTTGGATTCGTTGTACTTCGGCGAGCATATAACGATAAGGAACTCCGAAGTCTCAACGGCATTCCTTATCTCTTCGCTGAGGTCGCTGCTTGACTGGAGCTCTGATACATCACGGAAGATGCGCCAGTTCTCCTTTTTCTTGCCGAGCTCCTTCGGCGGCCTGTAGGCCTCCAGGAGCTTCTGCAGTCTCTCTGCGGCCTGCATATCTGGTTCAAGGTGGCGGTAGCTTATAAAAGCCTTGTATTTGTATTCCATTTTTCTCTCCTTGAAGATCGGTATAGTATACAAAAATAATTTTACCATACTTCCGGAAGAAATGCAAGAGGCGGGGGGGTGAATGAGGGGGCGATGCCCACATCGCCCGCCCCTTTGTCCATATCCGCATCTGCACCGCGGGCTTCAGAAAGACCGGCGGACCGCCGGAGGCGGTCCCTACAGCCGCTGCGTTCATGGCGGCGCACATTGTACGCCCTTGCACTTCAGATCCATCGCCGCAGGGCGATGCCGGTAATTCTGAATTCTGAATTAAAAGAAAGAGCCCACCCGCAGGTGAGCTCCCAGTCTGTCAATAAACCTTACATTCACAAATAAGCGGGGCGATGTAGGCATCGCCCCCTACATTTTGCTATGGAGGAATCGGCGTTTGTAGGGGCGGATGCCCACATCCGCCCGCTTGACTTCTGCCATAACTGACTTTTTTGACAAGCTGAGAGCCCACCCGCAGGTGAGCTCCTGTATGTTTTTTAATTCAACTGTTCCGTCAGAGTATCGATAACTGTAACGCCGTCAGCATCATAAACGTTTATCGTCTTCGGCACATAGGTGCCGTTTTTAATTGCATCCATTTTGGCCATTGCCTCTGTCGGATTGGTGACGCCGTCATCAAGAAGCTCGCTCTCGTAGACATAGCCTTCCTTTCCGTTGTCGCCTGTGACCTTCAGCATCTTTGCCTGTCCCTTATCCGTTGTGACCGGAAGAGTCACAGCTTTCTCCCCCGTCGTCCCGGGGATATCGTAATAGGGAAGATCGGCGAAGTTATTTCCATCCATTATAATGAAGGGGACGTGATATTCCTGAGAGCTGTCAGTGCCGGAATCTCCGCGCTCTGATACAGCCATGACCAGTCTGTAGCTGCCCGCGGGAAGCTTTCCGTATTTCCATGACCATACGATATCAAATACTAACTGATCGTTCACCGGGATATCATACATATCGTCAGGGAAGATATACTTAACTATATCCGGCATGGGCTCCCAGCCGTCTGCTGTCCTGCGTTCTATTCTGTATTTTCCGCCCTTCTGCTGTAAAACTGCATCAGGGGCTGCATCACTGCGCTTTATGGTCAGTCTTGCGCTTCCGGATGTCACACGGGAGAGCTCCATGGAGATGCCCCATTTGTCGTCCTTCTCTTCGCTGCAGTAAAGCCTGTCGGGGGCTGAGGGCTTCTCTCCGGGAGAAGTGGTGTAAGGTACGTTCTCCGTATCTCCATCCCCGTTGACTGTGAACTGTGCATATACCTCGCTTTCGTCAAAGCCCCCGGGGGCTCTGTAGTACATTATCTTCTTGCCGAGCCGGTATGTGCCTGCGGGAAGCTCGCCGTAGATCCAGTCCCAGCTGATGTCGGTCTCTTTCCGCTTACCAAGATCAAGATTGTAGGCGACTGAATTGAACACAGCATTCTCTCCCGCTTCAAGGGGCTCCCATCCGTTTTCTGTCAGGGCTTCTATGACAAAATCATCGCCGCACTGCAATCTGCCTCCCGCTGCAGAGCCGCTGACGTTTATTGTAAGCGTTCCGCCCTTCGGGGTAACATTGGTCATAGTCATCTCTGCTCCCCACTCCTCGTCATCTGATGGTGTTTCGGCGGGAAGTCCGAGGAGCTCTCTCAGGCCGTTCATATCGAAGAAGTTGAAGGACTTTGCGCCGGAGTCGCTGTCAACCACGCGCTGAATATAGGTATTGTCGCACTTGTAGAGCATACCGTACTCAAAGCCCGTGCTGCTCAGGCCGCCTGAGGTATCGTCTGCAACGAAGAATGCGTATTCCTTGCCTATGAAGGGTACCTCTCCGCTCTCGACTATCACGTGATAGCACTGGCTGTCTATCTCCTCGTCCGTCATGGCAATATTACTGCGGCCATACTCCTCTATCTGTCCTTCCAGCATATCACGCATGGAGACATAGCCGCCGGCTGTTGCGATATCAACTGTATCGCCTGCGGAGTATCTTCCGGCGGTATCGCCTGTGACAGTCACTGTGATGATGGTATCCGGCGTGCTGATGAAACCGGATCTCTGTACCCTATAGGATATCTTCTCTACCTTTCCGGTTATAAGGTCATCGCAGTTTTCAGCTATCTGGTCTATGTTCCTTATATCAAAGTCATAGCAATAGACCGGATAGTTCTCTATTACCTCTGTTCCCGCAAGCTCCTCCGGTACAGGGGCTTCCTCGAATATGTCCTCTGGTACGGCCTCGTTGTTCTTCCATACGCCGTCGGGGGTCAGGTCTTCCATCTTGCACCATATCAGATGCCCCTGCAATGCGTCAGCAGGATCGGTGGGATGGGCAAGGCTGCGAACAAGGGAGTATGCCTCCTCTGATACGCTGTATCTTGCGGAAATACCATCCTTTTCATATATGGCCGTATTGTCGGGATGGAATTCAAGTCTGAACCTCTGCCCGCCGTTATTAACATACAGGAAGGTACTCTCGCCGTCGGAACGGGGTGTATCGGCAGGAAGCTCCTCCCATGTGCTGCTGTTGAATACATCTGCCAGCATCGCTGCGGTGCCTGCATCGAAGGTATCGTACACGTAGGGCACATAGGCCGGAGTCAGGAAGCGCACTCTGCCGCCTGAGATATCCCCGAAGGGCGCGGCTGAAACGATTTCTTCGATAGCAAGGGCTGTTGTCGTATCGGTGGCTGCCGTCGGGTCGATATCCGAACCGCCGCCGAGGCTTTTTAGCATGAGCGCGCCCCCCGTGCAGGCTCCCGCAATAAGCACGAATGAAGCGGCAACGGCAAGAGCGCTGCGCCATACAGGCCTGCGGTAGGTCTCTACTCCCGTAACGACAGTGCCGGTGTCCTCACTGCCGGATTCACGGCCTATGCGCTTCTCGCACTTCTCAAACAGCCTGTCCCTGTCCTTTTCAGACACCGGTGAGACAAGCTCCGAAAGTCTTTTTATAGTCTCCTCATCGGCGTTTTCAAGCGCCCTGAGATCAATATCATCTTTTTTCATGGATAGCCCTCCTTACAGCGATATACCGGCTTTTTCCAGTATACCCCTCAGTTTCTTCAAAGCTCTTCCGCTCCGCACACGGACATTCTCCGGAGTAAGAGACACCGCCCCGGCAATATCCTTTGCAGACCGGCCGTAATAGTATTTCATAAGGATGATGGTGGAATCAGGCTCGCCCAGCGATTCGATGCTGTCAAGTATGATACGCCTGAGCTCCTTGCCCTCCACCTCTTTCACAGTGTCGGCAGCAGGATCACTGACGCTGAAGGCTTCATCATCGAGCGGCACAGTCTCCGCAGAGGAGGTCAGTCTCCTGTATCGTGCAGATGCCATACGCCTTGCAAGCACGCCTATGAATCCGGAGATATCTCCCTCAGATGCCTTGCCGCTGTCGTAGCAGCGGTAGAACTCCGCAAACACATCACAGACACACTCTTCCGTATCCTCGCGTCTCCCGCAGCTTCGCAGCCTGTTGAAGACTATAGTATATACATAGTTGAAATACTCATCGAATACCGCTCTGTGCGCCTCTTCTGAAGAGTTCCGTTTTTTCCGCCTGTATTCTTCATTCGTCATTTTCCTCACCGCCTTTGTTTAAGATGCTATCCGGTACAGCTCCTGTTATATCTATTGTGACAGAGAAGCTGAAACGTAACACATTTTCAGAAAAAATACCATCTGATGTCATTATACCATAATGCGGTGCGGGAGGCAATCACTGCCGCAGCACTTGACAATATCCCTGTATAATGATATCATTAAAAGGTATTACAGCGGTCAGTGACCGGTTATGGAGGAAAGTATGAAGAACGGAATAAAAACGGTATCGGGTGAGGCTGCGACCGAACGTTTACTGAGGATAGTCATCGCAGTCATGATGACAGGATTCATGGCTGTGCTCGTTATATACAGTCTCTTACAGACGACGGATGTCACTGTTGCTGTATCTGAAAGCTATGGTGTCGGGGCATCGGATGATTTCTCCGAGAATACGATCTTCAACGCTGACAATATTATATTGAATCTTATCGCTCTTGCCGCCGGAGGTATGCTCTGCTTCATCGCAGTACCGCGGCTGAAAAAGATATCCTACCGCACAAAGCAGCTCATACTTATGCTGTGGGTGCTGCTTATCGGCTGCATCTGGGTGCATTCGGCCCAGAGCAAACCCTCCTATGATTCCTGGTTCGTGGCCAATGCCGGCTATGAATTTGCACATAACAGGTATGACTGCCTGACAGAGACCACGGCTTATTATTTCACCCTCTATCCATTCCAGCTCGGTATTGCGCTGCTGTATGAGATGGTTTTCCGAGGCGTCACTCTGTTCAGCGATGAAAAGAACTTCATGCCCCTGGAGTACCTCAATGTAGGTATGCTTGCGATATGCGAGATGCTCATCGCAGCGATCAACCGCAGGATATTCCGTGACCGCAGGATCACCGACCTGACCTTCCTGCTGATGATGTTCTGCGCACCGCCCATACTGATATGCAACTTTACATACGGAATACTCCCGGGTCTGGCGTTCGCACTTATCGCAGTCTACAGCCTTATCCGTTATTTTGAGAGCAATGCGCTCCAGTGGCTGCTCTTCACCTTTCTGCCTGCGGCCATATCCGTTATGCTCAAAGCGAACTGCATAATATTCGTGATAGCCATATCGGCAGTCGTTATCGCCAAGATGCCGGAGCGTAAGAAATACCTTACCGACCTTCTTCTCCTGATATCAACTCTTGTACTGAGCCTGTTCATCCAGTATCTGCCAAGCTTCATGTACTATGAACGTGCGGATGCATTCCCGCCGGATTCTCTTCCGCACAACTGCTGGATAGCGATAGGCCTTGATGAATCGACCTCCGGTCCGGGCTGGTACAGTGCTGACAGGTCTAAAAATGTTTTCTTTGACAGCGGTCTGAATGAATATGAAACAAAGAACGTGTGCTCCGGCATGATAAAGAAGCGTTTACGCTACTTTGCACGTCATCCCTACTATACAAGGAACTTCTTCACGAGAAAGTTTATCTCTCAGTGGAACGAGACCTCATACGAGAGCATATGGAACTCACAGATACGCCCCACCTACAATAAGCGCGGTCCCTTAGCCGAATGGATCTGCGGTCCGGGAGAGTATCCCATGAAGAGATATATGGACAAGTATGCGCAGGTCATTTTCGTGGGTGTGCTTGCAGGAGTTCTCTCCTCCTTCCGCAGGAAACGCCTGCTGGAGCTCTTCTTCCCGCTCGTCATACTCGGCGGTATGCTCTTCCACCTTATGAGCGAAGCCAAATCACAGTACGCCATCCCCTACTTCATACTGATGTCCGGATATGCGGCCTTCGGTATCTGCCGGCTGTATGACCTTTCACGGGAAAAGTTCGGCCATAAGGAATGGGCAAAAAGGCTTTTCCTCTTCGGCACTCCCGCTGCTGAACCCGTTCCGGAGAACATAGCTGCTGCCCCTGCAGCACTGCCGGCATCCGGAAAGGAAAAGGATATCAAAGAAAACAAAGGCAAGAAAGGGAGAAAAAAGTGAAACAGAAGAAAGACCGGATCAGAGGTGAAGCTGCAACTGAACGCCTGCTGAGGATAGTGATCGCGGTAATGATGCTGCTTTTCATGAGCTTTCTTGTGATCTACAGTCTTATACAGACCGGAGATAAAACAATAGCGGTTTCTGAAAGCTACGGTTTAGGTTCTTCTCTGCCCCGTGATTTTGAAAACTTCATCTTCAACAGCGACAGCATCATTATAAATATCATCGCTCTCGCAGCGGGAGCAATGCTTTGCTTCATCGCAATACCAAGAATGAAGAAACTCTCCTACGTCAAGAAACAAATCATCATGATGCTCTGGATCATTATAATCGGCTGCATCTGGGTACATTCTGCGCAAAGCACCCCTTCGCATGATTCACTTGCCGTAGCCAATGCCGGATTTCATTTTGCACAGAATAACTTCGCATGGCTTGACGAGACCGATCTCTACTATTTTACAAGATATCCGTTCCAGCTCGGAATAGTATTTCTCTATGAGATAGTATTCCGTATTTTCGGTTTATTCAGCAGCGAAAAAACATATATGCCTCTGGAATATCTCAACGTTGGTATGCTTGCCATATCCGATGTTTTAATTGCAGCAATAAACCGCCGTATTTTCCGTGACCGCCGTGTTACAGACCTCACCTTCTGGCTGCTGGCATTCTGCGCTCCGGCAATACTTAACTGCAATTATACCTATGGCATGATCCCCGGTCTTATGTTCGCTCTTTTAGCAGTCTACAGTCTTATACACTATTATGAAAACAATGGTCTGCACTGGCTGCTGTTAACATTCCTGCCTGCTGCCATAGCTGTTATGCTGAAATCAAACTGTATCATATTTTCAGTTGCGATAACCACGACCATAATCGCCATGATGCCGAAAAGAAAAAAGTATCTTATGGATATTGCGCTTGCTGTTTCTGTTATGATTCTCAGCCTGTTCATACCGAATGGTATAAGTTTTATGTATTATGAACGTGCAGGTTCCATGCCAAGAGATGCGCTGCCGTTCAATACCTGGATCAATATAGGACTTACCGAAAACCCTGCAGGCCCCGGCTGGTATGATACTTCGTGCAGTACAGATATTTTTTTTCAAAATGGTCTGAACGAATCAGTGACAAAGAGTGTGATGTCAGATAGTATAAAGAAGCGGCTTCGATACTTTGCAAGGCATCCATACTATACAAGGAATTTCTTCTCAAGGAAATTCCTTTCCCAGTGGAATGAGACCAGTTATCAGAGTATATGGAATACTCAGGCCCGGCCGACAAACAGTGATTCCAGACGCGGTCCGCTGGCCGAATGGATCTGCGGTCCGGGCGAGTATCCCATGAAGAGATATATGGACAAGTATGCACAGCTAATTTTCGTGGGCGTGCTTGCAGGAGTTGTCTCCTCCTTCCGCAGGAAACGGCTGCTGGAGCTCTTCTTCCCGCTTGTCATGCTCGGAGGTATGCTTTTCCATACTATGAGTGAAGCAAAGTCCGAATATGCCATCCCCTACTTCATACTGATGTCCGGATATGCGGCCTTCGGTATCTGCCGGCTGTATGACCTTTCACGGGAAAAGCTCGGCCATAAGGAATGGGCAAAAAGGCTTTTCCTCTTCGGCACCCCCGCTGCTGAACCTGTTCCGGAGAACATAGCTGCTGCTCCTGCAGCGCCGGATGCATCCGGAAAGAAAGAGGAGGAGAAAAAAACTGAGCCCGTAACAGCTGCGGCAAAGGGTAAAAAGACGAAGAAATCCTCAATGAAGAAAAAATAACGCTCCTCACGGCGCCTGTCATCACGACAGGCGCTTCATTTTTATGTCCGGTTGTGTTTTACGATAAGTTTTTATCGTTTGTCGATAAATTATTATCGTGTATTTTGCACAGATGAGCTGATGCCTCGAAGCGTCATTTATATGCAAACATACAATATTTATCGTTTTTCGATAAATAACTATTGACTTTCGTAAAAAGCCGTGGTATTATATAATCACCGGAAGGGAACATGAACGAAAACCTCCCGAACGGTCAGATCTGAAAGACAATTCAAGAATAAAAACCCTATGGATATTTTAAAAAGGAGAATGATTATGAAAAACGCAAACATCAGAAAGATAAACACATTGGGAACAGTTTCCTATGTTATCTCGATCATCGTTATCGCAGTGCTTATCATCGGCATCATCGGCACACTCATCGGTGGTTTTTTGATCCTCGGACTCAATGACAATGCCTTCAACATCAACGGCAATATCAACGCAGAGATCAGCGTTGACGAATCAAACGCAAACGGCTTCACAAAGTTCCTTCTTGATTCCGGCGCTGTTGAGCTGGTACACATGGAGGAAGAAGACCTGAGCATTGACGATTACGGCTTCGATATGCACTGGAAGGTAGACCAGACCGAGACAGGCGAGAGTGCAAAGACATATACCATTGACGGCGCTATCGACAAATTGAACAATGCTCCGTTAAAGTACACTTTCTCCGCAGGCCTCTTCTTCCTTGCACTTATACTCGGCCTCATCCTTGTATCCGCATTCTTCGGCAAGAACCTCGCCAGGAAGCTCTCAAAGTGCGAGTCACCCTTCCATGAGGACGTTATCAGGGCTATGAAGCACTTTGCATACTCCCTCATCCCCTTCGGCATCGCTTCCCTTACAGCCAACGGCATAGGCATCCTCGGCGTACTCTCCGTACTCGTTGTATTCCTCTTCGTATTCACATTCAGCTACGGCGCAGAGCTTCAGAAGGAAGCAGACGAGACAGTCTGAGGAGGTGCTCTATGGCTATTATTCTGAGACTTGACCGCGTTATGGCGGACAGGAAGATGAGCCTCAACGAGCTGAGTGAAAGGGTGGGCGTGAGCAACGTCAACCTCTCAAAGCTCAAGACGGGCAAGGTAAGCGCTATCCGCTTCTCCACACTTGACGCCATTTGCCACGCCCTGGCCTGCCAGCCGGGAGATATCCTGGAATACGAGGACACCGGCGAGGTGCAGGACATTCAGGAATAACGCAGAACGCCCCCGGATAACGGGGGCGGAAACATTTTTTCAATTTCCTGTAACGAAATCTTACCTTCTGCGTCTAACCTACAGAAAGGAAAAAAACAGGAGGATAAAATATGAAAAAGGTACTTAAATTCATCGGCAAATCCCTGCTTGCCATACTGCTTCTGCTTGCCCTGTTTCTGCTGGCTATGACGGTATATAACCAGATAATGCTCAGAAAAAACAAGGCGCTCTATGAAACGCCCCTCGGGCAGCTTGTGGAGGTGGACGGACACAACATGAGCGTATACACCGAGGGTGAGGGCGAACATACGCTTGTATTCATGTCGGGCTGGGGAACACCATCTCCGATACTGGATTTCAGATGCCTCTACTCACGTCTCAGCGATACGAACAGGATAGCCGTTGTTGAGAAATTCGGCTACGGCTTCAGCGATATAGTTGACGGCGGAAGGGATATGGACACCATACTCCGTCAGGACAGGGAGGCTCTGCAAAAGGCAGGGATAGAAGCGCCCTATGTGCTCTGCGCTCATTCCTTCTCAGGTTATGAGGCTACTCTCTGGGCGCAGAAGTACCCCGATGAGGTGGAAGCCATCGTCGGACTGGATATGTGTACGCCCAACTGTGAGAACACAGAAACACTTAAAAGCAATGATAAGCTCATGGCTGCTGTTAAGCTTGTGAACAGAGCACTCAATCATATGGGACTTATAAGGCTTTATAACTTTGATATGTCAGGTACGCTGACAGATGATGAAAAAAGGATATTTACCGAGATCGCCTGTCATACGACTGCAAATGACACGATCATGAATGAGGGCGACCTTGATACCGAACTTGCCATGATAGATGAACTGAACTCCTATCCGCTGCCAACAGTACCCATGATACTTTATGCTTCTGCCGATTACAGCGGACAGGAGCTCTGGGTCGGAGGTATGCAGGCAATGGCTGATGCTTCAACTAACGGTAAGGTGATAAAGCTTGACTGCGGACACTATGTACACGACTTCGAGTATGAAAGGATAAGCACCGATATCAGGGAGCTTCTCGGCAGCCTTTGAGCAATTCTTATACATGATATAGTAAAATGACGGCGCACCTCAGGTGCGCCGCCGCTGTTTTTTACCGCTTTCACTCACAGAAAAACTGCTCCGGAGGGTCTGCACCCGCCATAACTTGTACAAATCGGGAAAAACAGCGGAAATCTCTGATTTTTTGGGTGGATTTGTATTGACTTTTGGGCGGATTACGTGTAGAATAGTATATGCGGCAGTCTGCGCCGCTCACATGATCCACATACAAAAGAAAGGTCATATCAAATGGTTTTCAGCAGTCTGAAGTTTATCTTCATCTTCTTACCGGTCTTTTTACTATTCTACGGATTACTTCCGCAGTTTTTTCCTATAAAGGGCTTTGATCCGCCGAAACGGCAGTTCCAGAACTTCGTTCTTCTTGTGGGGAGCATCGTTTTCTACGCCTTCGGTCTTACAGAGCAGCCCTTCCTGTATATGGCACTCTTCCTGCTGACGATACTTTTCAACTTCATCGTCGGCAACTTCATCAGCTATTTCCGGAATTCGGCAAAGCTATGGCTGATATTCGGAATAGCATTCAATTTCTGGTGGCTCATATTCTTCAAGTACACCGGATTCATCTTCACGAACCTCAATCACATAGGCTTCTCCCTGACCGTCAAGGACATCATCGCCCCCCTCGGTATCAGCTTCGTGACCTTTCAGAATGTCGCCTACCTCGTTGACGTTTACCGTCAGGAGATAAAGCCGGAGGAGAACTTCATAAACTACGGCGTATTCATCAGTATGTTCCCGCAGCTCAGCAACGGCCCTATCGTAAGATACAAGGATGTTGCAGATGATCTCGTAAATGACCGCAGGCATACCCCCTCCAAGATAGAGAACGGCCTCAAGACCTTTACCATAGGCCTCGGCTACAAGGTTCTCCTTGCGGATCAGATCGGCCTGCTGTGGAAGGATATCCAGGGCATAGGCTTCAAGAACATATCAACGCCCCTTGCATGGCTCGGCATCATCGCCTATTCCTTCCAGCTGTATTTCGATTTCTGCGGCTACTCCCTCATGGCCATGGGCCTCGGAGAGCTCTTCGGCTTCAGGATACCGGAAAACTTCCGGCATCCCTATGCGGCGACCTCCATGTCTGATTTCTGGAGACGCTGGCATATCACCCTCGGCTCCTGGTTCCGTGAATACATCTATATACCCCTCGGCGGAAACCGTCAGGGCAGCGGAAAGACAGTACGTAATTTCTTCATCGTCTGGCTCTTCACCGGCATCTGGCACGGCGCAAGCTGGAACTTCGTCCTCTGGGGCATGGCGCTCTTCGGTCTTATCATGCTGGAGCGCTTCTACATCGGGGATTTCCTCAAACAGCACCGCATAGCCGCACACCTGTACATGGCGCTGGTGATACCGCTTACATGGCTCCTGTTCGCAGTTACGGACATAAAGCAGATCGGCATCTACCTCGTGAGACTGATACCCTTCATACACAACAGCGGCATCATACACAAGGGTGACTTCGCAGAGAAATGGGCGATATACTGGAAATACTTCATCGGCAGCTTTATATTCTGCACCCCCATTCCCGAGAAGATCTACAAGAAGATAAAGGGCTCGCCGGTAACGTCGGTCCTCCTCCTTGCGGTATTCTGGCTCGCGGTCTATATTATGTACAGAAGAGGCGGAAACGTGGATCCCTTCATGTATGACCGCTTCTGATAATAGAACTTTAGGAAAGTGAGATAGAAATGAGCAATTTCAAAAGATCCCTGTATACATTCCTGCTTGCCTTCACCTGTCTGATCGGCGCCCCCTTCATATGGGTGAGGATATGGAAAACAAGCAAGGAGCTGAAGCCGGCAAAGGCTCCCGCTCCGCCTTCGCTGAGCACTCAGGTCAAGCCCGGCAATGCCGCTCAGCCCGAGCCGGAAAAGGATTCCGCCGAAAAGCCTACGGAGGCTGACGGCAAGGAGACCCCCACCGGCGAGGATGCAACACAGCAGGCTGAGGCGACTGCCGCTGCTACCGAGGCTCCCGCAACAGCATCTGCCGAGATCTACAACGGCTTCATACTCGCAGACCAGTCCTACTTTGATGACGCGCTCTTCATAGGCGATTCGAGAACGGTAGGTCTCAGGGACTACGGCACCCTCAAGAACGCCGATTACTTCTGCAGCGTAGGCCTCTCCGCCACCGGCATAACCAAGAACAACGAGGCCGTTGACGGCGTTACCTTCGATACCAAGATAGACAGCAACCACTACGGCAAGGTCTACATCATGCTGGGCATCAACGAGGTGGGCAACGACCTTGAATCCGTCCTCACCTTCTACCGTGCCATTGTCGAGAAGGTCAAGGCACATCAGCCTGACGCCATCGTCTATGTCTGCGGAAACCTCAGGGTGTCCATGTCAGCTGAGACGAATGTCATCAACAACACGGCTATAAATACTCTCAACAGCATGATAGCACAGCTTGCAGACAACAAGAAGGTATTCTACATAGACATCAACCCCTTGTTCGAGGACAGCACCGGATATCTCACAGAAGCCTATACCTTTGACGGCGTTCACCCCCTGGCAGAATACTACCCCGACTGGTGCGACTGGCTCTGTTCAAAGGCTATCCCCTATTACGCAGCTAACTGAATATGTACAAAACAGCCGTGAAAGATATCACGGCTGTCAGTCTTTATATACACCTTACATTCACAGATAAACAGGGCGGATGCCCACATCCGCCCGCCTGACTTCTGCCATTACCGACTTTTTGACAAGCAAAACGGACGGCATCTGCCGTCCGCATGATAATCTATTCCGTAAGCACAACGTTCTGCCCGTTCGCAAAGTCGATATACAGTACGTTCTTCAGGTCGTATTCCTCAAAGACGTCCTTCGGGCCCTTGCGGGTAGAGATATCGGGATGTGTTCCCGAACTGAAATGTACATTTCCGGTCGCAATGGCATTGAGAAGAGACTTGGCCTGTGCGGCGCTCCTTCTCTCAAGGCAGGCAACAGTAATGCAGATATTGCAGCTGTCGCTCTCTTTTATTTCCTTTATCTTCGGAATAGCGAGGAAATCCTTGTCTTTATAGGAAGACATATCCTCGGTGGTAACTATAGAGACTCTGAAGCGTACATCGTTCTCCGAAGCGACAAGCTTGCTGAGCGAATCTATATCCGCCTCAAGCATAGGCAGCGGGCAGCTCTTCTTGATGTATTTTGAAGCATCAAAGGGCAGAGAAGCTATGACCTCGCCTGCGATAGCGTCAGAATGCACGTTGTCGGACAGAGTATGGCTCAGGTCGTTATACTGCACCTTGTAGGTCTTTCCGTCAAGCTTTATCCTGCCGGTGAGGGCTCCTGCGGAAAACGAGGTCTGGAATGCTCCGTCCGTATATCCGTTTACAGAGCTTTTCATTCCCCTTATCTCCACATCGTCACCGTAGGCATCCTTTACCGCCTGCTCAAAGGCGGGTCCGTACTTCTCCATTCTTTCCTTTGCCTTCTGCCTTGCATCGCTGTATCCGCATGAAGCGAGCGAAAGCACACACAGAGCGGCCAGCACTGATGATATGATCCTTTTCATCATTACACCCCCATACTGCCGGTGCGGCGCCGTCACACCGCAGGGCAGAATCCAGCTGATACGGAAAGGGCTCCCGCAGGAGTCCTTTTTTGTTTTATGAAAGGTCGACGCAGTTTATAGAGTATTCTGCATCCGGAACTATGCCGTCAGTATTCTTCTGATAGTATTCAGGGTAGTATTCACGCAGGAAGTCGAGCAGTGCTGCTCCCTTGAAAACAAGGTCGCAGTTGTTTGACCAGTCATTCTGAACGGTAACGGACTCCGCGCCCTTTATCGCACTGGACTTTGCAAGGTCATACAGACGTCCTGTGGCTGTGATCCCCATGCCGAGAAATCTGTTGGTTATGCCCTCGCCGCTGATAAGTATATAGCGGACCAATCCGAGTTCTGCTCTCTCGTCCCAGATATTGTTATCAGACATAGCTATTACCTCCGTTTGCGGTATAATGGCTTTTTCTTACATCATCATTATACCATAAAGAAATGGCTCAGTCAATAATTATGAAAGATTTTCCGACAGTCTCACATACCTCTGCCCAGTAGCCCCAGGAGCGGAGCTTTGCGGCGCAGGTCTCAGCCTCCGCAGTGCTCTCAAAGAGCCCGAATACCGCTGAACCGCTGCCTGTCATGTTGGCTTTGAGGGCGCCCTTGTTCAGCATTGCCGATTTGAGCTTATCCACCTCTTCAAGCTGTATCGCCTGCTCAAAGAGATTTCCGAAATACTGCCATGCCTCGTCGGGGGATCCCGCAAGCGCTTTCACAAGCCCTGCGGTATCGGGGTGATAGGGGCTTTCAAGCGCATCTATCCTGCGGTAGGCCTCTCCTGTGGAAACTCCCTCGCTGCCCTTGGCCATTACCAGAAGCCTGCCGGAATAATCCGGGGCGGAGACTATCTTCTCGCCGATGCCGCTGACGTATGCCGTTCCGCCGGCGAAGAAAAAGGGTACATCTGCGCCGAGACGGCTGCCCAGTGCGGCCTTTTCCTCCTCTGTGAGCTCTGTGCCCGTGAGGACGGATAGACAGTATATCACAGCCGCTGCATCGGTGCTTCCGCCGCCCATGCCGGCCTGTGAGGGTATGCCCTTCCTTATGTGTATGCGGCATTCTCCGGTAAGACCTCTGTCCTCCAGGAATATCCTTGCCGCCTTGTATGCGATATTGCGCTCATCGCAGGGTATCGGGTCGGAGGAGGCGAACTGCTCCGGCACATCGCAGGAAACGGTTATAGCTGTCTTCTCTGCCGGTGTGAAGCTGACTGTCACCTCGTCATATATGCCCACGGTCTGGAATACGCTCTCGATGGCGTGATAGCCGTTGTCAAGGACACCGGTCACATCGAGGGCAAGATTTATCTTTGCCGCTGTCTTTACCCTGAGCTCAGCCATTCTTCTCAGCCTCCAGCTTCCCGAGGAACTTCTCTATCCTGCTCATAGCCTCCATGAGGTGTTTGAGGGAATAGGCATAGGATATACGCATATAGCCCTCGCCGGATTCGCCGAATGCGCTTCCGGGAACTGCTGCAACTCTCTCCTCGTAGAGCAGTCTCTCGCAGAATTCTTCGCTTGTAAGGCCTGTGCTGCGTATGCAGGGGAACACATAGAAGGCGCCCTCCGGGTTGAAGCAGGTCAGGCCCAGGCGGTTGAACTCGTTTACTAAGTATCTGCGGCGTGCGTTATACTCGTCCGTCATCTTCTCTATCTCGGAATCGCAGGAGGTAAGCGCCTCAACTGCGGCGTTCTGGCTTATGTAGGGGCTGCACATGATGCCGTACTGGTGTATCTTGGCTATCTGTGTGATTATTGGGGCGGGAGCTGTGACATAGCCCAGTCTCCAGCCTGTCATGGCATAGGCCTTTGAGAAGCCGTTTACGTATATGGTCCTCTCGCGCATACCCTCCAGCTCGATGATGGAGAAATGCTTCCTGCCGTAGGTGAGCTCGGAGTATATCTCATCTGTGAGGACTATGATATCCGTACCTCTGAGGAGCTCTGCAATGGGCTCTAAGTCCTCCTTCGTCATGATGGCGCCGGTCGGATTGTTCGGGAACGGGAGTATGAGTATCTTCGTGCGGTCGGTTATCTTGCCCTTCAGGTCATCCACCGTCAGCTTGAAGTTGTTTTCTATCCTTGTCTGCACGGTGACGGGGACGCCGCCTGCAAGCTCAACAAGGGGAGCATAGCATACGAAGCAGGGCTCTACCACCAGCACCTCGTCGCCGGGGTCAAGGATCCCGCGGAGGGCAAGGTCGATAGCCTCCGAGCCGCCGACTGTAACGATTATCTCCTTGTCGGGGTCATACTTTACGCCGTGCTTCTGCTCTATGCGGTCCGATATTGCCTTTCTGAGCGGCATAACGCCCTTGTTCGGGCCGTAGATTATCTGCTTGCGCTCGAGCACCTTGATAGCCGCCTTGCGTATCACCCAGGGAGTGGGGAAATCGGGCTCGCCGACGCCGAGACTGATAACGTCCTCCATAGTGCCTGCAATATCGAAGAACTTTCGTATACCGGAGGGCTTTATCCCCTGTATCTTCTTCGACAGCACCTTACTGTAGTCTATCACCTTTAACCGAGTCCCCTTTCATCCGGCTCTTCCTTATCGATGAAGATGCCCTTTTCCTTGTATTTTTTCAGGATGAAGTGAGTTGCCGTGGAGAGGACGCCGTCTATTGTAGAAAGGCGCTCAGACACGAAGAGTGCGATATCCTTGAGGTTCGTGCCCTTTACCTCGACAGCAAGGTCGTAGGCGCCGGACATGAGAGTAACGCTCTCCACCTCGTCATACATCATTATGGTCTTTGCTATATCATCAAAGCCGCAGTCTCTCTGCGGAGTTACCTTCAGCTCTATGGTCGCATATACCAGTGACTTGTCGTAGAGCTCCTCATCAAGGATAACGCTGTATCCCTTGATTATGCCCTCCTCCTCGAGTTTCCTTATCTCTGCCGCTGCCTCCTCGGCTGTCATTCCGAGCACCTCGCCCAGCGCTGTATCGGAGATACGGGCGTTCTGCTGGAGTATGCTTATTATGGCGTGCTTCTTGTCAGTCATGGTATCATATCCTTTCTTTTCTCTCCCATGAAGGAGTTAGTCTAT
The DNA here is from genome assembly GCA_946413815.1 of uncultured Ruminococcus sp. Lineage (GTDB taxonomy): Bacteria > Bacillota > Clostridia > Oscillospirales > Ruminococcaceae > Ruminococcus. Next base: position 52,604 of record CAMKMD010000011.1, read on the forward strand.
ACTGATGAATACCGGCTTACGCTCACGGAAATAGCAGAGCCTTGTGAAGCCGGCCTCTCTTGCCATATCTGCCGCATCTTCGAAGTTCTTTGCTATATCCTCCACCGTATGGGAATCGGAGCCTATTGAGAGGACTTCTCCGCCCAGCTCACGGAAGAGCTTTACGTATTTCAGATTCGGGAATGTCTCCCCGAAGCCCTGACGCAGACCGGAGGTATTTATCTCTATGCCCTTGCCGTTCTCCGCAAGGATGCGGAAGCTGTCGGCGATGATATCGTCAAAGCGGCTTATATCCGCCTCTATGCCGTTTCTCTGCTTCATGTAGCGGAGGCAGTATGTAAGATGGCCCAGTACATCAAAGCAGTCCATGCGGCACATCTCGTTCACCTCGAGGAAATAGCGCTCGAGGAGGTCATAGATGCCGTCCATGGTCATGCGCTCATAGTCTATCCAGTAGAAATCCTTCTCCTTGCGGATGCGGTGTACGGAGCCGACTATAATATCAAGGCGCTTGTCATCGGTCATCATCTTTGCAACGGCGGGGTCGCTCTGGGGCTGACCCATCTCTATTCCGCAGAGTATCTCAAGTCTTCCGGCGTATTTCTCCTTGAGAGCCGTGACCGCCTCAACAGACTCGTAGAAGCATTTGCAGTAATCGAAATAGTCTATGGTATCCTTGGCCTTGTAGTGTCCCTCTGAGTACCAGGCATCGCACTCGCAGTGGTCGGTGACCGCCCAAGCTGCAAGGCCGAGCTCCGCTGCTCTCTCTGCACAGGCGATGATATCGGCTTCGGAGTCCATTGAGTACTGTGTATGTGTGTGGCAATCTATCATGTTCATTTTGTTCCCTCCAGTATCCTTTATATTTCTTTTTTAAGATATCGTTGGTGTATAAGATTAATTATAACATATAGCGAGCCAAAAATAAAGAGGATTCTTTAATTTTATTATTTAATCATTAAAAACAGTGGAATACTTTCCCATAATATGATATAATGGATATCAGTAAGTCCGGTATTTCCGGATATATATTTCATCGGAGGTAATCAATATGAGAGCAGTAGTTACTGTTATAGGCAAGGACAACGTAGGCATTCTCCACAAGGTCAGCGGAATATGCGCTGATATGGGCGCAAACGTTATAGAGGTGACTCAGAGCGTGCTCCAGGATATGTTCGCCATGATAATGCTGGTAGACATCACCGGCATGGAAAATGACTTCTCTGAAATGGTAGACCGCATGACTGAGCTGGGCGAGAAGCTCGGCCTTTCCATACACACCATGCACGAAGATATCTTCAATTCCATGCACACTATCTGAGACGGCTGTCTCCATGAAAGGAAATAATAATGCTTAACGTATACAATATACTTGAGACTATAAGGATGATACAGGACGAGTGCCTTGATATAAGGACCACCACTATGGGTATATCTCTCCTCGACTGTATCGATACTGATATAAACAAGGCCTGCGAGAAGGTATATGAGAAGATCGTTACCCGTGCGGAAAGGCTCGTTCCCGTAGGTGAGCAGATAGAGAAGGAATACGGCATACCGATAATCAACAAGCGTATCTCCGTAACTCCCATCGCCATGCTCGCTGCCGCCTGCCCCGGAGCGGATCCCGTCAAGTTCGCACTTACTCTCCAGAATGCTGCAGATACCTGCGGAGTAAACTTCATAGGCGGCTATTCCGCTCTTGTACACAAGGGCTTCTCTGCCGGCGACGAGGCGCTGATACGCTCCATCCCGGAGGCTCTTTCCCTCACTGACAATATCTGCTCCTCCGTCAATATCGGCTCCACAAAGAGCGGTATCAACATGGATGCTGTAAAGCTCATGGGCGAGATAGTAAAGGAGACAGCCGAGATGACCGCCGACCGCGAGTGCATCGGCGCTGCCAAGCTAGTAGTGTTCTGCAACGCCGTAGAGGATAACCCCTTCATGGCGGGCGCATTCCACGGCCCCGGCGAACCCGACTGCGAGATACACGTGGGCGTATCCGGCCCCGGTGTTGTACGCTCTGCTCTGAGCAAGTACCCCGACGCCTCCATAAACGAGCTTGCGGACATCATCAAGAAGACCGCATTCAAGATAACACGCATGGGTCAGCTCGTAGGGGCAAGAGCCTCTGAGCTCCTCGGAGTTCCCTTCGGTATCGTTGACCTCTCCCTCGCTCCCACTCCGGCCATCGGAGACAGCGTTGCCCATATCCTCGAGGAGATGGGCCTTGAGATGTGCGGCACCCACGGCACCACAGCCTGCCTTGCAATGCTCAACGATGCTGTAAAGAAGGGCGGCGTAATGGCTTCCTCTACTGTAGGCGGTCTCTCCGGCGCATTCATCCCCGTATCAGAGGATGCCGGCATGATAGACGCTGCCGTTGCAGGAGTGCTCAGCCTTGAAAAGCTGGAGGCCATGACTGCTGTATGCTCAGTCGGCCTTGATATGATAGTTGTTCCCGGTGATATCACTCCCGAGACCATCTCTGCCATAATCGCAGATGAGGCTGCTATCGGAATGGTCAACACCAAGACCACCGCTGTCCGCCTTATCCCGGCTATCGGAAAGAAGGAGGGCGAGACCCTCGAATTCGGCGGACTTCTCGGAAGCGGCCCTGTTATGCCTATCCGTCAGCAGTCTGCTGCAAAGTTCATAAACCGCGGAGGACGCATCCCCGCACCTATGCACAGTCTCAAGAACTGACCGCTGCAAAGGAGACGCCGCATGACACCGGAAAGCCTTGCCGCTGTTTTCGGGGTAAGGGCAGATACCGTCACAGAGCTTGATACGGGACATATCAACCGCACCTGCCTTGTCACATCCGGCAGCGGGAGATACATCCTGCAATCCCTCAATCCGGCGGTATTCACCTCTCCCGGAAAGGTAGAAAACAACCTCTCAGAGGTCATACGCTGCCTGCGCAGCGCAAAGGACATAAGCGTCCCTGAATACCTCAGCGCACCGGAGGGAGGGCTCTTCCTCCGCTCTGATGAAGCTGTATGGCGTATGTACCGCTATGCCGAAGGGGGAGTATCCGCAAAGGAGGCTCTCTTCTGCACGGGATATTCCTGCGGTGCTTTCATGCGCACCCTCGGTGACGGAAAGCCGCTGCTCGATACAGCCATTGACGGCTTCCACGATATCTCACACCATTTCCGGCAGATGACGGATGCCCTGAGGGACAGCGCCGTTTCCGCGGAGACAAAGGGTATTTCAGACTTTCTCACGGGATGGTATTCCCGGGTATATGAGGTGTTCAGAGGTCTGCCGCTGCGGCCCATACACGGCGATGCAAAGGGCGATAACTTCGTTCTGACGGGAGTACCGGAGAAAGGCACGGCTATCGACCTGGACAACGTGATGTACAGCTATGCCGCCGTTGACTACGGCGACCTTATACGCTCCCTTGCCGGTGCGGGCGATATCCCTGCCGCAGAGCAGCTGACAGAGGGATTTGCCGCAGGACTTGGCGGCGCTCTTTCTGCTGAGGAGGAGAGATCGCTCTATGACGGCGTTATCTACGTCACGGCTGAGCTTGCCATACGCTACCTCACCGACTATCTCAGAGGCGCTGTATTCTTCCGCAGCAAGACTCCGGAGCAATGCCTTGAACGCACAAGGCAGCTGTGTGTGCAGCTGAGAGCCTTTGAGGCCTGTGAAGAACAATTCCGCTCCATGACGGAGCGCTGTTTCAGAAAGGGATAAATATGACTATATTACTGATCGCAGCACTTTTGCCGGCAGCTTTGCTCATGGTATACATATATAAGAAGGACAAGGTGGAGAAGGAACCGATAAAGCTCCTTTCAAATCTGTTCTTGTTCGGAGGACTTACCATCGTGACCGCCTGTATCGCAGAGCTGCTGCTCTCCATGATACTCGGCATTGTCTTTTCCAAAGGCACTCTCCCCTATATGGCGATAGAGAATTTCCTTATCGTCGCTCTCTCGGAGGAGCTCGGAAAGTACATAGTTCTCAAGAAGAAGACATGGCATTCCCCGCAGTTCAACTACACCTTTGATGCTGTGGTCTATGCTGTTGCTGTATCCCTCGGATTTGCAGCCTTTGAGAACGTGATATACGTACTCAGCGGAACTCTCGGCACCGCCGTGATGCGCGGCCTGCTCTCAGTTCCCGGCCATGCAATAGACGGAGTATTCATGGGATGCTACTACGGCATCGCACGCAAGTGCAGAGGCTACGGCGATGAGGAGGGAGCAAAGAAGAACCTCATCAAGGCGATCGTGATACCTGTGCTGACCCACGGATTCTATGATTTCTGCATAGATATCTCCAGCAATGCCGGCATATTCTTCTTAGTATTCATGGTCTTCGAAGTCGTTGTCACCTTTGTTGCGATAAAGACAGTCAAAAAGCTCTCCCTCGAAGACGAACCGCTTGATTACTACTCACCGGACGATAATATGATGATGTGATAAAAAGCCCGTGAACGGCATATACCGTTCACGGGCTTGTTTTTTTTCTGTTACGTCTCTGCCAGCGCAAGCAGCCGCCTGCGCAGTAACATCGTATCATCGTAGCCGAGCTTTATATCGTGCTCCGCCTTGTCGTGGTCGAGGTAGAGCAGGCCTGTGACCTGTCCGCCCAGATCCTCCGTCGGGATGATGTTCACTATCTCCGCCCCCTCAAAGCCGTGCTGTTTTTCAAGCTCCGGCTCCATGGTCAGCGGCACTGCTATTATCTTCCTGATGCCGGAATCATAGAGAGGACGTATGGGGAGGTTGTCCCCCTCGTCGGTATATCCCCCGTCAAAGAACCTGTCATTGAAGCCCCTTATCCTTGCGCCGCTGAGACCGAAGTACACAAGGGGCAGCGCCGATGAAGCAAGGAGCATATCCTTCTGCTGATCCGGCTCATACCAGGGATAGACCTGATTGAGCTGGAAGTATTCCGCCTTTCTCTCCGGGGATGCGAGAAGTCTCAGCTTCGAGCGCAGACAGGTAACGTATACCGGCCTTTTTATGGCATCGAAATCGATATACTTGTCTATCAGCTCCGAGACTGCCCCCTGTGAGAAGGGAAGCCCCATAAGCAGCGTGAGCGCCGCCGCATTAGCCGGTCCGCCCGCTGCAAGGAGCTGAAGCTGACCCGGCGTTACGTGGAGAAGATCTGAGGACTTCAGCCCCAGCCATACCTCCTCCGCCTCAGTGCCTATGCACTCGAAGAGCACTGCGTTCAGCGCTCCTACGGAGGTGCCGGAAAAGGCTGCAATCTGCGGTGCTATGCCCAGCTCTGAGAGAGCCTTGTATACGCCCGCCTGATATGCGCCCTTCGCTCCGCCGCCGCCGAGAACAAGGCCTATATCACTCGCCATCTTCACTTCCGGCGGCATCGATATTGTCAAGTGCTGAGTTTACGGAATCCACCATTCCCTGCACATCCTCGTTGACCTCCTCTGCAAGGCCGTCAACGCCGGCCACGTCGTCAAGGATCTCAGGGGCGACCTCCGCCTGCCCGGAAGATGAGCCCTCTGAGAGGGTTATGGGAAGGGAGTTGCCCTCCTCGTCATAGAATACTATATTGTCTATATAGAAATTGCCGTCATTCTGTGCGCCCCAGCGCATTATCAGCAGGGCAGCCTCGGTCATGGTCTCGTCCCAGTGCTTTCCGCCCTTGTAGAGCAGGAACTTGAACTCCGCATGGACAGGGCCGGACATGGGGAAGTTGTACTCTCCCCCGCTCCATTCGCCGAACTGGTACCAGTTATCGCCGGAGACATTGGCTCCGCCGCCTCCGCCTATCCAGCCGGGAGCGTTGACGCCTGTTGCCTCCTCGGTATCAAGCTTTGAGCCTGTGGCATCGGCGTAGATATCCATCTCCACGCTCTTGACCTTTGCAAGGTCCTCGGGAGTGAGGAGCATAGCTGCGTCTATCTGTATCTTCTGTACTGTACCCTTGTCGAGATTGTTTCCGTCATCAGTGAAGCGGAGCATGGGGTTGCCCTCCACCTCGACCACTTCAAGAGTGCCCTGTGCGGAATCATCGTCCGTAGTCTTGGGAGAAGCAAAGCTGAAATTGCCGTCATCAAATGTTATGGCATTCGGGTCCGATGCCTCAACGGGGTGCGGAGGCTCCGGTTCGGTGGGCTCCTCTGTGGGCTCTTCTGTTATTTCCTCTGTGACTGCTTCTGTCTCAGGCTCTGTAGGTGTCTGCTCGGGCTCAGCGGGCTTTGCGCCGCAGCCGGAAGCCGCAGCAGCCATAGCAAGCGCCATGATACCTGCCGTAAGTTTTCTTATATCCATATTATCCCTCCGTTTATTACATAAAACGCCCTCTGACAGCAGAGAGCGTTTCAGATGATAGAACGATTTTCACAACTTCATTTTACCATAATTATTAAACAAAGTAAACCGTCAGCATACACAATTCACTTGTGTTGTTTTTATGCACCTTGCACAGGTGTATCATCCTGAGCCGCAGATGCTATGACACCGACTGCCTGCTTCATAAGGTCAAAGGGCCGGAGTTTCGGGGTCAGCTTGACCGATACGTAGGATTTGCCGGAGCCGTTGAAGGTTATCTGACCCTTGTAGGCCTTCCCGAGAGCGGATATCTGCGCCGGACCGAGGTATTCTGTGTAGAAGTACATCTGTCCGTTCTTCTGGGATATCTCCGTTATGCCGAGGTGTGCCGCCTGATTTCTCAGGAGGGATACCTCTATCAGTCCGAGGACGGATTTCGGCGGATCGCCGTAGCGGTCTATGAGCTCATCGGTGAGGTCCAGCCTTGCCTCCTCCGTGGTGACATACATTATCTTCCGGTAGATGTCAAGGCGCTGGTTGAGGCTGGGGATATACTTCTCGGGGATATGCGCGTCTATCTGTATATCCACAAGACACTCCGGCACCTTATCAGGTCTCTCGCCCTTCTCCTCTGCTATGGCCTCGGACAGGAGGCGGAGGTACATATCGTAGCCGACAGCCTCCATGTGGCCGTGCTGACTGCCGCCGAGTATGCTTCCCGCACCTCTTATCTCAAGGTCGCGGACAGCTATACGGAAGCCGCTGCCGAACTGGGTGAACTCCTTCATGGCTTCAAGACGCTTGGAGGCTATCTCCGTGAGCACCTTGTCCCTGCGGTAGGTGAAGAAGGCGTAGCCCCTGCGGTTGGAGCGTCCCACACGTCCTCTCAGCTGATAGAGCTGGGAAAGGCCGAAGCGGTCGGAATCCTCTATGATGAGGGTATTGACATTCGGGACATCAACTCCGGTCTCGATGATGGTGGTGCAGACGAGTATGTCTATCTCGTGGTCAACGAGCTGCTGCCATATGGAAGACATCTGGTCCTCGTTCATCTGGCCGTGGGCGTAGGCTATGCGTGCATCGGGAAGAAGCTCCTGAAGCCGTCCTGCGCAGCCCTGTATGGTCTCTATCCGGTTGTGTATGTAGTATACCTGTCCTCCGCGGCGCAGCTCCCTGACTATGGCCTGCACCACAGCGGCGGTGTTGTATTCTATGACGTAGGTCTGAACGGGGTATCTGTCCTGGGGAGGTTCCTCGAGTACTGACATATCACGTATGCCGCTCATGGCCATATTCAGTGTACGGGGTATGGGGGTAGCTGAGAGCATGAGCACATCAACTCCCGTAAAGGCCTCCTTGAACCGCTCCTTCTGTGCAACGCCGAAGCGCTGCTCCTCGTCGATTATGGCAAGGCCCAGGTCACGGAACTGCACGCTCTTCTGTATTATCTTGTGGGTGCCGATAAGGACATCAATACGTCCGTCCTTCAGCTTCTTTATTATCTCCGCCTGCTGCTTCGGGGTGCGGTAGCGGGAAAGGAGCTCCACATTCACGGGGGAGTGCTCAAAGCGGCGCAGGGCCGTCTGATAGTGCTGGAAGGCGAGTACGGTGGTAGGTGCGAGTATAGCGCACTGCTTTCCGCCGAGGACGCACTTCATGGCCGCCCTTAGAGCGACCTCCGTCTTTCCGAATCCAACGTCTCCGCAGAGAAGCCTCTCCATAGGTCTCGGACGCTCCATATCCGCCTTTATCTCGGATATGGCCTGTATCTGGTCATCGGTCTCCACGTATGGGAAGCGGTTCTCGAAATCATGCTGTATCTCGTCATCGGGATAGAAGGCATAGCCCACGCTCTTCTCGCGCTTGGCATAGAGAGCTATGAGCTCATGTGCCATATCCTTCACGGCACGCTTTACGTTGGAGCGCGTCTTCTGCCAGTCGTTGGAAGAGAGCTTGTTCAGCTTTACTCCCGAATCGTCACGTGGGCCGATATACTTCGATACCATATCGAGCTGTGTGACGGGTATGTAAAGCTTATCCGTACCGGCGTACTGTATGGTGATATAGTCCTTGGTAACGCCCTCCAGCTCCAGCTTGCGTATGCCTATGAAACGGCCTATACCGTGGGATACGTGTACTATAAGGTCGCCCTCGGTGATATCCGCAAGGCTGCGTATCTCCTCCGCCTTGTTTCTCTTCGGGCGGCGGCGCTTGCCGGAGCTCTCCGTCTGCCTGCCCTGTGTCATAACGGCGGTGTGTATCTCCGGATACTCAGCTCCGCCGCTGAAGCAGCCCGCCATGAGTACTACTCTTCCCGGCTGCGGCTGTACACCATCACTCATCAGGTCGCAGGGTATGCCGTCATCCTCTATGTCCTTGCGGAGTATGGGCAGAGTCTTCTCGCTGCCGGCGGCAAGTATCACCTGCCAATTGCGGGAGATGTAGTCATGCAGGTCCTCGGTGAGCTGTTTCAGCTCGCCGCCCCAGGCAGAGGTCTGCATGGCCTCGAAGCCTATAAGACGCTTATAGCTGATGCGCTCGCCGCCCTGCAGGAAGCTGCTCATATAGAAGCATACCTTCTTCTCGGCGATAAGCTGCACCTGCGGCAGCTCGAGGAAGAAGCCGTCAAGCCCCTTGCAGAGCTGTCCGTCCTCCATGAGTATCTTCACATCCTCGGAGAAACGGGTGGTAAGGCCTCCTGCTGCCTCCATTATGGCTGAATAGTCGCTGAAGAATACGGCGCCGTCTATGTAATCGAATACTGTGGAAGGCTCACCGTAGATAAGGGCGGAATACTTCACGCTGTGGGGAAGTATCTCTCCGGCTCTCAGTCTGCGTACATCGGCGCCGAGATGCTCGCGGACTGCAGCAGCGTGCTTTCCGCGCACTTTTTTGCAGAGCTCCTCTATCTTGTCGGCAAGCTCGTTGCCGTCGCAGAGTATCTCCCCTGCCGGTGATATCTCAACGGTCTCAAGGGGGTCGCTGCGGCGCTGTGTATCCGTATCGAACTCGCTTATGGAATCGACGGTCTCGCCCCATAGCTCGATACGCACGGGGCGGTCGGCCTGTACGGGGTAGATATCAAGGATATCGCCGCGGATGGAGAACTGTGAAGGGCCCTCCACCTTCTCGCAGCGCTGATAGCCGCTCCTTGCAAGGGCTTCCGCCGTTTCACGGAGACTCAGCTCCTGTCCGGTCTTTATCTCCATGGCAGCGGCTATAAGGACGCCTACGGGTATGACCGGCTGCATGACAGCCTCTATGCTGGCGCATATAACGCCGCACCTGCCCCTGAGCGCACGGCTGAGGGCTGAGATGCGCATATACTCATACTCATGGCTGGAGCTGTCCGCCGGAGTGAATACCAGTTCCTTTGAGGGGAACAATACGGCAGAGCTCTCCCCCGCCATCATGTTTATATCGTCACAGAGCCTCTTTGCTTCAGCCTCGGACGCAGTCACGGCAAGGCTTATCCTGCCGCCGGCGGAAACTGTATGCAGGAGCTGTGCCCTGTGTATATGGGAAAGACCTGTCACAGAGACAGGTGATATCCTTTTTTCAATTGACTCCTGCACGCTCTTAAAGCCCTGCAGTCTGCTGAATACTGAACTGAAAATAGTTTCCATACTGCCTCCCCGGCCGGTTTTTCGGATAGTCTTATGAATTATACTTGTTCATGGCCTCATCGGTCTTGCCCTGCACCATGAGCTTCACGCACTCACAGGCATTCTCAGCGGCCTGCTTCAGGAGAGCGGCGTCCTCCTTCGAGAATTTGCCGAGCACCCATTTTGCAAGGTCGTAATCGGGATGGGGCTTCTTGCCTACCCCCATCTTTATGCGGGGGAAGTCCTCGCGGCCGGTGAGCTCGACTATGGAGCGCATACCGTTATGGCCGCCGTGGCTGCCCTTGCGACGTATGCGGAGCTTTCCGGGATCGAGGGATATATCGTCATAGATAACGATGAGCTTCTCTGCGTCCACCTTGTAGAACTCGAGAGCCTGCACTATGGATTCGCCGCTGTTGTTCATATAGGTAGTGGGCTTGAGGAGAAGACAACGCTTTCCCTCTATGGTGACCTCTGCGGTCTTGCCCTTGAAGCGCAGGCGGCTGATGCTCGTGCCGAGCTGCTCTGCAAGCATATCTATGGTGAAGAAGCCGGCATTATGCCTGCTCCCCTCATACTCCATGCCCGGATTGCCGAGACCGGCTATCACATATTCTATTTTACCTCCCGGCGCAGGCGAATTCTGCGAGATACGGTCGAACACATCAAAAATACTCATTGGTATACTCCTTTGCGAAATGCGTTTATTCTGCTCTCCCCGTGACATACTATATCCGAGGTGAGATGATGTACGATAATAAAGAAAGGCTGCTCCCGGAGCTCTCAGCGTCCCTTGAACGCATAAAAGAGCTTACGGGCGGCTCCTCCGATATACTGACAAACCGGTTCATCACCGGAAAGATAAACTGCGCCCTTATATGCTGTGAGGGTATGTTCTCCACCCAGACACTTGCCGAGCTCATACTTGCCCCTGTCACAGGTATAGAGCCCATGCCGTCTGCGGAGGCTCTGCTCCGGCACATTGAAGATGATATGCTCCTCTCTGCCGACCGTCCCACGGCAGAGGACTACTCCTCTCTCCTGCACCTTGTGTACTCCGGCTTTGCCGTCCTCCTTGCGGACGGCAGCACCCGCGCTCTCGGCTTCGGAGTGCAGGGGTACTCCACACGGGGTATACAGGAGCCCTCCGGCGAGGGCAATATCATGGGCAGCCATGAGGGCTTCACGGAGACGGTGCGAACGAATATGTCCATGATACGCCGCCGTCTGCGCACTCCCGAGCTGGTCATGGAGCTCACACAGGCCGGTGAAGGCTCTCCCACTGATGTATGTATCTGCTATATGAAGGACAGGGTGCCGGAGGAGCTTATAGACGGCGTGCGCCGCTCTCTCGGCAGTATAAAGGCAGAGGCCGTTCTCTCCTCGGGGTATGTACGCCCCTTTCTTGAAAAGCGCCGCTTCGAGCTCTTCAGCTCGACCGGCATCACGGAGCGTCCGGATGTCCTCTGCGCACGGCTTATCGAGGGCAGGGCGGCTGTACTCACTGACGGCATACCCTTCGCCGTGACCGTGCCCGGGCTGCTCTGCGAGAGCTTCCAGACACTTGACGACTACGCCTTCAAGCCCTGGTACGCCACCTTTCTCAGGTGGATACGCGGTATATCCTTCATTCTTGCCGTACTGCTGCCGGCGGTATATGCCGCCGTGGTAATGTATCACAAGGAGCTGCTCAACACCACTCTCTTCATGCTCCTTGCCGAAGCCGAGCGGGAGGCGCCTCTTTCCATCATGACCGAATCCCTAATGGTGCTGATGATGTATGAGGCCATACGTGAGGCGGGTGTACGGCTGCCGAAGCCTGTGGGCGGGGCAGTCAGTCTTATCAGCGGCCTAATCATAGGCGATGCGGCCGTATCCTCCGGGCTCGTCAGCACTCCCCTGCTCACCATGACGGCTCTTGCCGTCCTCGGCGGCATGGTGGTGCCCCAGCTCGACCCGCAGATAACCGTCCTGCGCCTCGGATTCCTCCTTGCGGGCGGCACCCTCGGGCTCTTCGGTATCAGTCTCCTGGCCTGTGCCGTGCTGATAAACGTATGTGCCACCGAGACCTTCGGGTTTCCCTTCACTGCCCCCTTCTCGCCATTCTACAGGAAAGGCATGGGGGATACCGTCTCCCGCACGGGTATGCGGAAAATGCTCGGGCGGGGCTTCACAGTGGAGGAATACCATGAATAGGCTCACAAAGCCGCAGCTTGCAGCTGTTCTTCTGCTCACTGACGGCTTCTCTCTGCTGTGTATCAGGGACTGCATATCACTCTGCACCCTTGCCGGTTTCCTTGCCGGCACCGCCCTGCACGCTGCCGCTGCCTTCCTGCTCACAAGATGCCGGCGGCCCTGCGGCAGTGTATGCCTCAGTATCGTGCTGCTCTGCCTGCTGATACAGGGAGGGCAGTCCTATGATATGCTGCGCCGTACCTGCGGCGGTATCACTGCTCCTGCCGGCGGGACTGCCGTGGTCCTCCTGACCGCTCTTGTCAGTCTCTACGCCGTTTCCTCAGGTATCCGCCCAGTATCCCGTGCGGCAGTATGCGCAGCCGCTGCCGGAGCCTTCTGCCTTATGGCTGTCACGCTGACGGAGCTGCTCTCCGCCGACGCAGAGGACTGGGAGGATCTGCTGTATATCCCCGCTGCCTCAGGCTTCCGCGAGGAAGTGATCAGAGGGCTTGCAGCCGGTACAGCTACCGGTGCCTTTGCTGTCCTCAGCCGTACCGCACCGGAGGGTTCCTGGCGGGCATGGCTCATGGGAAGAGCAGCTGTCACAGCTGCCCTCTTTCTCACAGTGATGCTCTCTGCCGGCGGGATAATGGCTCTCACAGAGCATCCGGCTGTCACCGCCGCCCATATCATACAGCCCTTCCCCGCTCAGCGCATCGACGCGCTCTTCATGGTGGTATTTATCGCCGCCGGCTTTTTCGCCGTCAGTGTTCAGGGCGTGTGCTGCACGCATATCCTCGGCAGACTCGCACCCTCACTGCGGTACAGGAGCTGCATCGCAGTACTTTCCCTGCCGTTATCCGGCGCACTTATCTCAGGGCTGCCGGAGGGCTTCTGCGGGGCGGTGTCTTTGCTGCCCCTGCTGGTGCTTCCGCTCTCAGCCCTTGTACCGCGTCTCAGCCGACCTTCCTGAAGGCCTCGACTGTGCCGTCTGCGAAATGAAGATATGCGTTGTCATTCTCAAGAACGAAGTAAAGTCCTGATGTCTTCTCGGGGGTGTAGCCCGCCTGTGCGAGCATATCGCCGCTGAGGGTGAGCTCATCGCCCTTCTGTGTATAGGTGCCTACGCCGCCCATTCTCAGCTCGCAGTTGCCCCTGTCGATAACAAGGCTTACATCTTCGGAAATCCCGCCTGCATACTCGTCAAAAAGGCGCTGTTTAAGGCTTCCGCCGGTTATCTCGTATACTCCGTCGAAGACTTCCTTTCTCTCCGAAAGGGTATCTCCTGTACGGTGCAGCTCCAGGAGGACAGCATCGCCCTCGCCTGTGATATCTCCGGTGACTGTAAGGTCGCCGTTGTTGTTCTTTGTATTTGCGGCGGGTATCTCATAGCCGTCTGCCATAAGGATGCCGTCCTCCATATAGTATATAAGACCGCTCACATCAGTCTCAACACTGATGCTGCCATCCTGTCCGAGAACAGCATCGTATTCAAAATTCGTCCATTCGCCTACAAGGCTGCCGTCGGGGTACTTATTTACAGTGCGGCCGCCCCCGGCTGAAGAGCATCCGGCTGCTCCGCAGAGCACTGCACCTGCAAGCAGAAGGGCTGCGGCGTTTCTGATACAGTATTTCATAGCTTACCTCCGTGTAGTAGTGTGAACTTTATTCCGCTTTTCTGAGTACTTCAACAGGAGCTTCGCTGCCGGCATCTCCGGTCTCGCCGAGATAGGTCAGCTTCAGCTCGTCTCCGTTTATCTCATAGTTATACTTTACCGATGTCGCATTCTCGTCAACGAACTGCATATTCTCGCTGAACATCTCAAGCAGTCCGTCCGTTACCTCATAGTCGCAGTAGTCAACAGCTGTGATATTGAGCTTCTCGCCGTCTATCTCTGCCTCGAGGGTGAGCTTGTCCGGGTCGATGGCAAGGTTTGCGGCTATCATGCTGACATACTCGCCGCCCACAACTTCGTACAGGCCGTCGAGGTTTTCCTTGTCGGCTTCGCCCTTTCTGCTGAGCTCTATGACGTCTACCGGCTCGAGCATCTCCTCATCGACCTGCTCCCCGTCACCGGGCTCGTATACAAAGGTCGCCTTCAGCAGTGAACCGTCGAAGGAAACAAGGTCCTTGCCGTAAGTCTCGCCCGAGAGCACAAAGGAGCCATCCTTATTGAAATGCAGGGACGAGGAAAGGTCCATCAGCAGGGATACCTTTCTGTCGTCCTGAAAACGGTAGCCTGCGGCATCGCCTTTCCATGTTCCTATAAGCGCCTGGTCAAGAGGTGCCTTGCTGACTCTTACACTTTTTGCCTCGCTGACGCTGCTCTGACCGCCCGAGGAGCATGATACAAGAGCGCCTGCCACAAGAGCACAGGCAGCGATAAATGCGGATATTCTTTTCATAAAAAGACCTCCGTTGAATTCAAATAGTCGTACAGATTTTATTATACCACAGTTCGCCATGTATTTCAATACCCGCCATATAGAACAAAAAAGGCTGTATAGCCCGTATTTTGTCTATTATTCCCCTATATCCGAAAGGAGCATACTATGAAGCGCATCATAACCGCCGCACTGCTTGCGGCCGTTTCACTCACATCCTGCCGTGAAGGCACGGTACACGACAAAGCCTACCTGAGAGCTGCTGCCATAGACGGAGGCAGGATGACCCTGTCATTTTTCCCGGATACAGAGCCGGTGGAGGTATCCGCAGACACCCCCGCCGGGGCATTATCCGCCGCAGAGCTCTGTCTCGGGCGTGAGATATTCACAGGCTTCACGGAGCTTGTCATACTCGGGGACTGTCCCCCCGCCGATACCCTGTCGGAGCTCTTCACGCAGTGGGAGCTGCCTCCCTCATGTATCGCTGCCGCAGGCCGCGGGAGCATCCTCCTTGAAGTCCCGCCGGAGCAGCTGAGCGGCTCGGTCAGGCAGGCACAGGCGCAGGGTATGCTGCCGGAATGCGATATAGTCACCGTCCTGTCTGCCCTCCTGAGCGATAAAAAGACCGCTCAGGCTCCGGAGCTCGATACCGGCGGCGTGAGCGGTGTGGTTCAGTTCTGATGCCTTACTACTCCGTACTCGTCATCAAGGCGGTAGTAGGGGCAGCTGTAGTTGGTGCCCTGTAAGAAGCGGTACATCTCGTCCTCGTCAAGGTTCACCATGCATACGTAGCATTCGTAGTCGTCATCATAGACGTAGTTGGTGCAGGTCTCGCAGTTCGTCGCCTTTTTCTTCTCAGCCATGTCAGATATCCTCCATAGAGAGAGTAGCTATGGCATTGAGGCTCTCGTCCGCAGTTATGCCCGCAAGGAAGTTATAGCTGCCCTGACAGGCTATCATGGCGCCGTTGTCGCCGCAGAGGCTCTTCTCCGGCATGAAGAACTCATAGCCCTTCTTTGCGCAGGCCTCAGACAGTGCCGCACGCACTCCCGAATTAGCAGATACTCCTCCGGCAAGGGCGATACGCTCGTATCCCAGTGCCTCTGCCGCCTTCATGGTCTTCTCTGTAAGCACTCCGGCAATGGTGGACTGTATGCTTGCGGAGAGGTCGTTCCTGTTTATCTCTGTGCCCTTCTGCTCCGCATTGTGCAGGAGGTTTATTACATTGGTCTTGAGGCCTGAGAAGGAGAAATCGAACTCGCTGCCCGCAACGGCCGGATGTGGCAGTCTGAATGCCTTCGGGTCGCCCTCCTGCGCCGCTCTGTCTACGTGTACTCCCCCCGGATAGGGGAAGCCCATAGCCCTCGCGCACTTGTCAAAGCACTCCCCTGCTGCATCGTCACGAGTACGGCCGACTACGCGGAACTTCGTATAGGACAGCACCTCGATGATATGGCTGTGTCCGCCGCTGGCCACAAGGCAGAGATATGGCGGTTCAAGGCCGGGGTGGGTGAGGTAGTTGGATGCGATATGTCCGGCGATATGATGCACCGGCACAAGGGGCTTTCCTGCCGACATGGCAAGTGCCTTCGCAAAGCTCACTCCCACCAGCAGGGCTCCTATAAGTCCCGGGGCGTAGGTCACGGCCACGGCGTCAAGGTCGCTGAGCTCGACGTCAGCCTGCTCCAGTGCGGAGCGAACCACCCCGAGTATATTCTCACAGTGGCGGCGTGAGGCTATCTCCGGCACAACTCCGCCATATTTCTTATGCTCCTCTATCTGAGTGGAGATGACGGACGAGCATATCGTCCGGCAGTCCTTTACCACGCTTGCGGCGGTCTCGTCGCAGGAGCTCTCTATACCTAAAATAAGCATTATTATCCCTTCCTGAGTTCTTTTTTCATTACCAGAGCGTCCTCCTCCGGTGAGGAGTAAAAACGGCTGCGGACAGAAAGTTCATCGAATCCGCATTTCCGATACAGCGCTATAGCGCCGGCATTAGATACACGCACCTCAAGGAAGATACCCTCTGTATCCTCCGGCAGCATAGCCTCAAAGCGCTCCACCAGCTCACGGGCTATGCCCATGCGGCGGTACGCCGGAGCTACCGCAACGCTGGTTATATCCGCCTCTCCCACGGCGGTATAGCCCGAGAGAAGTCCGGCAAGCTCGCCGTCCTCGAAGGCCGCAAGGACTATGCCGTTATCCTTTGCACACTCGCTGCGGAAGGAGGCCTCCGACCAGCCGTCAGCCCCCACGCAGGCCTTGTCCAGCATGGACAGGGCAATGTATATCTTCTCCGGCTCATCCGCAGTTATCTGTCTGTATTCAGTCATATTTCTTCCCTCCTGACTCCATGGCTCTCAATGAGGGAGATGAGCTCCTCCTTTGAGCCTTCAACATAGCCGTCATCATGCACCGGCATATAGATATCATTGTTATTTGTTCTCATTACCGCATATATCCTGTCGTCCCCGACATAGAGCCTTGTCAGCTTATCATAGCCGTACTTCTTGATATACTCCACGCCGTCAGTTACGCTCCGCACTTCTGCGCTGTCCTCACTGAATGTAAATGTCCTCTCCTCACTCACCGCTCTCAGCTTTGCCGCCCAGTCGGTGCTTTTCTTTTTATTTCTGACTGCTCTTTTTACAACGCTGAAGATCGAGTGCAAAGGCAGGAGCAGCATAAGAATGATGAATAACGGGAACCAGACCGGTACTAATCGTGTATCGAATTCCTTATAGCTCCTGATGCAATGTATTCCCCAGAATATCATTAACACATCGACCAGAAGAGAGAGTATCATGTACACATCTTTTTTCTTCTTAGGAGTTTTCCAGTGTGAGTATATGAACTTCATATCCTTTTCGGTATACGTGGTTTTATTGACTATCACAGCTCTCATCCCTTGGCATCGTACCAGCTCTCGCCCTGATGCACGTCTACGGAAAGCGGCACTTTCATCTTGTATACGTTCATCATCTCTTCCCTGAGCAGTTCAGCACACTTGCCGGCGCAGTCCATGCTGCTCTCGATGATGAGCTCATCGTGTATCTGGAGTATGAGCCTTGCATCAAGGCCTTCCTTCTTCAGACGGCGGTATACATTTACCATGGCTATCTTGATAAGGTCGGCAGCCGTGCCCTGTACGGGGGTGTTCATGGCGATACGCTTTCCGGCGGCCTGCAATACCTTGTTGGAGGATGCAAGCTCCGGTATGCGGCGCTTTCTGCCGAACATTGTAGCTACACTTCCGGTCTTCTCCGCAGTCTCCACAACGCCGTCCATAAAGCGCTGCACCTTGGGATACTTTGCAAGATAGTCGGCGATATACCTCTTTGCCTGCGCTACGGAGGTGCCGATATCCTTGGAGAGGGAGAATGCGCCTATGCCGTAGATGATGCCGAAGTTTACCGCCTTTGCGGCGCTTCTCATCTCGGGAGTCACTCTCTCCGGTTCAAGGCCGAATACCTGCGCCGCCGTGGAGGTATGGATATCCTCGCCGGTGGTGAAGGCCTCTATCATATTCTCATCGCCGCAGAGGTGAGCCATGACTCTCAGCTCTATCTGGCTGTAGTCGGCGTCAACGAGAACTCTTCCCGGCTCTGCGGTAAAGAACTTTCTCATCTCAGCACCCAGCTCCGTGCGGACGGGTATATTCTGTAAATTGGGCTCTGTGGAGGATATACGGCCGGTACGTGTCTCCGTCTGCCTGAAGGAGGTGTGTATCCTGCCGTCCTCTGCCACCTTGTCAAGGAGTCCCGTGACGTAGGTGGAATTGAGCTTGGTGTACTGGCGGTATTTCAGCACGTTGTCAACTATGGGTGACTTGTCTCTCAGCCCCTCCAGTACATCCGCATTGGTGGAGTAGCCGTTCTTGGTCTTCTTGCCCGAGGGCAGACCCAGCTCCTCAAAGAGGACAGTACCCAGCTGCTTCGGGGAGGAGATATTGAACGGATGTCCTGCGTCGTCGTATATCATCTGCTGTGTCTCTTCTATCTTCTCCGTCAGGAAGGTGCCGAACTCCCGCACACCTGCCTGGGTTATGCGCACTCCCGTGTGCTCCATGGAGGCGAGCACCTCCGTCAGGGGCAGCTCTATGTCATTGAGCAGACTGAGCATCCCCTCCTTCTCCACCTCTTCAAGGAGCTTTGCGGAAAGCCCTTCAAGGGAGAGGAGGTCTGCGTATTCGCCGTTCTCGCTGTAGTAATGCACCCTGTATTCGGCGCAGAGCTTCTCACAGGTATAATCCGTGCCGGAGGAGTTGAGGAGGTATCCGCAGATACTCACATCGTTCCTGAGGGCTCTCAGCTCCGTATCATGTGCCATAGCCCAGCGGTAATGGGATTTAGCGCTGTCTGTGACCTTGGGGCAGTCCGAAGACAGGAAGGCTTTTATCACAGCCTCATCCTCTGTTGTATATATCCTGTCCTCACATCTTACGCAGAGGTGTGTGCCGTCAAAGAGGTAGCTGCACGAAGTCAGCCCCATGAGTATGATATCGCTGAGCTCATAGAATACCGGCTCTACTGGGGTGTACTCCACCGGAGCCTCGTCCTCTGCGGCCTCTCCCGCCGATGCGCCTATGCCGAACTTGTCCAACAGCTTGTACATCTCAAGGTCTGTGAGGAGCCTGCTGATGCCTGCCTCGTCGCGCTCGCCGAGGAGACAGTCCTCCGGCTTTGCACCTATGGGCGCATCGCGCACGATAGTCGCCAGCCATTTGCTGTCCTTTGCGCTCTGCTCTCCGGCCTCCAGCTTGGCCTTGACGCCCTTGGTAAGGCCTGAATCCGCATAGCCGGCGTATACTCCCTCGAGGGTGCCGAACTCGGTGATGAGTGATTTTGCTGTCTTCTCACCTATGCCCGCAACTCCGGGGATGTTGTCGGAGCTGTCGCCCATGAGTGCCTTGAGGTCGATAAGACGTATAGGCTCAAAGCCGTAATCGCTGCGGAAGACCTCGGGGGTATAGTGTATTGTCTCCTTGTTGGTGGCAAGGAGGACGGTAACGTTATCGTCTATAAGCTGGAGACTGTCCCTGTCTCCCGTCAGGACGAAGCACTTGTCGCCCTTGTCGGAGCACTCCTTCGAGAGGGTGCCGAGGATATCATCCGCCTCAAAGCCCTCACACTCGATGACCTTTATGCCCATAAGGGTAAGGAGCTCCTTGACGAGGGGCAGCTGCTGTGCAAGCTCCTCCGGCATACCCTTGCGGTTGGCCTTGTAGTAATCCATGGCCTTGTGCCGGAAGGTAGGCGCTTTGAGGTCGAAGGCAACAGCAACGGCGTCCGGCTCCACGTCGGAAAAGTTCTTCATATATATATTCATAAAACCGAAGATGGCGTTGGTGTATACGCCCTTCTTGTTGGAAAGCAGTTTGATGCCGTAGAATGCACGGTTAAGGATACTGTTTCCGTCTATGGCAAGAAGCTTCATAAGCATTCCTCCTGTAATGATAGGATGAGATGGTATTTACACTATTATAACACAAGAGGGCGAAAATAGCAAATATATTTCCACCTATCTTTTTTCGTCCTTTCAGCGGCTTTTCACCATTTTTACATATCCCGGCATTAAAATGTTAACAAAGAGAAAAATAAACTACTTCAGGGGAACAGTCAGGTAAGAAAGCGGTGTTACTTATGCGAAACAAAAGAAATATGATATACAGAGTCTGCGCTATGGCTGCGGCCATGACCGTGGCAGTTACAGCTGCCGGCTGCGCTGTCCCCGGTGTGATGGAGTTAGCTGATACCTCATCAGAGGTGTCTGATGAAACCGCTGAGGAGACCTCAGAGCAGACCTCCTCAGAAGCCGCAGCAGAACCGGAAACAGAAAGCACCTCCGCCGCAGAAAAGGCGGAGAGCACGCTCTTCTCGAAACGCGACCTTGATCCGTCCTACAGCGATGTGACTGCGAATATCAGTTTCAGCGGCAGTGCAGTCAGCGTTGACGGCAAGGGCGCAGAGGCAGGCGAAAGCAGCGTAACCATCAGGAAAGAGGGCGTCTACTTTATATCAGGCACACTCAGCGACGGACAGATCATCGTTGATGCGGGCAAGGACAAGGTGCAGCTCGTTCTCGGCGGCGCTGATATCACCTGCAAGAGCGGCCCTGCAATACTCGGCATCAGCTCCGACAAGATATTCCTGACCCTTGAAGAGGGCAGCGAAAACAGCCTTTCCGGCGGCTCAGCAGACAGCGATACCCCTGCCTGTGTATACACCTCCGACAGCCTTACCCTCAACGGCTCAGGCAGCCTTGAAGTAAAGTCAGAGGGAAACGGCATACAGAGCAAGGACGATATCGTCATAACAGGCGGCGTTATCACTGTTGACGCAGCAAAGGACGGCATCAAGGGCAAGGACTATGTTGCAGCAGCCGGCGGTAAAGTAAGCATCAGCGCAGGAGAGGACGGTATCAAGTCCACCAACGCTACTGACGAAGGAATGGGATTTGTATACATAGAGGACGGAGAGTTCGGCATCACCTCTGCCAACGACGGAATACAGGCATATTCAGATATTACCGTGAAGGACGGAACTATAGATATCCTTTCCGGCGGCGGTTACTCGCATTCAGTAAAAGAGCATACCGATGACTTCGGCGGCGGCTTCGGAAGAGGCGGCTTCGGAAGGGCCTTTGATCCCTCAGAGTTTGAAGATATGACCATGCCCGAAGGCTGGGGCGAATTCGATCCCTCACAGTTTGAAAATATGACTCCCCCCGAGGGCTGGGGCGAATTTGACCCCTCCATGTTTGAGAATATGACTCCTCCTGAGGGCTGGGATGATTTTGCACGCTCATACTTCAACCACAGGACTTCCCCCGATGGCTGGGATGACTTCGATCCATCGCAGTATGAGAAAAAGACACCTCCGGCAGACTGGGAGGATTCTGATCCTTCACAGTCAGAGAACTCCGGCAGCCGTCAGAATGCGGACGGAAGCTCCGGCGCAACGGAAAGCAGCAGCTCAGGCAGCAGCATGACCGCTCTTTCAAACCTTGATTTCTCCGGCAGCAGGAACGCTGACAGCGGCGACGCTGCGGAAGATACGACCTCAGCTGAGGAAACGGCATCTGACAGCGCAAAGGGCCTCAAAGCCGGTGCTGCCATAACCATAAGCGGCGGTACCTTCACCATAGATTCTGCCGATGACGCCGTTCATTCAGACGGCGATACCGATATCACCGGCGGCGTGTTCACGATCAGCTCCGGCGATGACGCCATACACTCCGAAGCGGCTGTGAATATCGGCGAGAAGGCGGAAAACAGCTTTGATACAGTTCAGATATTCATTGAGACCTGCTACGAAGGTGTCGAAGGAGTTACCATAAATCAGAACAGCGGAACAGTCTATATCATCTCAGATGATGACGGCTTCAACGCATCAGGCGGAGAGACAGAAACAGCTTCCGGCAGCACTTCCGGACGCGGCAGAATGATGTCAGCCTCCACAGGAACGCTCAACATAAACGGCGGTCTTGCAGTAGTAAACTCCGCAAGAGGCGACCACGATGCATTCGATTCAAACGGCGATATCAACCTGAACGGCGGGTATGTATTCGCCAACGGTCAGGAGCCCCTCGACTCAGGCGACTCTGGCGGCAGCATAAACTACAACGGCGCCAGCATCATAACCATGACAGCCGGCAACGAAGACCTGACACAGAGGTACACCTTTGTTGATAACGAGGGCAAAGTTATAGTATCCTTCATCGCCGCAAACGGTACAGCAGGCCAGAACTGTACAGACTGCAAGGCCTGCACCGGCGGCACAGTAACAGGCGGCAGCAGGATGCTGACACAGACGGACGGATTCTTCATCATCACAGGCGGAATACTCTCAGGCGGTCAGGAGATAACAGCAAAAGCCGCAGAAGGCGGTATGCCCGGCGGCGGACCAATGGGCGGCCGCGGCGGTCAGGATTTCCAGATGCCCACTGATGAAAACGGCGAGATCCGGACACCAGACGGTGGCTTCGGCAGGGGCAGACGAAATACCCAGCCGACAGAAGAGCCAGCCATATAACAAGACATCCCCAACCTTTCATATAAACCACCCTAACGGCAGCGGCGGCCAGGAGAGATCCTGACCGCCGTTGTCATTATTATTCATCTTCGTGAGCTGTGAAGTAATCGCGAATAGAGATGGTTAAGTATTTCTTATCTGACATATCCTCTGTAATACCCCAGTAAGAAAGCATGAAATCCGCATAGGAAAGGGATTTTTCATTAATGATAAAAGCCATATCCTCATCGCGTGTTGAAAGATTTGTGATGGAATCGATAGAATAATCGTCGTAGGGAAGCTTAATAAGCTCAATCGTCCTGCTGCCCTCGCTTATCTGCTCTTTGATATAATCTACTCTTAAATTATCAACGTAGAAATTAGTTATGTTGGCGATGGAAAAGAAAGCAACAAGTGTTGTGCACGTTGTGATCAGAGTGAATTTCAATGCAGGAGAGTTATAATGCTTAGCTTTGCGTAAAGCAGCAAGCATAAATTCACCGGCAGTCAACACCCAGAAAACATATGTGGCATAGAAACAACGAGGAGTAACGGGCTTTACCACAAGAAAAGGTGCAGAAACAAGAACTACGCTGCAAAGGAAGAATAGTATCCTTGTAAACGTTTTTTTATCAAACAGCACAAACGCCATATAGATAAGACCAAACAGATCAAGGAAGGCAAATGCAACTTCAATGGCATTCACTTTGAACGCAAAGGTAAGAGAATATAAAGTTAATGAAATTGCGGCTAAGACCGTGTATACAGTAAAAGATACAATAATGATCATGAAAAGCTTTCCATACTTAGGAACACCTTTTCCACCTAAACTGTGATACTTTTTAAAGTATAATGTCATAATCGAAACCGCAATGATAATATGACAGATAAAGAACAAACGTGAAATAAACGGAAGCAGATCAACATAAAATGTCATTGCGATATTTGAGTAATCAATTTCAACTGAACGGAAACCCGCAGCATCAGAAGTTTCCATTACTTGAGAATAATTCCTGTTCTGAAGCATGATAAAAATTCCGACAGCAGAACCGATCAGAAAGGCAATATTTGAAAGACCGACCTTCTTAAAACGAACAAAAGAGTATATAACAAAGAATATACCGATACCAACGTTGTAAATTGAAATGTTTTCGACACAAAAAGAGCCTGCAAATCCCAGAATAAGCATAGGAAAAGCAAAAAAAGCGGGCTTCTTGACCTGATCCCCGTTAAACATCGGAATGCAGTACAGAACATAGATCAGACTGAAAACAATTGAAAAAACATAGTTAGTAAAACCGGATATCCAGTTTGAGGTAAGTATCTGAATAACAGGAGGGGTTAGTAATATACTTATAGCAGAATACCCACAAGCATGCAAACTGTCTTTTTTCCCTCTGATAAGTATCTTGGAAATAAGGAAGTACAAAGCAAGGAAAAAGGGCGCACATATCAGCGGGCGAAGTAAAGGGATATGTGCAATATAGTATGTAACAAAATTAGTCAGGTAACGGCCATTCGGATTAGTGTCAGTATTACCATAAATATCTTTGATAGAGGGAACGTAAGCCCACCAGAAATCATCGCCAGCCATGATAAAGGTGCTGCACTGTATTACAGCGAATACTGCAAACAAAAGCGATATGACGAGTACGGATCTGTCCTTTTTCTTGCCCATGATAAAACCTCCTTACATATAGCAAAAAAGCCTGTTCTAAATAAGAACAGGCTCAAATTGTGCCGGCATTGAAATACTTTCCCAGGCCGTCGCCAGCCAAGTATCATCTTCGTATCAGAGCTTAACTTCCGTGTTCGGAATGGGAACGGGTGTGACCTCTGAGCAATTAACACCGACTAAAGGAACTCACTGAACAGAAAAGCAGTAATCAACAGGAAAGAGAACGAAAAACATGAATCAAAAGGTTAAAGCCCTCGACCGATTAGTACCTGCAAGCTGAACGTGTCACCACGCTTACACTTCAGGCCTATCAAACTCTTAGTCTTTGAGAGGTCTTACTCTTTCGAAGGGATATCTTATCTTGAGGCCGGCTTCACGCTTAGATGCCTTCAGCGTTTATCCGTTCCGCACTTAGCTGCCCAGCTGTGCCACTGGCGTGACAACTGGTGCACCAGAGGTGCGTCCATCCCGGTCCTCTCGTACTAGGGACAGCTCCTCTCAAATATCCTACGCCCACGACAGATAGGGACCGAACTGTCTCACGACGTTCTGAACCCAGCTCGCGTACCGCTTTAATTGGCGAACAGCCAAACCCTTGGGACCGAATTCAGCCCCAGGATGCGATGAGCCGACATCGAGGTGCCAAACCTCCCCGTCGATGTGGACTCTTGGGGGAGATCAGCCTGTTATCCCCAGGGTAGCTTTTATCCGTTGAGCGACGGCATTTCCACTCACATACCGCCGGATCACTAACTCCAACTTTCGTTACTGCTCGACCCGTCAGTCTCGCAGTTAGGCTCCCTTTTGCGTTTACACTCAGAGGCATGGTTTCCATCCATGCTGAGAGAACCTTTGAGCGCCTCCGTTACCTTTTAGGAGGCGACCGCCCCAGTCAAACTGCCCGCCTAACAATGTCCCCTGACCCGATTCAGGGCCACAGGTTAGAATTCCAGCACCTCAAGAGTGGTATCCCAAGGTTGACTCCACAAAGGCTGACGCCCTTGCTTCCCAGTCTCCCACCTATCCTGTACATGAAATACCGAAATTCAATATTAAGCT